>NZ_SMJW01000010.1 GCF_004348335.1 Actinomadura bangladeshensis | reverse complement strand
CCCCCGGGGCTGCGCCCCTGGCCCCCCTTATTGCTCGGGGCGGGGGTTTTGCTTTGGGTGAGTTGGGTTCGTTTCCAGGGTCTCTCGGTCCCAGTTCGCGTTCTCCGCCGCTGCCTCGTAGGTGGACTGGAAGAATTCGGCCGCTGTCGCGTCCGGGGCTGCTGCGGTGGCCACTGCTTCGTAGGGGAGGACGAACTCGCCCAAGGTGCTGCTGTAGTGGGCGGACTGCGGGGCTACCGGGTGATCCGCGTAGCCGGGGGGTTCCGGGTAGGCGTAGCTGTAGAAGGCGCCCTCCTCGCCTCCCCCCGGCCAGAAGCCGGCGCTGGACAGCTCTCCCGAATAGCCCTCCGTCATCACCCAGTCGGGGCAGTTGGCGGCGCCGCCGGGGTGCGTCGGCGCGGAGCGTCCGGAGAACCTCGTGCAGGCCATGTCCATCGCGCCCCAGAAGAAGTGCACGGGGCTGACCTTGCCGGTGAAACGGGAGCGGAACGCGCCGAGGACGCGGTCCGCCTGGAGCAGCTGGCGCCAGAACAGGTTCGCGGCGTCAGGGTCGTAGGAGGCGTGGTCGCGGTCCTCGGCGAACGGGATGGCCGGGTCGACCTCGTTCGGAACGGCATGGATTTGCGCGTCAATGCCCAGCTTGCTCAGGGCGTCCATGGTGTGGGCGTAGAAATCCGCTACTGGTTTGGGCTCCAGGGCCACTGTGCGTGATTCGCCCGTGCTGCTCCTGATCCGCAGGACGTGGTCGACGAAGTCGAACTCGATGTCGAAGACGCCGGTGCCGTACGGGACCGCGGAGGTGGTCAGGCCTCGCGGGGTCACGTACAGGGTCACCTGCCACCAGTGGTTGAGCATCGGCGCGTGGGCCAGCCGGATCTTGCCGATGATCTGCGTCCACATGTGCAGGGTCTCGCGCGTCGCCGTCCAGTCCGCGACCCGCAGCCGCGGCCAGCCGCCTGCTTGCTCGGCCATCACACCTCCATCGCTCAGTTCCCCTCGGCCGACCCCGTACCCCGAACGGGCCCCCTCACCACCCGCTCCGCGGTGTGCCGCGAAGCGCCTACGCTGGAGGTATGCGGAATCTTGTGGGCGGGGTCGCGGACGTCTGCTGCGTGCTCGTCTTCGTGGCGATCGGGCGGGCCTCGCATGAGGAGGCCGCCAGCCTGAGCGGGTACGCCACCACCGCCTGGCCGTTCCTGGTGGGGCTCGCTGCCGGGTGGGGCCTTTTCCGGGCTTGGCGCAGGGCCGATGCGCTGGTTCCCGTGGGGGTCGGCGTTTGGTTGTCCGCCGTGGGCGTCGGGATGCTGCTCCGGGTTGTCTCGGGGCAGGGGACCGCTCTCGCGTTCGTGATCGTCGCGCTCTCGTTCCTCGGTGCGACGCTGCTCGGGTGGCGCGCTGTGGCGCGGGTCGCCGAGCGGCGGGTCCTGTCGGTTCCCTCCAAGTGACCGCCCGGTCTCTTTGACCGATCGAACCGGTTGACGGCGGGCGCGCGGTGCTGGTGAAGTTACCCGCGAGTCACGTGGGTGACCGTGATCATGTTGAAGGGGAACACCGATGGCATCTGCGCTGCGCGCATGGCTGGAGACGCCGAACACCGGACGTGGCGTGCACCTGGCGGCCGACGACGGCGGCTGGGAGTACCGCGACTACGGTGCGCTGGCCGCCGCCGCGCGGCGCACCGCCGGGGCGCTCATCGAGGAGGGCGTCCGGCCGGGCGACGTCGTGTGCCTCATCCTGCCCACCGATTTCACCTGCATCGAGACCTACTTCGGGGTGTGGGCGGCGGGTGCGACCGTCTGCCTGATCACGCCGCCGCTGTTCCAGGACGGCGACGACTACGTCGCCCATGTCGCGGCGATCCTGCGGCAGGCGTCGCCGGCCCTCGTGGTCGCGTCCAAGGACCTCGCCGAGTACGCGGGGCGGGCCATGGACCAGGCCGGGCTCAGCGGCGAGCCGTGGCAGCCGCAGCAGGGCGAGGAGGCGGAGGTGCGGCCCGCCGGGGAACTGGCCCTGCTGCAGTTCACCTCCGGGTCCAGCGGCGCCCCGCGGGGCGTCATGGTCACCTGGGAGAACCTGGAGGCCAACAGCGACCTGATCGCGCGCATGGCCGGGTACGAGGACGGCGACGTGGTCGCGTCCTGGCTGCCGCTCTACCACGACATGGGGCTCATCGGGACCTTCATCACGCCGATCGCGCGGCAGGGGATGCTGCGGCTGATGCGGCCCGACCACTTCATCCGCGACCCGGCACGCTGGATCCGGTGCTTCGCCGAGGCCCAGCACACGGCTGCGCCGCCGTTCGCCTACGCCTACTGCGCGCGGCGGATCAAGCCGGAGCAGCTGGAGGGGCTCGACCTGTCGGGCTGGAAGATGGCGCTGATCGGCGCCGAACCGATCGACCCGCACGCGCTGGAGGTGTTCGCGCAGCTCGTCGAGCCGTTCGGGTTCTCGCGCGCGACGTTCAAGCCGGCCTACGGGATGGCCGAGACCACGCTGCTCGTCACCATGGACAACGCGCGGCGCGACCCGCTTGCCGTCCGGCCCGACCCCGAGGCGCTGGCGTTCGGGCAGCCCGTCCGGATCCTCGACCAGCACCGGCTCGGCCCCGCGTCGATCGGCGCCAAGGCCGGGTGGGTCGTGGGGTGCGGCACGCCTGAAAGTGATGTGCCCGTCGTGATCGTCGACGACGACGGGAACGAGCTCGCCGAGGGGCTGCTCGGGGAGATCGTCGTGGGCGGTGCCTCGGCCTGCCCGGGGTACTACGCGGGGGCCGAGGCCAAGTCGACCCGGTTCATGGACGGCAAGGTCTACACCGGGGACGCCGGCTTCTTCCACGAGGGCCAGCTGTTCGTCCTCGGGCGGATGGGCGACAGCATCAAGGTCCGCGGGCGGTCGGTGTACGTCGAGGACCTCGAATCCAAGATCGCCGAGGTGAGCGGGCTCGGCCGGGGCCGCATCGTGGTGGTCGGCGTGCCGGGCGCCGGGCAGAAGGGGCTCGCGCTGTTCGCCGAGACGCAGAGCGAGGAGTGGGTCCCCGCGGTCCGCGAGACGCTGCGGCGCCGGGTCGGGGACGACGTCGAGATCACGGTCGTGGTCGGGACCGGGCTGATCCAGCGGACGTCCAGCGGCAAGCCCCGCCGCCGGTACATGTGGGAGCGGCTCCAGGGCGGCCGGATGGACGGGGCGCGGGTCGTCGCGTAATTGCTAAAGCCGCTGACAACAGGACACCATGGCGTTGACGCTGCGAGAGGTCGACGATGCCGTCTGTTGCCAGAACGCTGTTCCGCCTGGGCGCCCGCCTGGGATCCACCGCCCAGAACGCCCTGGAGGTCGCCCGGTTCGGGGGATTCGACACCGGCGAGGACGCGTCCCCCTGCGAGGTCGCGACCGAGCAGCGGGTGTACCGGCTGCGGCACTACTTCCCGGAGGCGGCGGGCGGGCCCGTGATGCTGCTCGTCCCGCCGCTGATGATCACCGCGGAGGTGTACGACATCTCCTCGCGGGTCAGCGCGGTGAAGGTGCTGCACGACCTCGGGGTCGATCCGTGGGTCGTCGACTTCGGGGCGCCCGAGCGGGAGCCCGGCGGGCTCGAGCGGACCGTCAGCGACCACGTGCTGGCGGTGAGCGACGCGGTCGACCGGATCCGGAAGGCGACCGGCAGGGACGTCCATCTCGCCGGGTACTCGCAGGGCGGCATGTTCGTCTACCAGGCCGCCGCCTACCGGCGCAGCGAGGGCATCGAGTCGATCGTGACGTTCGGCAGCCCGTCCGACACGAGCCGGGGGCTGCCGTTCGGGCTGCCCGGCCGGCTCGCGTCGGAGGGCGTCGAGCGGATCCCCGACTGGATGCTCGGCGGGTTCGCCGTGCCCGGCTGGGTGACGCGGCTCGGCTTCCAGGTCCTCAGCCCCGTCAAGTCGGTGCGGTCGCGGGTCGACTTCATCCTCCAGCTGCACGACCGGGAACGGCTCGCACCGCGCGAGCGGCAGCGCCGGTTCCTGGAGCGGGAGGGCTGGGTGTCGTGGCCCGGGCCCGCGCTCGCCGAGTTCCTGCGGCAGTTCATCCAGCACAACCGGATGCTCACCGGCGGGTTCGTCATCGGCGACCGGCTCGTCACACTCGCCGACATCACGTGCCCGGTCCTCACCTTCGTCGGTGAGGTCGACGAGATCGCGTCGCCGCTCATGGTCCGCGCCATCCGGCGGGCCGCGCCGCGCGCCCAGGTGTACGAGGCGTCGCTCAGGGCCGGGCACTTCGGGCTCGTCGTGGGCAGCCTCGCGATCGCGCAGACCTGGCCCGCCGTCGCGTCGTGGACGCTGTGGCGCGAAGGCAAGGGCGAGCTCCCGGAGATCGTCGTGCCCGTGGCGGGGGACGAGGAGGCCGCCTCCGCCGAACTCCCCGGCGGACCGGCCGGATACGGGCTCCACCTGGCGATGGGCATCGGGGCCAGCGCCGCGCGGTCGGCGCTCCGGACCGCCTCGCAGGTCGTCCACGGCAGCCGGCAGCTGAGCGGCGAGGCCGCGCAGAACCTGCCGCGGCTCGCGCGGCTGGAGCGCATCCAGTCCGACACCCGGATGTCGATGGGGCTGCTCCTGGACGAGCAGGCGCGGCACCGGCCCGGCGAGGTCTTCTTCCTGTACCGGGGGCGCGCCCACACCCACGACGCGGCCAAGCGGCGCGTCGACGCCGTCGTGCGCGGGCTGATCCACATCGGCGTGCGGCGCGGCGACGCGGTCGGCGTGCTGATGGGGACCCGTCCCACCGCGCTCGCGCTCGTCGCGGCGCTGAGCCGGCTCGGGGCCGTCGCGGTGCTGCTCCGCCCCGACGGCGACCCCGCGGCGGAGGCCCGGCTCGGCCAGGTGACGCGGGTCATCGCCGATCCCGAGCACGCGGAGCCCGCCGGGAAGCTGGAGGGCGTCCAGGGGTACCTGCTCGGCGGGGTCGGGCGCGGCGACCGCGGCTCCCTCGTCGACATGGAGCGCATCGATCCGGACCAGGTGGAACTGCCGGGGTGGTACCGGCCGAATCCGGGGCGGGCCGGTGATCTCGCCTTCGTCGTCTTCCGGGGTGACGGGGAGCACCTGCGGGCCAGCCGGATCACCAACCGGCGGTGGGCGCTGTCGGCGTTCGGGACGGCGTCGTCGGCCGCCCTGTCCTCGTCCGACACCGTCTACAGCATCACGCCGCTGCAGCACCCGTCCGCGCTGCTGATGAGCCTCGGCGGAGCGGTCGCGGGCGGCGCCCGGCTCGCCCTCGCCAGCGCCCCCAATGCGGTTCCCGGGGGGCGTGGGGGGTCGTCCCCCCACATGGAAATCGACCCGGAGACGTTCTGGGACGAGGCGCGCCGCTACGGCGTCACCGTCGCGTCCTACACCTGGACGCTGCTGCGCGACCTCGTGAACGCGCCGCCGAACCCGGCCGAGCGGCACCACGCCGTCCGGCTGTTCATCGGGTCCGGGATGCCGCGCGGCCTGTGGCGGCGGGTCGAGGACCGGTTCGCGCCCGCGCGGGTCCTGGAGTTCTACGCCTCGACCGAGGGCGAGGCGGTGCTGGTCAACCTGAGCGGCAAGAAGCCCGGCTCGCTCGGGCGGCCGCTGCCGGGCAGCGCGCGCGTCCGGCTCGCCCGCTACGACCTGGAGAGCGGGCGCCTGGCCGAGGGGCCCGACGGGTTCGCGGTCCGGTGCGAGCCGGGCGAGATCGGCATGCTGCTCGCGCGGGTCCGGCTGTCGGCGATCGGCGCGGCGGCGCGCCCGGTGCGGGGCGTCTTCCGGCCCGAGGACGCCTGGACGATCACCGGGGACCTGTTCCGCCGCGACGCGGACGGCGACTACTGGCTCGTCGGACGGGAGGCCGAGCTGATCCGCACGGCCGAGGGCATCGTCCCGCCGGGCCCGATCCGGGACGCGCTCGGCGACCTGCCGTACGTCGACGGCGTCGCCGTCTACGGGATCCCCGCGGGCGGCACCGAACTGGCGGCCGCGGCGATGAGCCTGCGCGGAGCCGGCGAGGTCAAGCCCATCGACCTCTCCGAGGCGCTGCTGCGGGTGGAGCCGGGGCTGCGGCCCGCGCTCGTCCGGGTCGTGGACGCGCTGCCCGTCACGGCCGGCGGGCGGCTGCGGCTCGCGCCGCTGCGGGACGAGGGCGTCCCCGACGGCGGCGGATCCGCCTACTACCGGGACAGGGCGGGCGCCTACCGGCCGCTCACCGAGGCCGCGCGGCGGCGGCTGCTCCGGGGCGGGACGGCCCGCGAGGCGCGCTGACGCGCAAGTCACCGGCGATAAGTCTGGACTTACGGGCGCCCGCTACGTTAGAACAAAGCAACAGATTTCGCTTATTTGTTGCACGCGTCCGGAGGGGTCATGACGAGCGTCCTCGCGCCGCCGCCGCACGGCAGCGGCCTGAAACCGGTCCCCGGCGTGCCCGGCCTGCCGTACATCGGCAGCACGCTCGCGGTGATGCGCGACCCGATCGGGATGGCCCGCAAGCGCTACGACCAGTACGGGCCCGTCGCCTGGGGGTGGCTGCTCGGACAGCGCACCGTCACCGTCCAGGGGCCCGAGGCCGCCCAGGCCGTCCTGGTCAACCGGGACAAAGCGTTCGCGAACGGGCCCGCCTGGAGCTACTTCATCGGGCCGTTCTTCACCCGGGGCATCATGCTGCTCGACTTCGAGGAGCACCTGCACCACCGCCGCATCATGCAGGAGGCCTTCACCCGCCCGCGGCTCCAGGCGTACATGGAGGCGATGGCGCCCGGCATCATCAAGGGCGTCGAGTCGTGGGAGCCCGGCCCCGGCTTCAAGGTGTACGACCACATCAAGAAGCTCACGCTCGACCTCGCCGTGGACGTCTTCATGGGCGTCGAACTGGACGACGCCGAGCGCGCGCGGGTCAACGGCGCGTTCATCGACGCCGTCCGCGCCGGGACGGCCTACGTGCGCTTCCCCGTCCCCGGGCTGCGCTGGCACCGCGGCCTGCAGGCCCGCAAGGTGCTGGAGGAGTTCTTCTACCGGCACCTGCCCGCCAAGCGCCGGGACGGCGGCGACGACCTGTTCGCCGCGCTGTGCGCGGCCGAGACCGACGACGGCGAGCGGTTCACCGACGAGGACGTCGTCAACCACATGATCTTCGCGCTGATGGCGGCGCACGACACCACCACCATCACGCTGACGACGATGTCGTACTACCTGGCCAAGCACCCCGAATGGCAGGAGCGGCTGCGCGAGGAGTCCCTCGCCCTCGGCAGGCCGCAGCCCGGCTACGGCGACCTCGACCACTTCACCGGCATCGACATGGTGATGAAGGAGTCGCTGCGGATGGTCGCGCCCGTCCCGGCGCTGCCGCGCAAGGTCGTCAAGGACACCTCCATCCTCGGCTTCCACATCCCGGCCGGCTCCCTCGTCGTCGTGCCGATGCTCAGCAACCACCACATGCCGCAGTGGTGGCCCGACCCGGACACGTTCGACCCCGGGCGGTTCTCCCCGGAGCGCCGCGAGGACAAGGTCCACAAGTACGCGTGGGCCCCGTTCGGCGGCGGCGCGCACAAGTGCATCGGGATGTACTTCGCGGGGATGCAGGTCAAGACCATCCTGCACCAGGTGCTGCGGCGCTACCGCTGGAGCGTCCCGGCGCGCTACGAATGGCCCCTGGACACCACGTCCCTTCCGTCGCCGAAGGACGGGCTCCCCGTCCGCCTCGACCGCCTGGAGCAACAATGAGCAAGGTCATCGCCGTCACCGGGGCCGCGCGGGGGATCGGTCTCGCCACCGCCCGCGCGCTCCGGGCGAAGGGCGCGACCGTCGTCATCGGCGACATCGACGAGGCCGCCGTCACCGCGGCCGCCGAGTCGCTGGGCGTCACCGGCCTCGTCGTGGACGTCACCTCCCGCGCGTCGTTCACCGCGTTCCTCGACCGGGTGGAGGAGGCGGCCGGGCCGCTCGACGTCCTGGTCAACAACGCCGGGATCATGCCGATCGGGCCGGTCACCGACGAGAGCGACGCCGACGCACGCCGCTGCATCGACATCAACGTGCACGGCGTCATGCTCGGCACCAAGCTGGCCCTCGGCCGGATGCTTCCGCGCGGGTCGGGGCACATCATCAACATCGCGTCGATCGCCGGCGTCATGTTCACGCCCGGCCTCGCCCTCTACAACGCCAGCAAGGCCGCCGTCCTCGCCTTCACCGAGGCGACCCGGCTGGAGGTCCAGGGCCGGGGCGTGCACGTCGGCGCCGTCCTGCCGACGTTCACCAACACCGAACTGGTCGCGGGGACGCGCAGCCCGAAGGGGCAGAAGAACTGCGAGCCGGAGGACATCGCCGCCGCCGTCGTCGAGCTGATCGGCCGGCCGCGCCCCCAGGTCGCGGTGCCGAAGAAGCTCGGCACGCAGGTCCGCCTCGGCGCACTGCTCCCCGAGCGCCTCCGCCAGGCGACGTCCCGCCGCCTGGGCCTGGACAAGATCTTCCTGGAGTACGACCCGGACGCCCGCAAGGCCTACGACGCCCGCATCCGCTCCACGATCTAACGTTGACCTGCGGCGTGTTGTTGTTATGAGGCGCTCCATAACAACAACACGCCGCAGGTCAACGTTGGCGGGTGCGCTGGAAGGCGCGGCGGGCCTGGGGAAGGTAGCGGACTGCCTCTGGGAGTAGGGGCCACGCTCGGTTCGCCGCCCGGACGGCCGCGGCGAACCGGCGGTAGCGGCGCTCGTCGGCGGCGGTCCAGGGCAGGTTCAGTAGTTCGCGCATGCGCGGGTGCAGGCCGCCTACCGTGATGAAACGGGCTACCGCGTTCAGCGGCGGTGAGACCGCGCGCCATAGCGGTGCGGGGACCCGCTTCGGCCGCGGCAGGCCCTTGGTGACGTAGCCGACGCCGTACCGGGCGGTCTTGTGCGCGACGATCTCCTCGTCCAGCATCCGCTTCCAGTACGCCTGGAACTCCTCCCAGTCCGCCGGCATGGCGCGGTCGCTGACCCCGTACATGCGGAACCAGGTCTTCGACTCCTCGTACACGCGGCGCTTCTCGGCGTCGGTGAGAGGGCGGATGAACGTCTCGATCCCGTACAGCATGGTGTCGAGGAAGGTCGCGTGCGCCCAGTAGTAGGTCTCGGGGTCGAGCGCGTGGTAGCGGGTGCCGTCCGGCATCGTCCCCTT
The DNA here is from genome assembly GCF_004348335.1 of Actinomadura bangladeshensis. GTDB lineage: Bacteria > Actinomycetota > Actinomycetes > Streptosporangiales > Streptosporangiaceae > Spirillospora > Spirillospora bangladeshensis. Next base: position 55,528 of record NZ_SMJW01000010.1, on the reverse strand, counting down.
GATGTCGCGGTGGTAGTCGCGGACCTTCCGGCCCGTCTCGGCGGACCGCTCCCCGCCGTACACGGTGTCCAGGATCGGCCCGGCGGACCGCTTCACCCGCGCGAAGGTCTCCTTGAAGAACACCGAGTGGTCGAGGACGCCCTGGCCGAGCGCGGGCAGCATGTTCTGCAGGACGGCCGCCCGGGGCCCCACCAGGGCCATCCGGGTGTCGCCGAAGTAGCGCCAGGTCAGTGAGCCCGGTCCGAGCGGAGCCGGGGGCGGCGTCTCCGCAGGGGGCTTGTGGGTCTCGGCCTGGTCCGTCATGTGCACCGCCGCGATGAGGAGACAGAAGTACAGATCGACGATTATTGTAGCTCTGTATCGTCCGGCGCCACGAGCCGGACGCCCCGATCCCGTTAGGGTGCTGGCCATGACCATGGATGCCACGACCCCGGACGCGCTGCGGGCCCGGCTGGCCGCGCCGGAGGGCGGCGCCGACGGCCTCGACACCCGGATCCTGGACGCGGCGCTCGCCGAGTTCGAGACCTACGGGCTGCGCCGGGTCAGCGTCGAGGACGTCGCCAAGCGGGCCGGGGTCGCGCGCACCACCATCTACCGGCGGTTCACCAACAAGGAGCAGCTGCTCCAGGCGGTGATCCTGCGGGAGTGCCGCCGCTTCCTCACCGCGATCGCCGAGGCCACCGAGGACCTCCCGTCCGCCGAGGACGCCGTGGCGGAGGGCTTCGTGGTCGGGCTGCGCAGCGCCCGCACGCACCCGCTGATGCGGCGCGTGCTGGAGAGCGAGCCGGAGGCGTTCGTGCCGCAGCTCAGCATGAACGGGGGCGCGGTGATGCTCGCCGCCCGCGACATCCTCGCCGACCGGCTGCGCCGCGCCCGCCCCGGCGGCGCCGAGGACCACAACACGGTCGCCGAGGTGCTGCTGCGGCTCGCGGTGTCGCTGCTGCTCGTCCCCGGCGGCGGGCTCGCGCTGGACGGGGACGACGCCGTCCGCGCGTTCGCCCGCGACTACCTCACCCGCATGCTCCACCCCGCTCCGCGCGCCGGGGGATGAGCGGCATTCCAGCGGGCGCGTCGGTCCCGTACCCTCTGGTTTGTCGAATTTCGTTCTAGAACCCGGAGGCGCGCCATGGAGGCGGTCGTCCAGACGTCCCACGGGAAGGTGCGCGGCAGGACACGGGACGGCGTCACCGCCTTCCTCGGCGTCCCCTACGCCGCGCCCCCGTTCGGCCCGAACCGCTTCACGGCGCCGCGCCCGCCCGAGCCGTGGGACGGTGTCCGGGACGCCTTCGAGTTCGGGCCGACCGCGCCGATGCCCGGCTACCCGAGACCGTTCGACACGCTGCTGCCCGAGCCCGCGATCCCGGGTGACGACTGCCTCAACCTGAACGTCTGGACGCCGTATTTCTCGGGGGGTACAGGGGGGTCGTCTCCCCTGAACGACACGACGCCCGAGCCCGGCGGGTCGGGGCTGCCCGTCATGGTGTGGATCCACGGCGGCGCGTTCCGGAACGGGTCCGGGGCCGTGTCCGTCTACAACGGGCACAACTTCGCCCGCGACGGCGTCGTCTGCGTGACGATCAACTACCGGCTCGGCGTGGAGGGCTTCGCGAACCTGCCCGGCGCGCCGTGCAACCGGGGGCTGCTCGACCAGATCGCCGCGCTGGAATGGGTCCGCGACAACATCGCCGGGTTCGGCGGCGACCCGGGCAACGTCACCGTCTTCGGCGAGTCCGCGGGCGGGATGAGCGTGACCACCCTCGTCTCCCTCGATCTCGGGCTGTTCCGGCGCGCGATCGCGCAGAGCGGCGCCGGGCACATCGCGCAGGACCCGGACGACGCCATGCTCGTCACCAGGGAGATGGCGGCGCGGCTCGGCATCGAGCCGACCGCGGCGGCGTTCGCCGCGCTCGACCCGGCCGCGATCCTGCCCGCGCAGGCGTCCGTCGCCGCCGAGGTCACGATGGTGCCGGATCCGGGCCGCTGGGGCGCCACCACGGCCGCGGGCGGCATGTCCCTCACCCCGGTCCTGGACGGCGAGCTGATCACCCGGCGCCCGCAGGACGCCATCGCCGCCGGCGCCGGGCGCGACGTCGACCTCCTCCTCGGCTACACCTCCGAGGAGTTCCGGTTCTTCCTGATGCCGACCGGTCTCGCGGCCGAGCTCACCCACGACATCGTGGGCCTCGTCACGGCCGGGATGGGCGTCCCGGCCGGGCTGCCCGCCGCCTACCGCGACCGCCACCCGGACATGACGGCCGGCGAGCTGATGGCGACGATCATCACCGACCACCTGTTCCGGATCCCCGCGAACCGCGCCGCCGCCGGGCACGCCGCCTCCGGCGGGCGCACCTGGATGTACGAGTTCGCGTGGCGGTCCCCGAACCACGACCTCGGCGCCTGCCACGCGCTGGAGCTGGGCTTCGTCTTCGACAACCTGACCGCCGAGGCCGAGGGGCTGACCGGGCCGAACCCGCCGCAGGCGCTCGCCGACCGGATGCACCGCCACTGGGTCGACTTCGCCGCCACCGGCGACCCCGGCTGGGAGCGCTTCGACCCGTCCACGCGGCTGGTGCGGATGTTCGACGGGCCGGGCGACGAGACCGTCACCGACCCGCGCGGCGACGTCCGCAAGCTCTGGGACTGAGCCCGCCCTAGAGCCGCTCGACCACGTGCTCGGCGATGGCCAGGGAGGACGTCGCCGCCGGGGACGGGGCGTTCCGGACGGCCACGACCGGGCCGACCCGCCCGATGCGGAAGTCGTCGACCAGCGATCCGTCGGGGTCCACCGCCTGCGCGCGGACCCCGGCGGGCGCCGCGACGACATCGGCCGCCGTCAGTTCCGGGACGAAGCCGCGCGCCTCCGCGACGAACGCCCGCTTCACCGCCGACCCGTACAGCTCCTTCGCGCCCGTCCGCCAGTGCCGCCGCGCCAGGTGCCGGAAGCCCGGTTGGCGGACCGTCTCCCACAGGTCGGCCGGACGGACGTCCCGCCGCCTGTACCCCTCCCTGGCCAGCGCCAGGACGGCGTTGGGGCCGACGTCCACGCCGCCGTCCACGCGGCGCGTGAAGTGCACGCCGAGGAACGGGTAGCGGGGGTCGGGCACCGGGTAGATGAGGCCCCGGACCAGGTCCGTCCGGGACGGGACGAGCCGGTAGTACTCGCCCCGGAACGGGATGATCGCCGGTGCGGGCGCGTCGCCGGCCAGCCGTGCCACCCGGTCCGACTGGAGCCCGGCGCACACGACGAGCCGGTCGAACACCAGTTCCTCGTGCGGGGACGCGACGGTGACGCGGTCGCCGGCCCGCCCGATGCGGACCACCTCGAAGCCGAGCCCGACCCGCCCGCCGCAATCGGCGACGTCGTCGGCGAACGCGCGGGCGACCGCCGGGAAGTCGACGATCGCGGTGGTGGGGGAGTGCAGCGCGGCGACCCCGGCGGCGTGCGCCTCGATCTCCCGCAGCCCGGCACCGGTCAGGCGCCGCAGCCCCGGGACGCCGTTGGCCGCCGCGCGCCGCTCGATCTCGTCCAGGGCGGCCAGTTCCGACGCGTCGCGGGCGACGACGACCTTGCCGCACTCCTCGTAGGGCAGGCCCCGATCGGCGCAGTACTCCTTGAGCAGGCCGATCCCGCGCCTGCACAGCGTCGCCTTCAGCGAACCCGGCGCGTAGTACAGGCCCGCGTGCGCGACGCCGCTGTTGTGGCCCGTCTGATGGGCCGCGACGCGGTCCTCCTTGTCGAGGACCGTGACCTCCACGTCGGGGCGCGTCCGGGCCAGCCGGCGCGCGATCGCCAGCCCGAGGATCCCCGCGCCGACGACCCCGACCCTCGTCTCCGCCACACCGGCACCCTAGCGGGCGCCGGCGGCCCGCTCTCCGGGCGCTCAGCTCCCGAGGCGCTTGCGCCCCTGCGCCCGCACCCGCTTGCGCTGGGACGGGTCGAGCATCAGGTAGCCGACGAGCGGTGCGCCGAGGACGCCGAGGATGATCAGCGCGCTCAGCCACCACGGGAAGACGAACAGGGTCAGGAAGCCGACGACGACGCCGCCGATCACTACCTTGGTCTGGGTCGACATCTGGTACCTCCGTTTACGGGCCGCCCACCTGGAACAACGGCCGTCCCGCGACCGCTGTTCCACGATATGTCGCGAGTCGCGCCGAAAGCCAATGCCGGGCCGCCCTACCTTCCGGGTGCCGCCGCTGTTCCCGGGGAGGTACCCCCTGCCGCGCGGTGTGAAGCCTGCTCGCGGGCCGGGCGGGGCGTCAGATGCGCAGGGAGAGCTGGCCGCCGCCCAGGGTGCGCAGGACGTCGGCGTGGAGGTGGCCGTTCGTGCAGACCACGCTGCCGCCGTCCGGGCCGGGGACGCCCGTCAGGTCGGTGAACATGCCGCCGGCCTCCTCCACGATGACCTGGAGGGCGGCGAGGTCCCACAGGGAGACCTCCGGCTCGGCGGAGATGTCGACGGCGCCCTCGGCGACCATCATGTGCGACCAGAAGTCGCCGAAGGCCCGCGTCCGCCACACCGACCGGGTCAGGTCGAGGAAATGGGTGAGGCGGCCCTGCTCCTCCCAGCCGCTCAGGCTGGAGAACGACAGGGACGCGTCGGACATCTCGCTCACCGCGGACACGTTCATGCGGGTGGCGCGGGTGAGGCTGCGGCCCGTCCAGGCGCCGCCGCCGCGCGCCGCCCACCAGCGCCGGTTCAGCGCCGGAGCCGACACGACGCCGACGACGATCTCGTCGTTCTCCATCAGTGCGATCAGCGTCGCCCACACCGGGACGCCGCGCACGAAGTTCTTCGTCGCGTCGATCGGGTCGATGATCCAGCAGCGGTTGCCGTAGCCGGTCTTGCCGTACTCCTCGCCGAGCACCGCGTCGCGCGGGCGGGCCCGCTTCAGCGTGCCGCGGATCTGCTCCTCCACGCTGCGGTCGGCGTCGCTGACCGGCGTCAGGTCCGGCTTGGTCTCGATGTCGAGATCGAGGGCGCGGAAACGCCTGGTCGTGATGTCGTCGGCCCCGTCCGCCAGCACGTGCGCGAGACGCAGGTCATCGGAATAGCCCGCCACGGCCAGCCACGCTACCCTGATCACCGCCCGTCCAGACACACTTACCCGTGCCGATCCGGCTTTTCGGTCCTCCGGACGGGGCGCGCCGGGCGCGGTGGGCGGTGCCGCGGGGCGGGCAGTGGCAGCATGGGGGCCATGGCGCACGACCTTCCCGCGTGGGTGGCCGAGCTGACCGACCCGCGCCGGGCGGCGACGCTCGACGAGCTCGCCGACCGCCTCGTCCCCCTGGCAGAGCACGCCATCGACGTGTCCCGTCGATTGCAGGCGCAGCTCAACGAGCTCAACGACCCGTTCAAGCGCGAGGCGCTCTACGGCCGCGTCGAACGGCTGAAGGCCCGGGTGGGCGAGGCCCTGGACGAGATCACGGCGGAGATCGCCGCGTCCGGGGCGGAGCGCATCGAGCGGGTCTGGGCCGACTGGACCGAGCAGGCCGGGCCCGGCGAGCACGGCGCCCGGCACCGGGAGCTGCGCCGGCTGCTGGACCGCGACGTCGTGGCGGTGCTGTCCAGGCAGCAGCAGGACGTCGCCGAGCAGGTCGCCGAACGGACCTCCACCGCGCTGGAGGAGGCGACGCAGACGCTGCTCACCCGGGTGGAGGAGCTCGCCAAGGCGGTCACCGACCTGATCCACGACGTGCTGCCGCTCGCCCGCGAGGGGCTGACGCTGGCCAGCCGCATCTCGGCCCTTTCCGGCCACGCCCGCAAGGCCGGGCGGGGACCGGTTCCGGACGAGCTGCGGAGCGCCGGCGCCGAGACGTCCCGCGCGTTCGACGAGGCCGTGGCGCGGCTGGAGCTGGAGTGGGCCGCGCTCGGCGCCCGCTCGGCCACCGTCCGGGCGGCGCTGCGCGGCGCGGAGGAGAGCGCGTTCAGCCACGTCACCGAGGAGATGACCCGGTGCGTGGAGGAACTCGCGCCCCGGCACGTCAAGGCGCTCAACGAGGCCGAGGCCAAGGCCCGCACCCTCTTCGAGGAGTCGCGCGGCTAGCCCGGCTGCCGCGGGTTAGTCGCTCTCGGCCTCGCGGGAGGACAGGAGGCGGCGCAGCGAGTCGAGACGGGCCCGCGACGCATGGCCCTCGGCGACCCACGCGTCCAGGCCGCAGTCGTCCTGGAAGTGGTCGCAGTGCGGCGGGCAGCGCTCGGCGGCGCCCTCGGCGAGGTCCTCGAACGCGTTGATCACGTTGCCCGGGTCGACGTGCGCCAGGCCGAAGCTGCGCACGCCCGGGGTGTCGATGATCCAGCCGTCGCCGCCGGGCAGCTCCAGCGCGATCGCGGACGAGGAGGTGTGCCGGCCCCGGCCGGTGACCGCGTTGACGTGGCTGACGGCGCGTTCGGCGTCCGGGACGAGCGCGTTCACCAGCGTCGACTTGCCGACGCCCGAGTGGCCGACGAGGACGCTGGTGCGGCCGGCCAGGTGCCCGCGCAGCTCGTCCAGGTCGCCGCCGCGCCGGGTCACGATGTACGGGACGCCGAGCGGCGCGTACTCGGCGACCAGCGCGTCCGGGTCGCCGAGGTCGGCCTTGGTGAGGCAGAGCAGCGGGTCCATCCCGGCGTCGTAGGCGGCGACGAGCTGCCGGTCGATCATCCGGGGGCGCGGCTCGGGGTCGGCCAGCGCGGTCACGATGGCGAGCTGGTCGGCGTTCGCGACGATGATCCGCTCGAACGGGTCGGTGTCGTCGGCGGTGCGGCGCAGCGACGAGGTGCGCGGCTCGACCCGCACGATCCGGGCGAGCGTGTCCGGGGCGCCGGTCACGTCCCCGACCAGCGCCACCCGGTCGCCCACGACGACGCCCTTGCGGCCGAGCTCCCGGGCGCGCATCGCGGTCACGCCGCGCTCGTCGCCGGTGCCGCCGTCGACCAGGCACCGGTACCGGCCGCGGTCCACCGCGATCACGAACCCGCCGGAGGCGTCCTCGTGCGCGGGACGGCGGCGGGTGCGCGGCCGGGACCCGCGGCGCCCGGGCCGCACCCGGACGTCGTCCTCGTCGTAGTCGTGTACTCGTCGAGCCAGTGTCCGCCCCTGCCGTCAGGCGGGCGCCAGCATCGACGCCCACTGCCGAGTGAAGTCCGGAAGAGTCTTGCCGACGGTGCCCGGATTCTCCACTTCGATGCCGGGAACGGCCAGGCCGAGCACCGCCGCCGCCATCACCATCCGGTGGTCGTCGTAGGTGTGGAAGACGCCGCCGCGCAGCGGGCGCGGCCGGATCTCCAGCCCGTCCGGCAGCTCGGCGGCGTCGCCGCCCAGCCCGTTGATCTCGGCGACCAGCGCGGCGAGCCGGTCGGTCTCGTGGCCGCGCAGGTGCGCGATGCCCGTCAGCCGGGACGGGGAGTCCGCGAGCGCGCACAGCGCCGCGAGCACCGGGGTCAGCTCGCCGACCTCGTGCAGGTCGGCGGTCAGGCCCGCGAACCCGCCCCGGCCGCGCACGGTCAGGCCGCCGGGCCCGTGGGTCACCTCGGCGCCCATCGCGGTGAGCAGCCCGCGCAGCGCGTCCCCGGGCTGCGTCGTCTCCGCCGGCCAGTCGGGGACCGTCACCCGGCCGCCCGTGACCAGCGCGGCGCTGAGGAACTGCGCCGAGTTCGACAGGTCCGGCTCGATCGCCCACTCGCGGCCCTGGAGCGGGCCGGGGGCGACGCGCCAGGCGTTCTCCTCCGCCTCGACCGCCGCGCCCGCCTCGCGGAGCATCTCCACGGTCATCGCCAGGTGCGCCGCCGACGGGACCGGCGGGCCCGCGTGCCGGACGTCGACGCCCTTCTCGAAGCGCGGCGCGGCCAGCAGCAGCCCCGACACCAGCTGGGACGACCCGGACGCGTCGATCACGACCTCGCCGCCGTTCACCGAGCCCGTCCCGCGCACGGTGAACGGGAGCGCGCCCCGCCCGCCGTCGTCGATCGCGGCGCCGAGCGCCCGCAGCGCGGTGATGATCGGGCCCATCGGCCGCTCCCGCGCGCGCGGGTCGCCGTCCACGGACACCTCGCCGGACGCGAGCGCCGCGACCGGCGGAAGGAACCGCATCACCGTCCCGGCCAGGCCCGTGTCGACGCTCGCGGGGCCGCGCAGCTCACCCGGGACGACCGCCCAGTCGCCGCCGTCCTCGGTGATCCCGGTGCCGAGCGCGCGGAGCGCCGCGGCCATCAGGTCGGTGTCGCGGCTGCGCAGCGGCTGGACGACCCGGCCCGGCCCGGCGGCGAGCGCGGAGAGGACCAGCGCCCGGTTCGTCATCGACTTCGAACCGGGCAGCGGCACGGTGGCGTCCACCGGGGCGTGCGCGACCGGGGCGGACCAATGCGGAGAGGGCATGACCCAAGGTTATCGGGCCGGGGGAAATCGCAGCGGGAATCAGAGGGGGATCGTCAGCAGCGTCCCGCCGTCGTCGAGCCGGACGGTGAAGTGGTCGATGTCCTGCCGGTCGAGGCCCGTCCCGCCCTGCATGACCAGCGGCTTGGGCTGGCCGGGCACGCCGTAGCCCTTGTCGGGGACGCGCCAGCCCGCGACCACGCTGCGCTCACCGCTCCGGGACACGGCCTCCAGGTGGCAGCGCAGCGGCCCCTTGATGCCGCGCAGCTCCAGGCTGACCTGCGTGCCCCACCCCTTGTCGACCAGCCCGACCGTTCCGGACGCGCCCGTGCTCGCGTTCGTCGCCTGGAACCGCTGACCGGTGACGGACTGCTGCGCCACCGGCGGCGGCTTCCCCTCGTCGCCGCCGGTGGCGCCCAATGCCGCCCCGACCGCGACGCCCGCGCCCAGCGCCACCGCCGCGGCGGCCGTGCCGACTGCGTACGCGGTGCGGCGGAACCGGCGGTCGGCCTTCCGCTTGCGGCGCACCATGTCGAGCACGGGCGCCGGCGGTGCGGAGGGCTCGTCCCCCTCCGCGGCCGCCGCCGGGCCCGGCTCGGCCGCCCCCGGCGCCAGCTCGAAAAGGGCCCCGGCCGTCCCGGACAGCTCCCCGAGCTCGGCCTGGCAGCGGCCGCACCCGTGCAGATGCGCCTCGAACGCCCGCCGGTCGCCGGCTTCCAGAAGGCCCAGGGCGTAGGCGCCGACGTCGGTGTGCTCGATCTGGGAACTCATGAGGTCACCCCCCTTTCCGCCAAGGCGACGCGCAGGGCGCGCAGCGCGTAGTACACGCGGGACTTGACCGTCCCGACCGGGATGCCGAGGTACTCGGCGGCCTGGTTCACCGTGCGGTCGCGCAGCACCGTCTCCGTCAGCGCCTGGCGGTGCGCCGGGGAGAGGGACTCCAGCGCCTCCGCCACGACGACCTTGCGCAGCAGGCCGTCCATCTCGTCCGCCATCGGGAGGTTCTCCAGGGGGCCGTCGCCGACCTCCGGCGGCCTGACCTCGCGCTGCCGCCGGTTGTCGATCACGATACGCCGGGAGACCGTGGCCAGCCACGGCATCAGCGACGACGTCCGGTCATCGAGCCGGTCCGCGCTGCGCCACGCCCTGATCATGGTCTCCTGCACCACGTCCTCGGCCCACTGGCGGTCACCGCCGGTCAGCCGGAGGACGAACGCGAGGAGGGGCCGATGGTACTCGCGGTACAGCGCGGCGGCGATCTCCTCGTCGTCGTCGCGCGGCGGACTCGCGGCCGATGGCGGACGTACCGTGCCGGGGCGGCGGAGCAGGCTCCGCAACCCGCCGGGCTGGCGTCCGGTCGATCCGGGAAGGGCCATGGCCGGGGCGCTCCGTGGGGGTGGAGGACGGTGGATGCAACTGGTCACCTGGCAGTACGGAGCCCGCCCGCCCCCGGTTCAACCGTCTTGAGCCTCTTTTAAGGTTTCCTTCGGGAAGTCAGCGCTTGACCGCCTCCAGGACCTTGCCCGCCTGGACGGCGGTGCCCGTCTTCACCGTCCGGCCGGCCTTCACGGCCTTCGCCGCCTGCGTCGCGCCGCCCGCCTTCATGCTCTTGCCCGCGGCCTTGCCCGCCTTCGCCGCCTGCCCGGCGCGGAACGCCGCCATCTCCCGGATGTCCGGGTTGCCGCCACGGGAGAAGAGGCCGCCCTTGGACCGGCCCCGCGAACCCATGCCCTTCAGCGCGCCGGTGGCCTTGCCCGCCTTGAACGAGCCCGCGGCACCGATCTTCGTCAGCGCGCCCCCGGCCCGGCCGGCCTTGGCCATGCCGCCCTTGCCCGCCTTGCCGCCCGCCTTGCCGGCCTTGAACAGGCCCGTCCCGCCGGCCTTGCCGGTCCGCAGCAGCCCGCCCGGCTTCGCGGCCGGCATCCTGCGCGCCGCCTTCGCGGCCTGCTTGGCGCTCTTGCGGCCGCTTTCCGCGCGGGCGACCCGCACCTGGTGCGCGGCCTCCCGGCGGGCGTTCCGCAGCGTGGCGGCGGCCTCCTTGCGCATGGCCTTGGCCTCGGCGCCGGTCCTGATCTGCGACTCGCGCATCGCGCGCCGCAGCTCCGCGGTGCGCGGCGGGCGGCGCGGCTCGGTCGCCGACATCAGCAGCGCGCCGAACAGCGCCGCGTTCTTCAGCAGGTGGGAGCGCTCGTTCGCGCGGCGCTCGGGGTCGTCCTCGGTCCAGTAGCGGTGCTCGGTCGCCAGCGCCGGGATCAGCTGCGCGGCGAGCATCAGCGTGGTCAGCCGGCGGAACCTGCCGGTCAGCAGCAGCGCGCCCGTGCCGAGGCTGAGCGCGCCCTCGATGCGGACGAGGGTCTCGGGGTCCTTCGGCATCCAGTCGAGCCGGTCGGCGACCGGCTTGACGGCCGGGCCGACCTGCTCGGCGCGCTCGCGCGGATCGCGGATGGCGTCCAGGCCGGTCATGATGTAGGGCGCCGCCACGAGCGGGCGGGCCAGGGTCGTGAAGGGTCGCATAGCCCGCTACATGCCCAGCGCGCCGCACCTCAAGCGCGCCCCCGTCCGCTGTCCCCGGCGCGTGGTGTCATGGGACCCATGTGCGGACGCTATGCCACCACCCGCGCGCGTCAGGAGCTGCTGGACGAGTTCCAGGTGCAGCTCGACGCCGTCGACGGGGACATCCAGCCCGACTACAACGTCGCCCCGACCAAGCAGGTCCCGGCCGTCCTGAACCGGCGGCCGAAGGAGGCCCCCGAGGAGGAGCCCGCGGTCCGGCAGCTGCGGACGGTGCGCTGGGGGCTCGTCCCGTCCTGGGCGAAGGACCTGTCCATCGGATCCCGCATGATCAACGCGCGCTTCGAGACCGTGCACGAGAAGCCGTCCTACCGCCGGGCGTTCGCGCGGCGCCGCTGCCTGCTGCCTGCCGACGGCTACTTCGAGTGGTACACCCTCCAGGGCCAAGGCCCCTCGCCCGACCCGGCGGACGGCGAGAAGAAGGCCAAGGGGAAGCCGCAGAAGCAGCCCTACTTCATCCACCCGAACGACGGCGAGATCATGGCGATGGCCGGCCTCTACGAACTGTGGAAGTCGCCCGAGGACGAGTGGATCTGGACGTGCACCGTCATCACCACCGACGCGCCGGACGACCTCGGCCGCATCCACGACCGCATGCCGATGATCGTCGAGCGGGACCGCTGGGACGCCTGGCTCGACCCGGAGCTGACCGACACCGAGCGGGTCCGCGGCCTCCTGGTCCCCGCCATGGCCGGGACAATGGACGCCTACCCGGTGTCGAAGGCGGTCAACAGCGTGCGAAACAACGGGCCGGAACTCATAGAACCGGTGATTTCTGGGGATAGTCCGGGTAACCGGTCCGACAGTTTGTTCTGACCGCCGCCCTGTTCCGACCGCCTTGTTCTGACCGCAGCAGCCTCGGGGGGAGGGGAGTGCGCACGATCGTGGACACCGCCGCCGCCCGTTCCCGCCTCGCGGGCATGCTCGCCGATCTCGACCGGTCCATCGCCATTCTCCGCGGCGAGACGCCCGAGCGCGACAATTCCGCCGCCGACGCCGGGGCCGGGCTCACCGCCCACGACCGCGTGGCGGCGGCGCTGGAATCCCTCGAACGCCACCGCGCCGGGGTGGCCGCCGCGCTGGAGCGGATCGGCGCCGGCGCCTACGGCCGGTGCGTCGACTGCGGCGAGGCGGTTCCCGAGGGGCGCCTGGAGGCCCGTCCGGACGCCGCCCGCTGCATCACCTGCCAGGCGAGGCGCGACCGCCGCCGCTAGCGGCGCGGCCGGCCGGTCCTGCGGGCGCTGGCGAGCAGGTGGAAGCCGAGGGACTCGTCCGGCCGGCCGGCGCTCAGCTCCGTGCGGATCAGCCGGGGGAGCGCGTCCGGCGACTCGGCCAGCACGTGCTCGACCGTCGAGGGCGACAGCGCGGTGCGCGGCCTGATCCACTCGACGTCCAGGCCCGCGTCGGCGAGCAGTTCGCGGAGCTGGTGGGACGAGAACGAGCGCGTGATCGTCCCGTCCGGCCACGGGACGAGGACGACCTCGGCGCTCGGGACGTCCGACAGGTGCGCCCAGTAGTTCCGCTCGGCGAGCAGCGCCATCCCGAGCGTCAGGGAGTCGACGCAGAGCAGGACGCGCCCGCCGGGGCGCAGCACGCGGGCGATCTCGGCGATGGTGGCCTCGGTGGCGAGGTGCCGCGACAGCACCCGGTTCTCGGCGATCACCGCGTCCACCGAGGCGTCGACCAGGTAGGACAGCGTGCCGGAGTCGCCGACCAGCGGGATCGTGCCGCGCGCGGGGCGCCCCGGTTCGCCCCGGGCCGCGGACCGGCCGGGGCGCTCGGGGTCGCGCACCTCCAGCACCGTGTGGCCGGCGCCGGCGGCGCGGTCGGCGGTGCGCCCGTGCCCGCCGGAGATGTCCAGGACGCGGGACGGCCTGGGCGGCAGCCACCGGGCCAGCTGGGCGTCCGCCACCGCCCGGTAGAACGTCCAGTAGCGCGCCAGGGAGTCCCCGGCCGCGGCCCCGGAGCTGTCGCGCAGGCTGGCGATGGTGGGCTCGGAAGGTCGCGCCGAATGCACGGAGTGCACCAATTGCTCCTGTTCTCGCCGTATACGTCACTTCTTCCCCGTCCGGGGCCGGTCAGCACCCTGCGTGATCCGGCGACCGGGCTCCCCGGCCGCCGGCCCGGGGAATCGGCGGGGCCGTTCCGGTGTTGCACCGTCTCACAGGAGCAACACGGAGGTGCTAGCCGATGACCACAGCCGTCGCCGATCAGCAGCGGAGAGCCGACACGGCGGCGCCCCGCGGCGACGCGCGGGCACCCGCCCGCGTCGGGCGGCCGCGAGGACCGATATCGTCTGTGGGATACGACGCCGCCGGCCCAGTCCGGGCCAAGGGCGCCACAGCCGAGGGGGTGGGTCAGGTACCGGGCACCACGGAGACCGTGGAGCAGCGCCAGGAGCGGTTCCAGCGCGACGTGCTCCCGTTCTTGGACCAGCTGTACTCGGCCGCGCTGCGCATGACGCGCAACCCGGCCGACGCCGAGGACCTCGTCCAGGAGACGTTCGCCAAGGCGTTCGCGTCCTTCCACCAGTTCAAGGAGGGGACGAACCTCAAGGCCTGGCTCTACCGCATCCTGACCAACACGTTCATCAACTCCTACCGCAAGAAGCAGCGCCAGCCGCAGCAGGCCGCCACCGAGGACATCGAGGACTGGCAGATCCACCGCGCCGAGTCGCACACCTCCAGCGGGCTGAAGTCCGCCGAGGCCGAGGCGCTGGAGCACCTGCCCGACTCCGACGTCAAGCGGGCGCTGCAGGACCTGCCGGAGGAGTTCCGCATCGCGGTCTACCTCGCCGACGTCGAGGGCTTCGCCTACAAGGAGATCGCCGAGATCATGGGCACGCCCATCGGTACGGTGATGTCCCGCCTGCACCGCGGCCGGCGCCAGCTCCGCGGAATGCTGGAGGACTACGCTGAGGAGCGCGGGCTCACCCGTGCCGGCAGGGGGTCATCATGAGCTGCGGCAACCACCACGAGACGCCCTGCGACGAGGTACTGGCGCGGGTCTACACCTATCTCGACGGTGAGCTCGACCAGGGCGGCTGCGGCGAGGTCCGGCAGCACCTGGACGAGTGCGGGCCGTGCCTGCGCGAGTACGGGCTCGAAGAGGCCGTCAAGAAGCTCGTGAGCAAGTCCTGCGGCTGCGAGCAGGCGCCCACCGACCTGCGCGCCAAGGTGCTCGGCCGGATCGAGGAGATCTGCGGCGAGATCAAGGCGACCGGGAGCGCGGAGAAGACCGAGAGCGCCTGACCCGGGCCGCCTGACCCGGGCCGCCTGACCCGGGCCGCCCTGCAGGGGCGCCGCTCCGCGGCGGCTTCGGTATCGTGCTGCGGGTGCTCGCACTCGTCACCGGCGCGGCCGGGTTCATCGGGTCCCATCTGACCGACCGCCTCGTCGCGGACGGCCACGAGGTCATCGGCGTGGACGACCTGTCGTCCGGCCGCAACGTCCGCCCCGGCGTGGAGCTGTGGGAGATGGACGTCGCCGACCCCGCGCTGGCCGAGCGGGCCGCGGTGCGCCGCCCCGAGGTGATCTGCCACTTGGCCGCGCAGGTCAGCGTCCGCGCCAGCGTGTCCGACCCGCTGGCCGACGCCCGGATCAACGTGCTCGGCACCGCGAACGTGCTGGAGGCGGCGCGCGCGGCCGGCGGGCGCAAGGTCGTGTTCACCTCCAGCTGCGCGGTCTACGGGGTGCCGGACGCGCTGCCCGTCCCGGCGGACGCCGAGTTGCGCCCCGCGTCGCCGTACGCGGCCTCGAAGGTCTCCGGCGAGGTCTACGCCGGGATGTACCGGCAGCTGCACGGCATCGACTTCACGACGCTGACGCTGGCGAACGTCTACGGGCCGCGGCAGACGCCCGAGGGCGAGGCCGGCGTCGTCTCGATCTTCACCGACGCGCTGCTGTCCGGCCGCCCGACGAAGGTCTACGGCGACGGCACCCAGACCCGCGACTACGTCTACGTCCTGGACGTGGTGGACGCCTTCGCCCGCGCGGCGGGGGAGGCGGGCGGCGGCCGCCGCCTCAACGTGGGCACCGGGCTGCAGACCACCGACCGGGACCTGCACACGCTGGTCGCCGAGGCGGCGGGCGCGCCCGACGACCCGGAGTTCGCGCCGCCGCGGCTGGGCGACCTGCCCGCGATGGCCGTCGACCCGCGGGCGACGGCGGAGGCGCTCGGCTGGGAACCGGCGGTCGGCCTCGCGGAGGGGCTCGCCGAGACCGTCGCGTGGGCGCGCGAGCGGCACGCGGCGTCCCGCTGACGCCGGCCGCCGGTACGGCTGAATTCGGCTGCATACCCCAAAACGCGGGGTTGTCGTATTGTGGCCATTTCCTAGAGGTGAGTCTTTTTCATCCGAGAAGAGTGGTCCATCGCACCGCGGCGGCCGGCCGGGGTGGAAAAGGACCGGTGGCCGGCACATTCGCCGATGCACGTGCATTCTGGTGTGCACTCGGATTGTGCGCTTACGTTGAGTGCATTCACCCGGGCAATTGATCACCTATGGTGACGATCAGTTCACGCTTTGCTCAGTTTTTCCTTCACACGTGTGTGACCTGGGCAGTTCGCGTTAGGCTTGTGCCGAAATCAGCGACGAGAGCACGTGCGCACCGAGGCAATTCGGGGTAGGTGCTCGCCCGGGAAGCCGGGCCCGCGCCCGGCCCCGGATGGAGGCCGGCCCGCGAGGCCGGGACGACCCGGTTCGGCGGGGGGAGGCAAGGAGCCATGCTCAAGCGTGTGTCGCCGGCAGGACACGGCGGGCGCCCGAGCGCCGCGGCGTCGTCGCTGATGCTGACCAAGGGCGTGTCCTGGGTCTAGGTGCCGGCAGGCACTCGGCACCCCGGCGGCGGCCCGCCATCTCGTCACTCCCCGAGGGGCGGCAATGCGTGGACTACCTCTCGCTGCCTGGGCGTACGTCTGCGGTGTGGTGGCCCTCGCGGCCGGCCTCGTCGCGACGTCGTCCTTCGCGGAGCTGGACTGGAGCAAGCTGGCCGTCCTGGCCCTGCTGTTCCTGATCTGCGACTCGGCGCCGGCGCGGCTGAACATCACCCGCGCCCGGGTGTCGCTGAGCTTCGCCGCCAGCCTCGCCTCGGTGGTGCTGCTCGGCCCGGTCGGGGCCGCGCTGCTCGGCCTCGTCGCGGTCATCACCGGGCAGCGGTTCTTCGCCCCGGTCAAGCGGGTCTTCAACGGCGCGCAGTTCGCGCTCAGCGGGTTCATCGCCGGGACGGTCTTCGACCTGCTCGGCGGCGCCCGCTTCCACCCCGAGCAGGCCCGCTGGGTGGAGCACGTCATCGGACCGTTCCTCGGCGCGCTGGTCACCTTCGTCCTGGTCAACCTGACGCTGATGGCCGGGGTGCTGCTGCTCAGCCGGCAGGCCGCGCCGCGCGAGCTGCTGCACGAGAGCGGCCAGCTCGCCGTCGGCTGCCTCGGCTACGGCATGGTCGGCCTGCTGATCGCCGGGCTGTGGCCGCGGGTCGGGCCGTTCGCCGCCGTGCTCGTCCTGCTCCCGCTGTTCATCGCCCGCTGGGCGATGGACCAGGCGTACGCGCAGCAGCAGGCGCACGCCGCCACCCTCGCCGCGCTGTGCCAGGCCGTCGAGACCAAGGACTTCTACACCCGCGGCCACTCCGAGCGGGTCTCCCGGGGATCGGTGATGATCGCGCGGGAGATCGGGATGCGCGCCGACCGGGTGGAGGCGATCCGCTACGCCGGGATGCTGCACGACGTCGGCAAGCTCGGCGTCCCCACCAAGGTGCTGCAGAAGGACGGGCCGATGACCGAGGAGGAGTTCGCCGCGATCCAGCTGCACCCGATGCGCGGGCTGGAGATCGTCCGCGAGATCGGGTTCCTGGACGAGGCGCTCGCCGGGATCATGCACCACCACGAGAAGATGAACGGCCGCGGCTACCCGATGGGCCTCGCCGGGGACGAGATCCCCGAGTTCGCCCGGGTCATCTCGGTGGCGGACGCGTTCGACTCGATGACCTCGACGCGCTCCTACCGGGCGGCCCGCAGCATCGAGGAGGCCGTGGCAGAACTGCGCCGCGGGATGGGCGACCACTTCGACCCGGAGATGGTCGAGGCGTTCCTGCGGGCGCTCGACCGGGACGGCTGGGAGCCGCCCGACCCCGTCGTCCTGCCCGACGACGACGTCGTCGAGACCACCCGGCAGGACCACGACGACCCGAGCGCGCCGCTGCGCGTCACCGGCGGCGACGAGGTGCGGCACCAGTGACGACCGGCCGTATCCCCGCCCGCGAGCGGGCCGCGTGGCAGACCATCGACTCCGGCCAGCTGCTGCTGATCGCGACCGCCGGGCTGTTCGTCGTCGTCGCGATCACGCAGGTCGCGGCCGTCGGCCTGTACCAGCCCAACGTCGCGCTCATCTTCGGCGTGCTGATCGCGCTCGGCGAGCTGTTCCGCATGGTGATGCCGGGCAACCGGGAGGTCGCGCCGATCGCCAGCGCGGGCGCGATGGGGTACGCGCTGCTGGTCGGCGTCGGCCCCGAGGGAGCGGCGCCGGACGCGCCGCTCGGCGTCGTCCCGGCCGAGCACTCCGCGCTGCAGGTCGTCGCGGTCACCGCGGTCGGCATGCTGGTCGGCTCGCTGCCGCACATCGCGGTCGGCCGGACGCCGCGGCCGGACGCGATGGCGCGCCGGCTGTTCACCGTCGCGGTGATCGCGCTGTGCTTCCGGCCGATGCTCGGCCTCGACCTCGCCTGGTACCTGCTGCTGGCGGTGATGGGCGTCGTCGTGATCGCGTCCTGCTTCACCGACGTGCTGATCGCCGCGATGATCCGGGCGGAGACCGTCCGGGCCCGGTTCGGCATCGCGCTGCGCGACGAGATCGACGCGAAGATGGCGCTGTGCGCCGCGACCAGCGCGACCGCCATGCTGATCGCAGTCGCGACGACCGCGATGGGCGAGGCCGCGCTGCTGATCTTCACGGTGCCGATCCTGGTGACGCAGTTCGCGTTCCGCCGGTACGCCGGGATCCGCGCCACCTACCTGGAGACCGTCCGGGCGCTGTCGCGGGTCACCGAGGTGGGCGGCTACGTGGAGGCGGGCCACTCGCGGCGGGTCGCCCGGCTCGCGGTCGCGATGGGCCGCGAGCTCGGCATGTCCGAGGAGGAGCTGCTCGAACTGGAGTACGCGGCGCTGATGCACGACATCGGGCAGCTGTCGCTCGGCGACCCGATCCCGGGCGGCGCGACCGTGCTG
Source organism: Actinomadura bangladeshensis (assembly GCF_004348335.1). Lineage (GTDB taxonomy): Bacteria > Actinomycetota > Actinomycetes > Streptosporangiales > Streptosporangiaceae > Spirillospora > Spirillospora bangladeshensis. Next base: position 37,384 of record NZ_SMJW01000010.1, on the reverse strand, counting down.
GCGTCCCCGGTGGAGCAGCGCCGCATCGCCGAGCTGGGCGCCGAGGTGATCAAGCAGACCGGCGTGCTGGACCGGGTCGCCTACATCGTGCAGCTGTCCTCGCACCCGTACCGGACGGGCCGCGAGCCCGCCGGCGGCGCGGCCGACCGGCCGATCCCGCCGCCGCTCGCCGGCCGCATCATCAAGGTCGCGAACGCCTACGACGACCTGGTCGGCGACTCCTCCGACCGCGACCGGGGCGCCGCCGTGCTGGAGCGGCTGCGGCTCGACTCGGCCGCCGAGTACGACCCGGCGGTCGTGGAGGCGCTCAGCCGCGTCGTGGACCGGCGGCTCCGCCAGTAGCGGCCGGCCGCGGGCGCGGCGGTGATCGCGGCCGCGGCCGTCCACAGCAGGAGCGCGCCGAGGCGCTGGTCGTCCAGGGGCGACGCGCCCCAGCGGCGGCCGAGGGTCTCGTACCAGCCGCCGAGGACGGTCCCGTCCCGCATGAGCGCGACCCCGGCGGCCGCGTGCAGCGGGAGCACCGCGAGCGGGACGAGCGTCCGGGCCGTCCCGTGGAAGTAGGCGAGCCCGATGGCGAGGAAGGCGACCATCGCCAGCGAGTGCAGGGCGTGGTTGCCGAGCGACGGCGGGAACAGCGGTGACACGTACCACCCGTAGAGGCTGAGCAGCAGCAGCGCCGATGCGGCGACCGGGTTGGCCAGTGCGCGCAGGCCCCGGCCGCCGGCCGCGGCGGCGAGCAGCGCCCGGCCCTCGCCGCGCATCGCCGTGAGCGCCAGCCTCACCGGGGCCCCGTAGAGCAGCAGCAGAGGGGCGACGAGCCCGACGAGGACGTGCTGGACGGCATGGGCGCTGAACAGGACCATGCTGTAGCGGGAGATCCCGCTCGCGGTGGCGAGCAGCAGGGCGAGCAGACCGCCCGCCCAGGCCGCGGTCCGCGTCCACGGCCAGTCCCGGACGCGCGCGATGCCCACTGCGTACAGGACGGCGCCGGTGACGATCAGCACGAGGAACAGCGGGTCGATCCACCAGTCGGCCAGGTACGGTCCGATCCCGGCGGGGCCGGGCATCGGGAACCCGAGCCGCAGCGCGGTGATGTCGAGGGTCCCGGGGGCGTTCTCCGGCGGCGGTGTGCGGGACAGCCCGGTCGCGAGCGCCATCGTCGCCGTCATCACCAGGACCTCGGCCGTGCCGAGGCGGAGGAACGGGCGCCGGCCCGTCCCGTCCCGCAGGGCGGGGATCGTGGCGCGGCGGTGCCGCCACCCCAGCACGCCGAGCGCGGTGAGCGCCACGCCCTTCGCCACGACGAGCATCCCGTACCGCGACCCGAGGTGGACGCCGCCGAGCCGCACCCAGGCGTTCACCGCGCCGCTGGCCCCGACGACCGCGAACGCGACGAGGGCGAGGGAGCTGTACCGCTCGACGATCCGCGCGAGGCCGTGCCGATCGGCGTCCGGGGAGGAGTGCCCGGCGCCCCGGGGGAGCCCGTCGCGGACGTCCGGCGCGACGGTGACCAGGGCGACGAGCCCGCCGACCCACAGCGCGACGCCCAGCACGTGGGCGGCGAGGCTGTAGACGGCGAGTGCGTGGTTCGAGGCGTTCGCGGCGTGCCCGGTGAACAGCGGCGGCAGCATCGCGGCGAGCGCGCCGGCGAGCAGGTACCCGGCGCCGCTCGCCGCGCGCGGCAGGCCCGCCGCGACCGCCAGCGCGACCGCGGCGGCGAGGACGAGGAGCAGCGCCCGCCCCTGCGGCAGCTCGATGAGGAGCGTCCGCATCATGTCGCCGGTGAGGCCCGCGGGCCCGATCCCGAACAGGTCGAGGGCGGTGAACAGGATCAGCGCGAGCGTGCACAGCGCCCACGCCAGCGCGGTCAGCGAGGCGGCGCGCAGGCAGCGCCGGCCGATCGCGGACGTCCCCGGCACGAACACGGCCGCGACCAGCAGCCAGCCGACCGTGAGGACGGCCGCGACGTCCCCGCCGAGCTCGGCGACCGACAGGCCGGTCTTGGTCAGCGCGCCCGCCTGCGACAGCCCGGGGGTCGCGCTCCCGCTGAACGCGCCGCCGAGCCGCACGGCGAGTGCGAGCACGACCAGCGCCGACGCCGCGGCCCCGATGACGAGCATCGCCCGGTCGGTCCGGGCCGGGGGCCGAGCCGGGGTCGCCTCGTGTGTCGTCACGCGTCGAAATACGCGTACAACCCGGTGGAAAGTTCATTACTGTGGCCGCCAAGCCGCATCTCGCACCGGGACCGACCGCCGAGGCGGCCTCCCGTTCCGGCCGGTCCGCCCGGCCCCGTGATCGCGCCGAGGAGCGAGATGAGCGCCCAGCAGCCGGGGAGCAACACGTATCTGGAGCAGGTCGTCGCGCAGCAGGCGGTGCTGGAGGACGATCTCAAGGGCAGGCGCGCGCCGATGCCGGTGCCGGGTGCGCCGGGCGCCGTCCCGCCGCCGCCCGGCCCGCTCGCCAAGCGCGAGCGCGCCCTCGGCCGCGGCGCGGGCGACGGTACCGGGCCCGGTCCCGTCGACGTGCGCATCACCGGGTTCTGGCGGTGGAAGAACGTGCTCGTCCCGCCGAACGCGTTCGTCGTGCACACCCGGCGCGGGCGCGCCGAGCCGCTGCACATCGGGCTCGGGGTGTCGTTCCGGTTCAACCCGTCCACCGACTCGTTCATCGTGGTGCCGGGCGCGACGCAGACGATCCTGATCAACGCGTACTGCATCTGCCGGGAGCTGCAGGGCGTGCTCGTCCAGGGCTACGTGCAGTGGATCATCCAGGACTTCGGGACCGCCTACCGCAAGCTCGACTTCGGCGACGCCGACGACCCGATGCGGCTGGTGAACCTGCAGCTCCGTGAGCAGGCCGAGGCGGCGATCAAGGACAAGGTCTCCACGATGGGCGTGCGGGACGTCCTCAGCGACAAGCAGCCCATCATCGAGGAGCTGACGGCCCGGCTGCGCGCGGTCGCCGAGGGCGAGGACAACAGCGACCAGGGCCTCGGGCTGCGGATCGTCACCGTCCAGATCAAGGAGGCCGTGGTCAGCTCGTCCCGGCTGTGGGAGAACCTGCAGAAGCCCTACCGCGCCCAGCAGGGGCAGGTCGCGCGGCTGGCCGAGCTGGAGGCCGAGGAGGTCGTCGGGCAGCGGGAGATGGCGGCCGCGCGGACCAAGGAGTCGCAGCGGCTCGACCACGAGCGCGAGCTGGCCGAGCTGCGCGCCGCGGGCGATGCGCGGCTGTTCGAGGCCGAGGCGGCCGAGAAGCTGCGCCGCACCCGGCGCGAGCACGACGACGCCCGCGAGGTCGCCGAGCTGGAGACCGAGACGACGCGGCACGCGCTGCGGATGGAGCGGGAGCGGCACGCGGAGGAGGCCGAGACCGGGCGGCTGCGGATCGAGCGCGACCACGAGCTCGCCCGGCTCCGCCTCGAGGGCGAGCTGGCGCTCGCCGAGTCCCGGGCCCGGTCCCGGCACGAGCAGGCGCTGCTGGACCTGGAGCGGGAGGCGGCGGCCGCCGCGCTGGAGAACGACCGGACGCCCGCGGCGCTCCAGGCGCGGCTCATCGCCTCGCTCCCGGAGATCATGGCGCGGCTCCCCAAGCCGGACGAGCTGCGCGCCGTCACTGTCAACGGGGCCGACCAGACCAGCGTGGCGGGTCTGGTCACCCAGCTGACCGCCGTGATCGGCGCGCTGCGCGCGGCGGCGGACGGGTCGGTCAGTACCGGGTCCCGGCCGGCGGGAACGTGACGGGGAGGGCGACCAGGGCGCGGTGGAACGGGCCCGGCCGCCACTCCAGCGCCTCCCGCGGGACGGCGAGGTCCAGGTCGGGCAGCCGGTCGAGGAGCACCTCGATGGCGGCGGACGCGATCAGCCGGGAGTGGCTCTTGGCCGGGCAGGTGTGCGGCCCGCCCGCGTAGGACAGGTGCGCCCGGTTGCCCTTCCGGTCGGGGGTCGCCCGGGACGGGTCGGTGTTCGCGCCCGCATAGCTGATCAGGACGGGCTGGTGGGCGGGCAGCGTGTACCCGTGGAAGTCGATGTCCTGGCGGGGGAACGTCGTCCCGTAGTTGGCCATCGGCGGGTCGATCCAGAGGATCTCGTCCAGGGCGTCCTCGACGGGCATGCTGCCGCCGGACAGGTCGCCGCCGAACCGGTCGTCCGACAGCAGCAGCAGGATGCCGTTGGCGATGAGGTTCTGCTCCGGTTCGGTGCCCGCGCCGACGAGCAGCGTGAGCTGGTGCGCCATCTCCATGTCGTCGAGTCCGGCCGGGTGCCGCATCATCCACGACGTCACGTCCGCGCCCGGCGCCCGCCGCTTGTGCGCGACGAGCTCGCCGGTGGCCTCGGCGAGCAGCGCGTTGCCCTCCGCGGCGCCCTCGGCGTCGAAGAGGGCGCTCATGCCGCGGACGAGCTTGTCGCCGATGTCGCGGGGGCAGCCGAACATCTCGTTGAACACCAGCAGCGGCAGCGTCCGCGCGTACTGGCCGATCAGGTCGGCCTTGCCGTCGGCGGCGAACCGGTCGATGAGGGTGTCCGAGCTCCGCTGGACGTGCTCGCGCAGCGTCGCCGGGTCGACCCGGTCCAGGCTGTCGACGATCACCGACCGGAGCCGGGCGTGGACGGGCCCGTTGGTGAACAGCGCGTTGGGCCGCGACATCATCATCGGCAGCACCGGGCAGCTCGGGCCGACCTCCTCCTCCCACACCTCGCTGCAGCGCGGGAACGTGTCCGGGTCGCGGAGGATCTCCAGTGCCGCCTCGTACCCGATGACCAGCGTCGCCGGCACGCCGGGGGACAGCTCGACGGGCACGAGGTCGCCGTGCGCGCGCATCGCCGCGTAGGCGGCGGCCGGGTCGCGCGCGTACTCGGGGCCGTACAGGGGGAAGCGCTGCGGTTCGGTCATGCGGATTCCCGATCGAGGGTGAGGAGGTGGTCGACGAGCGAGATCAGCGCCTGGGTCGACGACCTGCGGTCGCGGGCGTCGCAGGTGACCAGCGGCGTCCCGGGTGCGAGGTCGAGCGCCTCGCGGACCTCGTCGGCAGGGAAGACGGGGGAGCCGTCGAAGTGGTTGACGGCGACCGCGTACGGCAGGCCCTGCTTCTCCACGAGGTCCATGACGTCGAACGACTCCTTGAGCCGCGCGGTGTCCACGAGGACCAGCGCGCCGAGCGCGCCGCGCGCCAGGTCGTCCCAGAGGCGGGTGAAGCGCTGCTGGCCGGGCGCGCCGAACAGGTACAGGACGAGGTCGTCGCTGAGGGTGAGGCGGCCGAAGTCCATCGCGACGGTGGTGGTCGTCTTGTCGCGGATGCCGGCGAGGTCGTCGACGGTCGCCCCGGCCTGCGTCATCCGCTCCTCGGTGCGCAGCGGGCGGATCTCCGAGAGCGTCCCGACGTAGGTGGTCTTGCCGACGGCGAAGTGGCCCACGATGAGGATCTTGACGGCCGTCCGGACGCTGGCGCGCACGTAGCGCGAGTCGGAGCGGGACGTCTCAGAGGCTGGCGCGGAGTCCATCGAGCACCTCCTGAAGGAGCCGGGCCTTGGACTGCTGGGCGGCGGGCGCGACGGCCCGCGTGGTGAGGTGCCCGCCGTCGACGAGGTCGGACAGCAGCACCTTGACGACCCCCACGGGCAGGCTCAGGTGCCCGGCGATCTCGACGACCGACAGCGCGCCGCCCCGGCACAGCGCGAGGATGCGGAGCTTCTCGGGGGACAGGCCCGTGCGCGGCAGGTCGCCGGTGGCGATGACGAGGGTCACGAGGTCGAACACGTTGCGGGTCGGGTGCGCGCGGCCGCCGGTGACGACGTGCGGGCGCACCAGCGCGCGCTCGTTCCGGCGCGGGGTCATGCGGGACTGCCCGCACCGGGGCGCGGCGGGCTGGTCAGCTCCTTGCCCAGCCGCTGGACGAGTTCCTGGAGCCGGAACGACACGGCCTCCATGTCGACGCGCTGCGTCGCCGACACCGCCAGGTAGGCGCCGGGGCCGGCGGCGACGAGGAACACGTAGCCGTCGTCGAACTCGTTGACGGTCTGCCGCCAGGTGGTGCCGGGGTCCCCGCAGAACTCGGCGGTGCTGCGGGCGAGCGACTGCAGGCCCGCCATCCCGGCGGCCTGCCGCTCCGCCTCGTCCCGGCTGATCCCCTCGGAGTGCGCCATCAGCAGCCCGTCGGCCGACAGCAGGATCGCGTAGCGGGTCTCCGGCATTCGGAGCGCGTCGTCCAGCATCCAGCCGAGCCGGTTCGTACCGTCGTCCATCGAGCCGTTCCACCCCTTGTCGTCGACCGCGGAGTTCATGGCCGCGGCTCCTTGCTGTCGGTGTCCTCGCCGCCCGGCGCCGAGGCGCGGCCGGACCGCGTCCCGCGCTGCCAGGCGCCGAGGCCGGCGGCGGTCTCCCGCGCCGGGCGGGCCGGCGGCTCGTCCCCGGCGGCGGGTGCGGCGGGCTCGGCGGCCGCCGCGGACGCGGCGGGCTCGGCCGGACGTTCGGCGACGGCGACGCGGCTCCGCTTGGGCAGCCCGCCGGGCGTCGACTCGGCGGCGACGGCCTCCACCGCGCGGGACGCGGCCGCCGCTTCGGGCGCGCGGCCGTCCGGGACGGCGGTCAGCAGCGCGCTCGGCACGAACACCACGGCCCGCACGCCGCCGTAGGGGGACTGGCTGTCGACCGACACCCGGAACCCGTACCGGGCGGCGAGCACGCCCGCGACCGCGAACCCGACGCGGGGCGGGTCGCCGAGCCGGTGGATGTCCACCGAGGCGTCCCCGGACAGCAGGTCGGCGGCGCGCTGCAGCTCGTCGGCGTCCATCGCGACGCCCGCGTCGTCGATCGTGATCGCGACGCCGTTGTGCGCGGACCGGAAGTTGACCTCGACGGCGGTGTCGGGGCGGGAGTGCCGCGCGGCGTTGTCGAGGAGTTCGGCGAGCGTCAGCACGACGGGCTCGACGGCCCGGCTCGTCACCGCGCTGTTCAGCGACCCCTCCAGGTTGACGCGCAGGTAGTCGCGGATGCGGGAGGTGGCGCCGCGCACCACGTCGGTCAGCGAGGACGCCGAGCGCTGCTGCCCCGGCCATGACCCGCACAGCACGGCGGTCGCCTGCGCGCGCCGTCCGAGCTGGGCGTTCATGTGGTCGATGCGCAGCAGGCCCTCCAGCACGTCCGGGTCGTCGTGGCGCTCCTGCATGTGCGAGATGGCGAGTTGCTGCTCGTTCGCGAGGCTCTGCACGGCGCGCATCATGGCGCGCAGCGTCGACTTCGCGGACCGGTCGGCGCGCTCCTGGACGCGCGCGGCGGACCCGGCGAACAGGTCGACCACGGTCTGGATCGCCTGCCCGTAGGCGGGGGCCTCGCGGTCCAGGTCGTGCAGCGGGCCGGTGACGCGCACGCCCGGGTTGGCGAGGGACTCCATCAGCTCGGGCAGCCGGACGTCCGCGAGGTGCCGCAGCTCCTTCTCGCGCAGCTCGAGGCCGCGGGCGAGCGCGGCGTTCTGGTCGCGGAGGCCGGCCGTCGCCTGCCGCTGGCGTGCCAGCAGGACGCCGGCGGCGATGCCGGCGCCCGCCACGATGGCGAACGCCGCCGCCAAGAGGAATTGCTCCATCAGATCCTCGGTGCAGAGGGGATTCGGGCGAGGTGGACCGGCCGTTACGGCCGGGCGGTGGGGGGAGTGGCGCTGAACAGGCCACAGAATCGGCACCGTAGGGCGGTTCGCGGGGGCGTGCTTGTGCTCGCGCGCAAGGAACTTGCGCCCGGGCGCATTGCAAGATCACCGACAGTCTGAATCGCGTTACTTTCCGCTGGATTCACCTGATTTGGCGGCGGTGACCGTACTACGCTCGGGCCCGCAAGCGATCATCGTGCCGGGCAGGGCACGGACCGGCGGAAGGGCCTGCGGTGGACGACCTCGGCGGGCCGGACGGCGCCTACCGGCTCGTCCTGTACGGCACGGACCGCACCGGGCACCCCGCCGCCGCGCACGTCGGCACGGGCGGCGCCTACCGGTTCCTCCTGCCGCTGCACGGCGAGCTGCTCATGCTCCAGGACGGCCGGGAGTCGCGGCTGAGCCCGGGGACGGGCGGCCTCGTCCCGCCGGCCGCGCCGCTGCGGGTCGTCCAGCGCGGCCCCGCCCGCACGCTCGTCATGACGATCCCGGCGCACGAGCGGCTGAACCTCCCGGCCCGGCCGGTGACCGGCCTCGACCTGACCGCGGGCCTCGGCCGCGTCGTCGCCGACATGGTGCGGGCCGTCGGCGAGGAGCGCGGCACCCTCTCCGAACCGCAGTTCGACGCCGCCTGCGACCGGATCACCGAACTCCTGTGCCTCCTCCTCGCGGGCACCGGGCGGTCGCCCGCGGCCGGCCACCTCGCCGAGGTCGAGGCGGTCGTGCGCCGGTACGTCCGCGAGCACGCCACCGACCCCGGCCTCACCGGCGCGGCGATGGCGCAGGACCTCGGCTGGTCGCTGCGGCAGATCCAGCTCGCCCTGCAGCGGGCCGGGACCACGCCCCGGGAACTGGTCCGCGAGGAGCGGCTCCGGCTCGTCCGGGACCGGCTGCGCGACCCGCTCTTCCGCAACGTCACCATCACCGACCTCGCCCACGCGACCGGCTTCTCCTCCGCCAGCGCCCTCAGCCACGCGTTCCGGCAGCGCTTCGGCGTCAGCCCCCGCGAACTGCGCCGCCGCACCGCCCGCCCCTGACCGTCCCGGCCCGGATCGCCGATACCCCGCTCTTTGTGCCCGGTGACATGGACAACCCGCCGCCGGAGGCGTTCACTCGTACCGTGGACGCCCCACTCGACCGCACGCCCGCCGGCGCCCCGACGCGCTGGTCGGGGCTGAACTGCTCCGTCCTCTTCTGCGACGTCGCCGGCTTCGGGGACCCGTCCCGCGACGACGAGGACCGCCGGGTCGTCCGGGACGTCACCTACGGCATCCTGCTGGCGGCCCTGGAGGCGTCGGACGTCCCGCTCGCCGACACCTACCGCGAGGACCGCGGCGACGGCGCCCTGGTGATCGTCTCGCCCGCCGTGCCCACGGCGTCCCTCGTCGACCCGCTCGCCGGGCACCTGGCCGTCGCGCTCCGGCGGCACAACCACCGCGCGAGCGCCGCCGTCCGCGTCCAGCTCCGCGTCGCCCTGCACGTCGGCCCCGTCACCCCGGACGCCGAGGGCCTGAACGGCCGGGCCATCATCCAGACGGCCCGCCTCCTGGAGGCCCCCGTCCTCAAGGCCGCCCTCGCCGACAGGGGCGCCGACCTGGGCTTCATCGTCTCGCCGTTCGTCTACGACGCCTACGTGGCCCACCTGCACGGCGCCCTGGATGCGGCCGCCTTCGAACGCGTGACCCTCAAGGTCAAGGAGACGACCACCGAGGCCTGGATGTACCTGGCCGGCACGGCGTCCGCGCCCGCCCGCCGCTCACCCGACCCCCACGGCCCCCAGGGGACCACCGTCTTCAGCGGCGACGTCCAGATCCGCGGCGACCTCGTCCTCGGCGACAAGATCACCCACGACCACTGACCCCGTCTTCCGGGCGGCGTCCGCGAACTGCTGCAAGTGGCGGTGGTGCGGCCCGGGGGGCCGGGGACGAGTACGGTGCCGGTGTGGATCAACGTGCGCGTCTCACCAACTGGGCCGGGAACGTGGCCTTCGGGGCCGTCCGGACGCATCGGCCGGAGTCGGTGGACGAGCTGCGGCGCGTCGTCGCGGGCCGCCGGCGGGTGCGGGCGCTCGGCAGCGGGCACTCGTTCAGCCTCGTCGCCGACACCGCCGGCGATTTCGTCCGGCTGGACGGGCTGCCGCCGCTCCTGGAGGTCGACGCGGCGCGGCGGGCGGTGACCGTCGCGGGCGGGATGCGGTACGCGGACGTCGCCGCGGAGCTGCACCGGAACGGGCTCGCCCTGCCGAACATGGCCTCCCTGCCGCACATCTCGGTCGCCGGGTCGTGCGCGACCGGCACGCACGGGTCCGGGGACGGGCTGCGGTGCCTGTCCGCGTCCGTCGCCGCGCTGGAACTCGTCGGCCCGGACGGCGACCTGGTCGAACTCCGGCGGGATGCCGACGCGGACTTTCCCGGTGCGGTCGTCGCGCTCGGTGCGCTGGGCGTCGTCACCCGGCTGACGCTGGACGTGGAGCCCGCGTTCGAGGTGGCGCAGAGCGTCCGGACCGGGGTCGCGCTCGACGACGTCGCGGCCCGGTTCGATGCGGTCTTCGGTGCCGCCTACAGCGTCAGCGCGTTCACCGACTGGACCAGCGGTGAGGCCGCCGTGTGGCTCAAGTGCCGCAGCGACGGGCCCGCGCCGGGGTGGGGCGGCGGGCGCGCCGCGCCCGGCCCGGTGCATCCCGTGCCCGGCATGGACCCGGCCGCCTGCACCGTCCAGCTCGGGACGCCCGGCCCGTGGCACGAGCGCCTGCCGCACTTCCGGCCGGAGCTGACGCCGAGCGCCGGGCAGGAGCTCCAGTCCGAGTGGTTCCTGCCGCGGGAGGCGGCGGCCGAGGCCATCGCAGAGGTCCGGGCGCTCGCCGGGGTGGTCGCGCCCGTCCTGCACATCTCCGAGATCCGGACCGTCCGCGGCGACGACCTCTGGCTGAGCCCGGCTTACGGGCGCGACTCGGTGACCCTCCACTTCACCTGGCGCGACGACCCCGCCGGGGTGCTGCCCGTGGTGGGCCGGCTGGAAGAGCGGCTCCTCCCGCTGGGCGCCCGGCCGCACTGGGGCAAGGTCGCCACCGCGCCCGCCGCGGAGGTCATCGCCCGCTACGAGCGCGCACCCGACTTCGCCCGGCTGGCCCGCGACATGGATCCCGCCGGAAAGTTCGGCAACCCTTTCGTGGACGCGCTCTTCCCGCCCGGCTAGCCGCCCGGCAGCGTGACGGTGACCGTCAGGCCGCCCTCCTCGCGCGGGACGGCGGCGACGGTGCCGCCGTGCGCCCGGACGATCGACTGGACGATCGACAGCCCCAGCCCCGCGCCCTTGGCGGTGACGATCCGGTCGGCGTCCAGGCGGCGGAACGGCTCGAACAGGGCCGGCACCTCGTAGGGCGGGACGGCCGGCCCCGAGTTGGCGACCTCCAGCACGGCGCGGCCCGCGTCGGTGCGGCAGACGACGATGACCCGGCCGCCTTCGGTGTTGTGGCGCAGCCCGTTCTCCAGCAGGTTCTGCACGACGCGTTCGAGGAGGAGCGCGTCACCCGTCGTCATGGCCTCGGCCGTGTCGGTCTCGACGGTGATGCCCGCGTCCTTGGCCTCGACGGCGGTCTGCGACGTGACGTGGGCGACGACGTCCGCCAGGTCGACGGGGGCGCGGGCGGTGATCTCGTTCTCGGACCGGGCGAGCAGCAGCAGGCCGGTGATGAGCCGCTCGTGCCGCGCGTTGATCTGCAGCAGGGTCTCGCCGAGCTGCCGGACGTCCGGGGACGCCGACTCGCGGTGCATCGCGACCTCCACCAGGGCGCGGCCGAGGGTCAGCGGGGTGCGCAGCTCGTGCGAGGCGTTGGCGACGAAGCGGCGCTGCCCGTCGAAGGACCGGTCGAGGCGCTCGACCATCGTGTCGAAGGTGTCGGCGAGCTCCTTGACCTCGTCGCGCGGGCCGCGCAGCGCGATGCGTTCGTGCAGGCCCCGGTCGGCGGCGGGCGATCCGGCGATGCGGCGGGCCGTGTCGGTGACGCGGTGCAGCGGCGCGAGGACCCGGCCGGCGATGAGCCAGCCGAACCCCGCCGCGGACCCGCCGACGACGAGCAGCGCGAGGGAGCCCTGCGTGATGAGCGAGGTGACGGCGGCGTCGTGCAGTTCGGCGCGCTGCTTCGTCATCCAGCTCTCGGCGTCGGCGATCACCCGGTCGTCCGGGACGCTCCGCGGCGGCTGCGCCGTGGTGCCGGGGACCAGCCGGGTCGCGAGGACCTTCGTGCCCGACCGCGACAGCTGCTGGTCGAACAGGGCGTAGGTGGCGCCGAGCAGGACGACCCCCGCGACGAGGAACAGGCCGCCGTAGGTGAGGGTGAGCCGGGCGCGGAGCGACAGCCTCATGGGATCCGGTACCCCGCTCCCTTGACGGTCTCGACGACGGGCGGGTCGGCGAGCTTGCGGCGCAGCTTGAGGACGGTGAGCCGGACGGCGCCGGTGAACGGGTCGGCGTTCTCGTCCCACACCTTCTCCAGGAGCTGCTCCGCGGACACCACGGCGCCGTCCGCGCGCAGCAGCTCGGCGAGGACGGCGAACTCCTTCCTCGCGAGCGGCACGTAGCGCCCGTCCCGGAACACCTCGCGCCGCGCCGGGTCCAGCGTGATGCCGGCGCGGTGCAGGACGGGCGGCGCGGCCGGGCGGCAGCGGCGGCCGAGCGCGTGCACGCGGGCGGCCAGCTCGGGGAACGCGAACGGCTTGGTCAGGTAGTCGTCCGCGCCGATGCCGAGGCCGTCGACCCGGTCGGTGACCTCGGCGGCGGCGGTCAGCATCAGGACCCGCGCCGCCGTCCCGTCCCGGACGATCTCCCGGCACACGTCGTCGCCGTGGACGAGCGGCAGGTCGCGGTCCAGGACGACCACGTCGTAGTCGTTGACGCCGACGCGCTCCAGCGCCGCCGCGCCGTCGTAGGCGAGGTCGACGGCGTGCGCGCCGTCCCGCAGCCATTCGGCGATCGCGTCCGCGAGCAGCCGCTCGTCCTCCACCACCAGCACTCTCATGACCCGTGATGATGGCCGACGCCGTGTTTCGTCTCCGTTAGGACCCGGCGTCCCGGACGCGGAAACGAAGGGGAAACGTCCGGCCCGGTTGCATCGCTCCCCGTCCGGCCGGAACGGCTCCGGCCGGGGACGAGGAGAAGACACATGCGACTGCGGATCCTTGCCGTGCTGCCCCTCGCGCTGGCGCTGACGCTGACCGGCTGCGGTTCGGACGGCGGCGACGACCCGGGCGTGGCCTCGGCGGGCGGCACCGAGCGGACCGGCGCGGCCGGCGGCCAGAAGCCGGATCAGGGCGACATGGGCGTCAAGTTCGCCCAGTGCATGCGCGAGCACGGCGTGCAGATGGACGACCCCAAGCCGGGACAGGGCGTCCAGATCAAGGCCAAGGGCGACAAGGAGAGCATCGACAAGGCCATGGAGGCGTGCCGCCAGTACAACCCGATGGAGTCCGGGACCGGCGCCGCCGACCCGAAGATGGAGGAGCGGGCCCGCGAGCACGCCGAGTGCATGCGGCAGAACGGGGTCGAGGCGTTCCCGGACCCGAAGCCGGGACAGCGCGGCATCCGGATCGACCAGAAGGTCGCCGGGGACCCCGACTTCCAGGCCGCCCAGGACAAGTGCGAGAAGATCTTCCAGGGCGGGAAGCGATGAGGTCGCGCCTGCTCGTCGCGCTGACGGTCGGCGCGCTGGTCGCGGCCGGCGGGACGGCCGCGGTGGCCGCGCTCGGCGGCGGCGGCTCCGGCGGCCGGACGGCCCAGGCGCTGCCGCCCGGCACCGCGAAGGTGGCGCGGCAGACGCTCCACGACCGGCAGACCGAGGGCGGGCAGCTCGGCTACGGCCCCACGTCCGCGGTGACGAGCCAGCTCAGAGGCACGCTGACCAGGCTCCCGGAGAGCGGGGACGAGATCACCCGGGGCCACGAGCTGTACGAGGTGGACGGCGACCCGGTCGTCCTGATGTACGGGTCGAAGCCGTCCTACCGGCCGCTGCGGGTCGGCACGGAGGGGGCGGACGTGAAGCGGTTCGAGAAGAACCTCGGCGCGCTCGGCTACGGCGGCTTCACCGTGGACGACGAGTACACGTCCGACACCGCCGACGCCGTCCGGGAATGGCAGGACGACATCGGTGTCGCGGAGACGGGGATCGTCGACCTCGGACGGGTCGCGTTCGCGGACGGGCCCGTCCGGATCGACAGCGTCCAGGCCGATCCGGGCGACCCGGCCGCACCCGGCAAGAAGGTGCTCGCCTACACCGGCACCGGTCAGGCAGTCACGGTCGAGCTGGACACCGCCGACCAGCGCATGGCGAGGAAGGGCGCGGCAGTCACCGTGACGCTGCCGGAGAACGAGACCGTCACCGCGAAGATCGACCAGGTCACGACGGTGATCGAGCCGGGGGAGCAGGGTCAGGACCCGACGACGAAGGTCGAGGTGACGATCTGGCTCCGCTCGGCGAAGGCGCGCAAGGCCGCCGCCCGGTACGCGCTCGCCGCGGTCGACGTCACGTTCACGGCGGGCGAGCGCAAGGGCGTGCTGACCGTCCCGGTCACGGCGCTCGTCGCGCTGAGCGAGGGCGGTTTCGGGGTGGAGGTCGTGAAGGGCGCGGCGTCCTCCTACGTCCCGGTCGAGACCGGCCTGTTCGCGGACGGGAAGGTGGAGGTCTCCGGCGCGGGGATCACCGAGGGCACGGTCGTGGGGGTCCCGAAATGATCGAGCTGCAGGACGTGACGAAGCTGTACCCCGGCGGCGTCCGCGCCCTCGACGGGGTGTCGCTGCGCATCGGCGCGGGGGAGCTGGTCGCGATCGTCGGGCCGTCCGGCTCGGGGAAGTCGACCATGCTGAACGTCCTCGGCACGCTGGACCGCCCGACGTCCGGCAGTGTCCGCATCGACGGGCACGACGCGGGGCGGCTGCCGGACGCGAAGCTGTCGGCGCTGCGCGCGACCCGCATCGGGTTCGTCTTCCAGCACTTCCACCTGGCCGCCGGGACGCGGGCGCTCGACAACGTCGCGGACGGGCTCCTCTACACGGGCCTGCGCGCGGCGGCGCGGCGCCGGCGGGCCGCCGCGGCGCTGGAGCGGGTGGGCCTCGGCCACCGGCTGGACCACGCGCCGCACGAGCTGTCCGGCGGGGAGCGGCAGCGGGTCGCGATCGCACGGGCGGTCGCCGGGGAGCCCGCGCTGCTGCTCGCGGACGAGCCGACCGGCGCGCTCGACTCGGCGTCCGGGGACGGGGTGATGGCGCTGCTGCGCGAGCTGCACGCCGCCAGTACCACCGTCGTGATCATCACGCACGACCGGGAGATCGCCGCCGCGCTGCCGCGCCGCGTCCGGATGCGCGACGGCCGCGTCGTCGCCGACTCCGCGCTCGCGGGGGCGGGGACGTGACGGCGCCCGGGACGGCGCCCGGGACGGCGCCCGGGACGGCGCCCGTGCCTGCGCCGGGGGCGCTGCGGCCCGCGCGGCTGTGGCCGGGGGACGTGCTCAAGGTCGGCGCGGTCGGCCTGCGGACGCGTCCGATGCGGGCGTTCCTGTCCGCGCTCGGCATCGCGATCGGGATCGCCGCGATGGTCGCCGTCGTCGGCGTGTCCTCGTCCTCGCGGGCCGACCTGGACCGCGCCCTCGCCGCGCTCGGCACCAACCTGCTGACGGTGTCGCCCGGCAGCACGCTCACCGGCGGGAAGGCGCAGCTCCCGCTGGAGTCGGAGGCGATGGTCGCCCGCATCGCCCCCGTGCGGCAGGTGTCGGCGACCGGGCTGCTGGACGAGGTGAAGGTCTACCGGTCCGGCAAGATCCCCGAGACCCAGACCAACGGCATCGCCGCCTACGCGGCGCGCACGGACCTGCGCGAGGCGACGGGCGCGAAGCTGGGCCGGGGCGTCTGGCTGAACACCGCGACCGGGAGCTTCCCGGCGGTGGTGCTCGGGGCGACCGCCGCCGAACGGCTCGGGATCGGCCACGCCGCCCCCGACGTCCAGGTGCTCGTCGGCGGCCGGCCGTTCACCGTGATCGGCATCCTCGACCCGGTGCCGCTGGCCCCCGAGCTGGACACGGCCGCGCTGGTCGGCTGGCCGGCGGCGCGGGCCCGCCTCGGCTTCGACGGCCATCCGACGACGATCTACACCCGGTCCGCGGACGCGAGCGTCGAGGACGTCCGGGCGGTGCTCGGCGCCACCGCGAACCCGCAGGCGCCGAACGAGGTGGAGGTGTCGCGCCCCTCCGACGCCCTCGCCGCGAAGAAGGCGGCGGGCGAGGCGTTCACCGGGCTGCTGCTCGGCCTCGGCGCGGTCGCGCTGCTCGTCGGCGGCGTCGGGGTGGCCAACACCATGGTCATCTCGGTGCTGGAGCGCCGCGCGGAGATCGGCCTGCGCCGCTCGCTCGGCGCGACGCGCGGCCAGATCCGCACGCAGTTCCTCGCCGAGTCGCTGCTGCTGTCGGCGCTCGGCGGCGCGGGCGGCGCGGTCATCGGCGCGCTGGTGACGTCCGGGTACGCCCTCTACCAGGGCTGGCCGGTGGTGCTCCCGGCCTGGGCGGTGCTCGGCGGCGTCGCCGCGACGCTGGTGATCGGCGCAGTGGCGGGCCTGTACCCGGCGGTCCGGGCGGCCCGCCTCAGCCCGACCGAGGCGCTCGCCGCCACCTGACGGGTGCGGCGAGCGCCGATCGCCGGAGCGGGCCGTTCAGGACAGGAGGGCGCGCAGCTCCTGGACGGCCTCGCGCAGCCGGTCCGCGAACGCGTACATGGCCCCGGCGACCGGCTGCGGGGTGCTCAGGTAGACGTTGAAGCGGTCCGGGAGGAGGACGTAGGCGACGCCGATGCACTGCTCGCTGGTGGAGCCGAACCCGAAGTACCGGATGTTGGCGGACGGCGCCGAGCTCGTGCTGAGGTAGTCGTCCCGCATCTTCAGCCAGCCCGGCGTCTCGAAGAGCGGCAGCGGCCCGGTGACGCCGAGTTCGGCGCCGCGCCGCTCGGCGATCAGCTGCAGCTCCCACAGGTGCTGCTCGGGGGCCTGCCCGGCCTGGCACTCCTTGGCCCGCCGGACGTGCGCCTCGGCGGCGGCGCGGAAGGCGTCCCGGCGGGCCTCGGGGCCGGCCGCCGGGTCGTCCATCACCTCGGCGAAGCGGAGCACCTCCGGCGTGATGACGCGCATCGCCTCGGTGCGCCCGTGCCGGTACTGGCGGGTGGCGATCGACTCGTAGGTGGTGCCGGTGAGGCCCTTCGCGCGCCGGTGCGCGAGCTGGTAGGCCATCTGGACGAACGCGTCCGGGGACGTCTTCAGGCGCTTGGCCTCGGCGGCGCCGAAGTCGTCGAACGAGACGGTCGCCGTGGCGGTCGCGGCGGCGTAGCCGGCGAAGGAGGCGGCGGCGTCGTCGATGTCGCGCCGCACCGCCTCGTCCAGGACGAACTCGATCGGCTCGATGGCGGGCAGCCCCTGCGACGCGGCGCCCGACCGCCGGGACAGCTCGCCGGGGGACGCGCTGAGCAGCGCGTCCACGAAACTGAGGATCGTGGTGCCGTCCAGGCCGCAGTGCTCGACGTTGATCCCGGCGGTGCCGTCGCCGAACACGACGAACGACACGGCCTTGTCGAACCAGCGGTTGCCGCTGTCGCCGTGCAGCAGGTGGTCGCAGGCGTCCAGGGTGCTCGC
This sequence comes from Actinomadura bangladeshensis, assembly GCF_004348335.1. Classification (GTDB taxonomy): domain Bacteria; phylum Actinomycetota; class Actinomycetes; order Streptosporangiales; family Streptosporangiaceae; genus Spirillospora; species Spirillospora bangladeshensis. The sequence goes on along the minus strand of NZ_SMJW01000010.1, from coordinate 20,087 downwards.
CGGGGCGAAGTCCTCCAGGCAGACGCAGAACAGCGCGGTCTCGACGTCGTCGAGGGCCGTGCCGTTGCCGAGCGCCAGCAGTGCGTCGCGGCTCGCCGCCCACTCGGCGCGGGCCTTGGTGGTGAGGTGCCCGGTGGACGGCTCCGCCGCCGCCTCCGCCTTCATGATCGTGCCGAGGCCGGCCTGCAGCTCGTCGAGGCTGTGCGGGCGCCCCTCCGGGCCCAGCACGTCCATCCGGATCATGTTGCCGCGGAAGAACACCACGATGTGCCGCGCCTGCGACGGGCCCGGCCACGCGTCGGTGTAGGGCGCCCGGACGGTGTCCTGCTCGGCGCCGGGGATGCGGGTCGTGGAGAACAGGAACCGGTTCTGCACCATCGACAGCGGGCGGCCGCGCTGCACCGCCGGCGGGACGCGCTCCTCGTCCAGCCGCAGCTTGTAGTCCAGCGCCCCGGCGATGAGCCCGGCGGCGCGCTCCACCTGCCCCTCGGGCGACTCCTTGAACAGGAAGAAGAAGTTCGCGTTCAGCGCGATCCGGTCGCGGCGGCCGAGGTACCGGTACGGCCAGAACGTGTCGAGCCAGCTGTGCACGCCCTCGGTCGTGTCGTAGCGCTCGAGCGCCGCGTGCAGCCGGCGGCCGGGACCGTCCGGGCGGACGAACGCGGCGAGCGCCGACTCGGTCCGGGCCCGCTCGTCGTCGGTCAGCAGCGGCCCGCACCACTCCATGAACCGCTCGCAGGTCGCGTCGAGCGTGGGCAGCGGCACGCGCGGCAGGCCCGCCTCGTTGCCGAAGGTGCGGGACGAGAGTTCTTCGCTGGCGTTCACTTCGTTCCTCGTGTCGTCGATGCGTTGACCGCTTGCCGATGCGTTGACGCCGCCGCGCTAGCCGCGCGGGCGGGAGACGTAGAGCTGCGCGTAGTACCAGCCGCCGGTCTCCAGGCCGGACGGGTCGACCCCGATGTCCAGGAGGCTGTCCAGCACGGACGCCTGCTCCTCGTCCGTCGCGAACCGCCGCTGCCGGAACAGACCCTCGCGGCGGACGGTCTCGTATCCGGCGGCGTCCAGGACGTCGGCGATGGGGTCGAACGGGAACATGCGCAGGATGAAATGCGCCATCCACGGCAGGCGCCCGTCCTGCGCGCCGATGATCCGGGAAATGGTGCGTTCGGTGACATAGCCGAGGCAGCCGGTGGAGATGACCAGGTCCACCGCCGCGAGCTGCCCGCGCTGCTCCCCGGTCGGTTCGCCGTTCTCCAGGTCGGCGTGGACGGCGCCGTCCAGGAACCCGGCGTCGAGCGCATAGGAAAGGGCGCTTTCGGAGGCGTCCAGGCCGAGGAAGCGGACGCCGTTCGCGGGTTCACCGGAATCGATCAGCTCCCGGTCGCGGGTCAGCAGCGTGTCGCGGGTCTGCCGGTGGGCGTCGCGGCCGCTGTAGCGATCGTACAGTTCGGCCATCGTCGCGCCGTGCTTCACGAGGGCCGCGTTGATGCCGTACGAGCAGCCGATGTCCAGCACGGTCGGGACCGGGACGCCGGTCGTTTCCCGGTATTGGGCAATGAGCCGCCGGAAGTGCGGTTTCGCCAGTTCCGGGATGTTGTAGTCGAGGTCGCGGAGGGTGCTGAAGTAGGCGCGGGGGTCGGGCCGCGTGTAGATGTGGTCGAGCGAGATCTTCCCTGTCGTGTCGGCGCGCAACACCGGCCTCCTAGTCGAGCAGCTGGTCCACCCGGACGGCGCGCCCCTCCGCCGCCAGGTGCTGGGGCAGGACGCGGCCGAAGAGCTGCCTCGTGCGCGCGACGCTGCCGATGACCCCCGGGCGCTCGCTGTAGGCGAAGATCGCCGTGTGCCGCGCCGTGTCCCCCGAGACCGTGCCGACCCTGTGCAGCGAGTACCGCCCCTTGAACAGCTGCAGGTCGCCGGGCCGCAGCGCGAGCCGCCGGACGAGGTGCCCGCCGCGGCCGGTCAGCACGTCCCGGACGTCGCCGAAGTTCTCCCGCTCCGCCGACCTGATGTTCGGGCAGTACTCGAAGACGCCGCCGCCGTCCGGCTCCTGCGTGAGCAGGCTGACGGTGAACTCGTTGGTGTCGAAGTGCCAGGGGTGCTCCATGCCGGGCTTGACGACGTTGAGGACGAGGCCCGCCAGCGGGTCGTCCAGCTCGTGCACGCGCGGCAGCCCGAAGCAGCTCGCCACGAACCGCTGGAACAGCCCGTTCGAATAGAGCCGCTGGATGATGGCGCCGGCGGGGATGCGGTCGCGGGCGACGAACGCGTTGCCCCGCTCGACCGTGATGCGCCCCGGATGGCCGTCCGGCAATGGCGTATCGACATCGATGTTGTAGGCGTTGACCGTTTCGACGTCATAATGGGCGGACGGCGCGATCTCGGAGCATTCCGTGCGCAGCTCGTCCCGCAATGCGGGGCGAATGAAGTCGGGCAGCACGCAGCACCCGGATTTCGCCAGTTCGTCCCGTGTCCGGGAGACCGTCGCGTTCCAGCCGGCACCGTCCGGCTCGGCCAGCGGATAGCGTTCCGTGTCGGCCACCTGTGCGAGAGCCTCCGCCGCGCCCATAGCGTTCCCTCCGCTTCGCCGAACCTCAGACGGGTTTTAGCACAGTCCTTCCGGGAATTCATGGCGCGCCTTTCCGGCGTGGTTTGTCAGAAAACGATAAGCCCGGCCCGTGACCTGTGCCTTCGAACGTTCCCGGCCCGGAGCGCGCCGCGCCGCCGGTGTGGTCCATCTCACCCGCCGCCCGCCGGGCCGCCGAGCGGGTAGGAAGGCACGGGGGGAGCGAGAGGGGGCGGTCATGCAGACCTTCCTGCCGTACGCCGATTTCGCCGAAACGGCCCGGGTCCTGGACCGGCGGAGGCTCGGCAAGCAGCGGGTCGAGACGATCCAGGTGCTGCGCGCGCTCACGGTGCCCGGATACGGCTGGCGGCACCATCCGGCGGCGCTGATGTGGACCGGGTACGAGGAGGCGCTCGTCCGGTACGGCCTGGAGATGTGCGACCGGTGGTGCGGCCTCGGCCACGCCGACACCTGCGCGGGAACGCTCGCGGCCGATCTGGCCGGGGCGCGGGGCGTGCGGGACCCGCGAGGGCAGGCGGCCCTCGCCGCCGCGGGGGACCTGCCGCCCTGGCTGGGCGACCGGGCGTTCCACCTCAGCCACCGGTCCGCGCTCGTCCGCAAGGACCCGGACTTCTACCGAGCCCTGTTCCCCGGCGTCCCCGACGACCTGCCGTACGTGTGGCCGGCGTCGGACCGGGAGCCTCATGGGACCGGCGAAGGCGGGTAGGTATCCGCGGACACACGGGTGAGGGGGCGCAGAGGACGGTGTGCCGATGCTGAGGGAACTGGTGGCGGAGAGCCACCTGATGTCCATGGAGCAACTGCCGGGCGCGGCCGCCCGGCACGCCGCCGACGTCGGGCTGCACGACGTGGTGATCTACGTCGTGGACCTCCAGCAGAACGTGCTGCGCCTGCTGACCGGCGAGGGCGCGGACGCCGGCGGCGGCCCCGGTGCGGAGAGCCCGGAGATCAAGATCGAGGGCACCATCGCGGGCCGGGTCTACCAGACTGTGACACCGGTCATCGGGCAGGCGTTCGAGGACGGCACCTGCCAGTACTGGGTGCCGATCCTCGACGGCGTCGAGCGGATCGGGGTGGTCAGGGTCACCATCCGGCGGGACGACCCGGCGTGCCGCGAGGATGCCGAGTACCTGGCCGGGATGGTCGCGCTGATCGTCGTCAGCAAGGGCCCCTACAGCGACTCCTACTCCCGGCTGGTGCGCACGGGCGACATGACGGTGTCGGCGGAGATGCAGTGGCGGCTGCTGCCGCCGCTGACCTTCGCCAACGACCAGGTGGTGATCAGCGCGGCCCTGGAGCCCGCCTACAACCTGGGCGGCGACACCTTCGACTACGCGCTGGCGGGCGAGACCGTGCACTTCGGGGTGTTCGACGCCATGGGCCACGACACCATGTCCGGGCTGACCTCCACCCTCGCCGTCGCGGCCTTCCGCAAGTACCGGCTCCAGGGCGCCGACATCCCGGGGATCGGGCGGGGGATCGAGGAGGTGCTGACCGAGCAGGACGCCAGCGGGCGCTTCGTGACGGCCGTCCTCACGGACCTCGACCTGCGGTCCGGCGTCCTGTCCTGGGCCTCCTACGGCCATCCCGCGCCGGTCATCATCCGCAAGGGGCGCTGGGTGAGCACGCTGGAGTGCCGTCCGGGGACGCCGCTCGGCACCGGCCTCGGCGTCGAGCCCGAGCTGTGCACCGAGCAGCTCGAACCGGGCGACCGCGTCCTGCTCTACACCGACGGCATCGTGGAGGCCCGCGACCCCGACAAGCAGGAGTTCGGGCTGCGCCGCTTCGTCGACTTCATCATCAAGCACGAGGCCGACGGGCTGGCGGCGCCCGAGACGCTGCGCCGCCTCGTCCACAGCATCCTCGCGCACCACGCGGGGCGGCTGGACGACGACGCCACCGTCCTGCTGCTGGAATGGCACGGCTGGAGCGGAGGGAAGGCCGCCCTGCGCGCGCTCCGGCAGACCTGACCCCTCCGGCCGCCGCGCAGGCCGGTCGCCCGGCACGCGGGTCGCCCGGCACGCGAGCTACCCGGCACGGGGGCTACCCGGTACGCGGGTCGCCCGGTATACGGGTCACCCGGTACGCAGGGTGTCCATCAGCATCGGGTACGCCTCGTGCAGGTCGCGCTGCCAGTACGGCCAGTCGTGCTGCCCGTCGAAGAACCGGGCGGTCACCGGGACGCCGAGGGCGTGCAGCCGGTCCACGAACGCGTGCGCGTTGCCGTCGGCGGCGGCCTCCACCGGGTCGGTGAACGGGAGCCCGCCGAGCGGCCCGGCCCTGCCGTTGCCGCTCGCCACCCAGAGCCGGACGCCGCGCAGCCGTCCCGCGATGTCGGTCGGGTTGTGCCCGCGCCAGATCGCGGCCTGGTCGTCGGGGTCGCCCCAGACGCGCCGCCAGTCGGTGCCGGGGCAGGCGAAGGACGGTCCCCAGCCGGTGGAGTCGTCGCCCGGCTCGTGGCCGTGGAGCGTGTCGACGTACCCGCTGAACGAGGCGGCGGCCTTGAACATGCCGGGGAACCGCGCCGCGTACAGCATGGCGCCGAGGCCGCCCATGGAATTGCCCGCGATGACACGGTCGGTCCCGGCGTGGTAGTCGTTCTCGAGAATGCGCCGGAGTTCGGTCATGTGGAACGTCTCCCAGCGCGGGGAGCCGCCGCTCCCGTAGTTCCACCAGTCGGAGTAATTGCCGCAGCGGCCGCCGTTCGGCATGACGACGATGACGCCGCTGCGGGCGGTGAGTTCCGCGACGTCGGTGTCGCGCGTCCAGGCGGTGTAGTCGTCCACGCCGCCGTGCAGGAGCCAGAGGGCGGGCCAGGTGCGGCGGGCGTCCTTCGACCAGCCGCGGGGGAGCAGGAGGCGGACCTTCTGGCCGCCGCCCATGGCCGGCGAGTCGATGGTCAGGTCCACGGTGCGGGACGCGACGGCCGTCTCGGCGACGACCCGCGCGCCGGTCGCGCCGGCCGCGGCGAGCGCGGTGCCGGCGGCCGCGGTGGAGCGGTCCGCGAAGGGGGACGGGAGGAGCAGGACGAAGGCCCCCAGCCATGCGGCGGGGGTGGTGCGACGGAGCAATGCGGGGCCTTCCGGAAACACCGGCAGAGGGTCGCGCCGGCCGTGGAGAAAAGGGGAGCGCCGGGTACGGTCATTTCTCTCCCTACTCGGAGTAGGTTCCCGCGGGCCGTCCGTCCGAAGCGGAAAGTAAAAACTGTATAAAATGCATTTCCATGCGGCCGGGTACGCGAACGCCGGATGCCCGGTGCGGGCATCCGGCGTCCGGTCCGGGCGCGGTCAGGCGTCCGGCATCGGCTGCGGCGCGGGGCCCTGGATGTAGCGGACGGCCCACCGCACCAGCCGCCGGCCGACCCCGTAGAGGATCAGCGCCACCCCGGCCAGCGGCAGGATCAGCATGACGATCTGCAGCCCGGAGGTGAGCAGCTGGAGCACTCCGGCCCCCTGCGCCGCCTCGGCCGCGAGCCGCCGCATCATCATCCAGTCCTTGGCGACGAGCGCCGGTACCTGGCTGATGATGAGGCCGATCTGGAACACCAGCATCGGGATGACGGTCAGCACCCACAGCGTGACGAAGACCTGCGGCCAGCGCTTGAGCTCGCTCAGCCGGGCGTCGGCGGGGCGGCGCAGCAGCGTCCGGCGCAGGATCGGGCCGATGTACTTGAACAGGTCGGGGATGCCGACAAGGTCGGACATGATGTAGTACCCGTCGAACCGGAGCGTCGGCAGGAGCTGCTGCATCATCTCCAGGTTGACGTAGAGGACGGCGACGAGCAGCGGCTCGAACCCCGTCTGCAGGTACGCCAGCGTCAGCCCCACCACGAAGATGGCGTTGAAGTACACCCCCGCGAGGTCGGCGCGCAGCCGGCCGCCCCGCCCGAGCCGGTACGACTCGGTGATGTCGGTGTAGAACGCGGGCCACACCAGGTAGATCCCGCAGCCCATGACCCCCGGCCGGACGCCCCCGTACCGGCAGGCGGTGGCGTGCCCGACCTCGTGGAACGCGCACGACGCGATGCCGAGGCCGATGATCAGCAGGATGCTCAGCGGGTTCATGATCGCCGTGGTGATGGCGCCGGCCACCGAGTGGCTGGTGAGCAGCCAGCCCTCGCTGACCGCGAACGCGGCGAGCATGGCGGCGATCGCGACGGGCCGGAACAGCCAGCTGAACAGCCCGCCGATGAACCAGGTGAACGATTCGGGCAGGACCGCGACCCGCCAGCGCAGCGACAGCCACGGGTCGGCCTTGACCGTGGCGGGCGCGGTGCCGTCGCTGTAGGTGGTGACGCCGAGCGGGGCGAGCTTGCGGTCGGCGAGATAGACGACCTGCTCGCCGGTGAGCCGGGCGCCGGCCTGCTCGCTGACGGCCGCGGCGACCCGGTCGAGCGCCTGCGCGACGTCCGCGCCCGCCTCGTCGCGGTGCTCGTGCAGCGCCTTGGCGACCAGGAACAGCAGCGGCGGCAGCCGGACGAGCTGCCCGTCCGGCAGGCGGACGAGCTGGGGCGGCTCCCGGTAGCCGGAGTTCTTGAACTCGCCCACCAGTTCGGCGCCGTCCACGAGGGCGGGCAGGGTGAGCGCCGCCGGCGGCTCGCCGCCGGCCACGGACGGAGTCGCGGGGGTGCCCATCAATGGTGCTCGACCACGGTGGCCGGGACGCAGGTCAGCGTGGAGTGGGCCGGCTGGGCGAGCAGCCCGGTACCGAGCAGCCCCGTGGTGCCCGCGGAGTACGTCGCCTGGCAGGCGTACATGACGACCGTGTCCCCGCCGCCGGAGAGCGCGAGCCGGGGCGGGAGGACCTCGCCGGAGAGCTGGTCCAGGTCGTCGTACGACAGTTTCAGAGGGTTCATGACTCCCTTTCGGGATCAGTCCGTTGAGTGCCTGTGCATCGAAGGAAAAGGGGAAGGGCTGGCGCGCGAACGCCAGCCCTTCCAGTGCGGGCCGAAACCCCGCGAACGTCAGACCAGAGGTCAGCCGTTGAGCGCGGAGTTGGCCGGCGTGCAGATCTGCGAGTTGGCGGCCGGCGCGACCTGCCACAGGGTGAGGAGACCCATCTGCGGCTGGTTCGAGTTGGCGGAGCAGGAGCTGGTGGTCACCGTGTGCCCGTCGCCGCCGTCGTGGCCGTGGTTGGCGTTGAGGTTGAAGTTGTGGTTGTCGTCGTCGCCGCCACCGACGAGAAGGGTGGACAGAACGGCCCGCTCCGGCAGAACCTCGCCGGCCAGCTTGTCCAGCTCGGTGTAGCTGAAGGACTTCATGTGGTTCCTTTTCTTCCTTGTCACGCCCGGATCTCAAGGTGGATACCGGATGTCCCTTCCTCGCCACCGGTCGTAGCGAGGTAGCTCTACGTATAGCACGCGTTACGGTCCGTGGCCAAATATGCCGTGTCCCGGCGCTCCCGCGCGTCGTGTCGCGTGGCGGCGCATGAGGCCTTCGTCCTGGGTAGGACGCCTTGCGTCAGCGCATGATCAGGAGGAGGCGGCATGGCCGACAACAGCTTCAGCATCGACGTGGCGGCGATCCGGGAGCGCGCCCGGGCGAAGATGGCCGACGGCCCGGTGACCGAGAACTACGGCAGGAGCCCCGAGGAGGTCATCGGCGTCCTCAACGACGTCCTGGCCACCGAGATCGTCTGCTGGATGCGCTACGCGCGGCACGCGATCAGCGCGACCGGCATCGACCGCGCGCAGGTCGCCGCGGAGTTCAACGAGCACGCCGAGGAGGAGCGCGACCACGCGATGCGCGCCGCCGAGCGCATCAGCCAGCTCGGCGGCGACCCCGACTTCGACCCGAAGACGCTCGCCGAGCGCTCCCACACCACCTACGCGACGTTCGACGACAACGACCTCAAGGGCATGCTCGAAGAGAACCTCGTCGCGGAGCGGATCGTGATCGAGTCCTACCAGGAGATCATCCGCTGGCTCGGCGACGGCGACGTCACCACGCGCCGCATCATGGAGGGCATCCTCGCCGAGGAGGAGGAGCACGCCGACGACCTCATGGACCTGCTCGGACAATGACCGCGCGGGGAGTGTCCGGGGGCGTCCCCCGGAACGACGATGAGGCGGGCTTGACGATTCAGGGTCGTGCGGGGGGTATGCGAGCGGGCATGGAATTCGGATACTCACTGCTCTGCGAGCAGACACCGCCCAAGCAGCTCATCACCGACGGCATCGAGGCCGAGGAGGCCGGCTTCGACTACGTCACCATCTCCGACCACTACTTCCCGTGGCTGGAGGAGCAGGGGCATTCGGCCTACGCGTGGTCGGTGCTCGGCGCGCTCGCCCACGCGACCCACCGCGTCCCGCTGATGACGCTGGTGACCTGCCCGACCATGCGCTACCACCCCGCCGTGGTGGCGCAGAAGGCCGCGACGATGGGCGTCCTGTCGGACGGCCGGTTCATCCTCGGCATCGGCGCGGGGGAGAACCTGAACGAGCACGTCGTCGGGCGGGACTGGCCCCCGGTGGACGTCCGGCACGAGATGTTCGAGGAGGCCGTGGAGATCATCCGGGCCCTGTTCGGCGGCGACTACGTCAACTACCGCGGCCGGCACTACCGGGTGGACTCGGCGAAGCTCTACGACGTGCCCGCGCAGCCCGTCCCGATCGGGATGGCCGCGTTCGGGCCGCAGGCGGGGCGGCTGGCCGCCCGGCACGCCGACCTGCTGGTCTCCGACCAGCCCGTCGGCGCCGTCGCGGACCTCTTCCGCCGCGAGGGCAAGCCCGCCTACGGGCAGATCCCCGTCGCCTTCGGCGACGACTACGAGGAGTGCAAGCGGCGCGCCCACCGCATCTGGAAGTTCTCCGTGCCGGCCTGGAAGGTGATGGCGGAGCTTCCCGGGCCGGTGAACTTCGAGGCCGCGACGAAGACCGTCCGTCCCGAGGACGTCGCCGAGTCGGTGCCGTGCGGCGACGGCATCGACGACTACGTCCAGGCCGTCCAGCAATGGGCCGACGCGGGCTTCACCCACGTGTCGTTCTGCCAGTCCGGGCCGGACCGCCAGAAGGACTTCCGCACGTGGGCGGAGGCCGACCTCCTCCCCGTTCTCCGCGAGCGCTTCGGCTGACCCGCCCGTCCGTGGTCGCGGCGACGCCACCGGGTGGTTCCCGGCCATCCGAAGACGGGGAATCCGGCGTCCGAATCGCATCCGTCCGATGGTGTACCGCCGGACGGATGGCTGCTGCATGCAACCATCTAACGGACATTCATTACGCGGTGTTGCGGACGCCCTAAGAAAGAGAAGGCAGAAAGTCTCAGGCCGATCGTTGACCGGCCTGGGAATTTTCCCTATCTTTTGCATAGAACGCGTTCTACTTGGAGCCGCCGGTGCCGCGCGACGAAGCGAGACGGCTCCCGGCTCCCGGCCCTCCGATTCGGCGCCGCCACGCCCCTTGGCCAGGGCGGGCGCGCGCACGAGGCGGCGGGCCTCCCACCCCGTATCTCCGGGTGCAGGCGCGACGCCCACCGTTCGAAATGAGGACTCCCTTGTCCCGCATCACGAAGCCGGCCGCGATCGCCTCGATCACGGCCGCGGCCGCCGTCGCCGTCGCCATGACCGCCACCCCCGCGCTGGCCTGGACGGCCGGCGACTTCACGGCCACCCTCAACGGGAACATGACCATCAACGCAGGGGTCTCCGCCACCTGCACCAGCTCGACCCTGTCCGGCACGATCGCCTCCGACGGCACGCTGTCGATCACCTCCGCCTCGGTCGGCGGCTGCGGTGTGACCGTCACGCCGCAGAACCTGCCGTGGAGCGGCAAGCTCGACGGCGGCGTCGCGACCATCAACGGGTTCGCGATGAGCGCCATCGGCTGCACCTACGGCGGCAACCTGTCGGGCAGCTTCACCGGCTCCGACCTGCCGGTGACCGCCACGTTCGCCAACCAGACCGTCCGCAAGACCAGCGGCTGGTTCTGCCCCGACCCGGCGACCGTGTCGGCCACGTACGACTTCGCCGCCTCCTGACCCGGCGGTGCGCGGCCGGCCCGACGTCACCGGCCGCGCACCGCGCCGCGCCGCGACCCCGCACCCCGCCGGGGTCGCGGCGCGCGGACGCGTCCGCCGTCAGCGCAGCTCGTAGGCGCGGACGACCTCCTGGGTCACCGCGCTGCCGCGCGCGTCCTCGGCGGTGACCCGGAGGGAGACCGCGCCCGTGCCGCGCAGCCGTGCGGCACCGTCGCGCAGCGGGACGTCCGTCCAGGTCGCACCGTCGTCGAAGGACGTCTGCAGCGACAGGCGCTCGAGCCGCGCGGCGGAGCCGTCCTGGTGGCGGACGGCCAGCCGCAGCGTCCTAGAACGTGTTCTGTTATGCACATCCAGATCGGCGCCGTATTCGACCTGGAGAAGCGGCAGTGCGGTGGCTGCCGAGGTGTGCGCCGAACGGAACGTCCAGGATGTCGTGGTGCGCGTCGACAGCCTGGCCCACGGAGCGTTGTTGGTGAAGTCGTAATCGACGCGGTATTCGGCGTCGTCCGGGGTCGTCGTCAGCGTGCCGTTAGCGCGGTGCGGAGTCCGGGCGATGAGCCCCCCGTTCCGATATACACGAAAATCGGTGGTGAATCCGTCCGGAAATGAACTGGAATAGGCGTCGGAGAAGTTGCGTGCGGCGTCCACCAGCCCCACGTGGAGGCGGATCTGGTCGCCGGCGCGGGTCACCGGTGACAGCGCGCCGACTCCGCCGGCGAGCGGCGCCCTGCCCCAGGAGTGCGCGTCGCGGTCGCGAGGCTCGTAGGCCGACCACTTCGCCTCGCCGAGCACGAGGTGCGGCGTCTCCGGGCCGGGGAAGGCGTTGTTGTACGGCTGTTCCGGCGTGATCGCCATCGCCGACCACTGGGTCTCCGGGTCGGCCGAGACGTACTCCGCGCGCGTCCGGGGGGTGCCGGTGACCGGGCTGCTGTAGGCGATCGCGAACTCCTCCCAGGGGCGCTTGCCGTAGCGCGCGAAGGACATGGCGCCGCTGCCGTGGTAGGCGCCGTCGACGCGTGCCAGGTCCCGCGTGCGGACGACATGGCCGAGGTCTCGGGGAATCCGCCCGGTCTCGGGGAGCACCAGGTCGTACTGGTACGGGCTGTGCGCGACGCCCTTGGCCGTCACCGTCGCGTGCCGCAGGCGCAGCAGGGCCAGCCCCTCTTCCCGGGAAAGCCGGACGGTCGGAACCCGCAACCGGACCCCGTAACCGCCGGGGTCGTCGTTCACGCCCGGCTCGTCGTTGTAGACGGCGACCATCCGTGCGCCGGCCTTGGCGGCCCGGTTGGACAGCTCGGCGACGGACACGCCGTCCTTGCGCTCGACGAGGGCGAGGGCACCGCGCAGACGGGCGCCGGGGGAGTCCCCGTCCGCGACCCGCATGCGGACCGTGCCGTCCAGGCGGGGGAACTGGTCGGAGGTGTCGCTGAAGTAGCCGGCGGGATAGTACGAGGGGTGCAGCGAGCGGCCCCGAGCCCGCAGGGTGACGGCCGGCGCCTCCAGCCGCCACCGCGTGTAGACCTCGAACGTGCCGGTCCGGACCTTCCGGGTCGGCTGCAGGAACACCCGCTGCTCCAGCGTCGCCCCGGCGTTCATGTAGACGCCCTCGTCGACCGCCGGGCCGTTCGCGGGGCCGCGGGTCCACATCAGGTGGCTGATCGCGCCGAGGTTCGGCCCGGTCTCATGGTCGGGCGTCCGGACCGTCACCTCCTCGGCCTTCCGCGCGTCGAGGACGATCTCGGTGTCCCCCGTGATGTCGATCTCCGGGTCCCCGACGAGGCTGTAGTTGAGCGGCTTGCCGGGACCGGTGGCCGGTGCCCACGACGGCATCGTCTTGACGACGCCCATCACGGAGTACGTCCCCGGCCGCAGCCGTATGCAGTTCGAGTCGTTCCAGCGCTCGTCGGTGCACGGGCCGTCGGCGGAGCCGGGCAGCGGCCGGTGCGCGTTACCTAGCGCCGCGTCCTCGACGTTCACGAAGCCGACCGTGCCGGGCCCGGGCCGGCCGTCCCGCGCGATGCTCCGCACCCGCACGGTGACCAGGTCCTCCGCCGGCGCCGGAGCCGCCGCCGGGGCGGGGCCGCGGCCCTCGTGCAGCGCCGTCACGTTGTACCGCTCCGGGTCGTCGGTGAGCCGGTCGTCCGGGACGACGTACAGGTCCCCGCCGCTGTGCCGGACCGAGAACGCGGTGGCGCGTCCCGGCGCGGACGCCACCGTCGCGGCGCCGCCCGCGACGCGCACCGCGTCGCCGGTGGGCAGCGTGACGTCATAGGCTCCGGCGGCGGCGCGCAGCGCGGCCGGCGGCCCGCTCTCCGCCGCCGCGGGCGCGGCGGGCGCCGCGAGCCCGAGGGCGCCGAGCGCCAGGGCCGCCGCGGTCTTCAGCCACATGGCCATCCCTCCCCAAGAAGTGGATCTTGATTGTCGGGCCGCCGCCCGGCGGCGATCCAGAGACGGCGGTGGCGGCTTCCGCCATGGCGGGAACCCGACAAACGGCCAGGAGAACCCCTAGATTTAGGACGTGTCCGATTTGCCGCTGCTGGAGGGGCTCGGCGTGGCCGCCGCCGAGGAGTCGGCGTACCGCGCCCTGCTGCGGGAGGGGCCGTCCACCCTCGCCGACCTCGCCGCGCGCCACGGCACGTCGGTCGCCGCCCTGCGCCGCCTCCTGCCACGCCTGGAGGAGCTCGGCCTCGTGACCCGGCTCGCGGGACGCCCGCTGCGCCTCCTCGCGACCCCGCCGCACGTCGCGGTGGAGGCCCTCGTCGCCAGCCGCCAGGAGGAGATCGCCCGCAGCCGCGCCGCGATCGGCCCGCTGCTCGCCGAGGCCGCCCCGCACCCCGAGGAACTGGTCGAGGTCGTCAGCGGGCGCACCGCCGTGGCCCGCCGCTACCTGCAACTGCTGCGCGGCGCCCGGGAGGAGCTGCGCGTCCTCGTCCAGCCGCCGTTCGCCACGGACGCCGCGCTCTCCGGCGCCGAGCAGGAGCGCACGATGCGCCGCGGCATCCGGGTGCGCGGCATCTACGGCGCCGAGGCGCTCGACCAGCCGCACGCCCTGGAGGACATCCGCCGCGCCGCCGCGTCCGGCGAGGAGCCCCGGCTCGGCGCCGTCCCCATCAAGCTCGCCATCGCCGACGGCCGCACCGCGATGCTCCCGCTGACCTCCGAGCACGCGAGCAGCGTCGACAGTTCCCTCGTCGTCCACCCCTCGGCCCTGCTGGACGCGCTCGTCTCCCTCTTCGAGGCCCTGTGGCGCACCGCCCTCCCGCTCCCCGGCGGCGACGCCCCGGACGACCCCGTCCTCGCCCTCCTCGCCGCGGGCCTCACCGACGAGGCCATCGCCCGCCGCCTCTCCATCAGCACCCGCACCGTCCAGCGCCGCGTCCGCGACCTGTGCGACCGCTTGGGCGCCCGCACCCGCTTCCAAGCCGGCGCCCTCTCCGTCCGCCACCCCGAACCCTGGCGGCCCGCTCCTTCGCCTGCGCCTCCGGGAGGCGCCGCGGCGTCGGCGCCGAGCGCGACCTCTCCGGAGCGTTAACCCTGTGTCACCGGCCGACTACGTGAGAGGCGGGTGGGGAAGGGTTCCTCGCGTCCTTTCTTCGAGGGTGTGGGGGCGCGGGGTCATGAGCGAGTTGTCGACGCTGCCGAGTACGGTCGTCCGGCCCGGGGACAGGCGGTATCCGGCGCTCAGCCGGGGGTTCAACCAGCGGTGGATCGCCGCGCCGGAGTACGTGCGGCTGGTGCGGACGCCCGAGGAGGCGCGGGCGGCGCTCGCCGAGGCGGTCGCCGAGGAGCCGGCGGACCCGGCGCGGGCGCGGATCGCGGTGCGGTCCGGCGGGCACTGCTACGAGGACTTCGTCTGCGGCGAGGACGTCCGGGTGATCCTGGACGTGAGCCCCATGTGCGGGGTGTCCTACGACAGTTCGATGAAGGCGTACTGCGTCGAGGCCGGGGCGACGAACGGGCATGTGTACGGCCGCCTCTATCCGGTCAGCGGAAAGGTGCTGCCGGGCGGCTCGTGCTTCTCGGTGGGCCTGGGCGGGCACATCCCGGCGGGCGGTTTCGGGCTGCTGTCGCGGCAGCACGGCCTCACCGTCGACTACCTCTACGCGGTCGAGGTGGCCGTGGTGGACGGGGACAAGAACGTCGAACTCGTCGTGGCCAGGCGCGATGACGAGGATTCGAGGCTGTGCGAGTTGTGGTGGGCGCACACCGGCGGTGGCGGCGGGAACTTCGGGGTGGCCACCCGGTTCTGGTTCCGGGGGCTCCCGCAGCCGCCGAAACAGGTGCTGCTGACGGCGCTCGCATGGGACTGGGAGGACGTCGCCGAGGACGACTTCGCCGCGCTGGTGACCGCGTTCGGGGAGTACTTCCGCGACCGGCAGAATCCGTCGACGGCGGCCGGGAAGCTGTTCGCGATGCTGAAGCTCAACCATGTGAGCAACGGTCAGATCGGCCTGCTGGCCCAGGTGGACGTCGACGATCCCGACGGCGAGCGGGCGATGACCGATTTCATCGCGGCCCTCGACGGCCCGATCGGGCCGAAGGCGACGCAGATGCGGTCGGTGATGGGGGAGCACTTCGTCCACCTGGACGTTCCGCGGGTGATGCCCTGGCTGACGGCGACCCAGATGCTGGACGCCGGCTGCCAGAACCGCTGCGGGAAATACAAGTCCGCGTATCTTCGCAAGCCGTTCACCGATCGGCAGATCGACGCCATGTGGGCTTATCTCGGCAACGAGCAGTACACCGATTACACCAACCGGCAGGCGCTCATTCAGGTCGATTCGTACGGCAGTGCCATCAACACGCCGCTGCACCAGACCGCGGTGCGGCAGCGCGACTCCATACTGAAAGTGCAATACCAGTCCTACTGGACGAAACACGACCCCGCCGAGGACGCCCATATCGCGTGGATACGCGACGCCTACAAGGCGACGTTCGCGGAGACCGGGGGCGTGCCCGTGGCGGACGGCGAGATCACGGACGGCTGTTACATCGGGTATCCGGACGGCGATCTGGCCGATCCCGAGTGGAACGGGTCGGGCCAGTCGTGGGAGACGCTGTACTACAAGGACGCCTACGCGAAACTCCAGGAGGTCAAGCGGCACTGGGACCCGTGCGGCGTGTTCCGCCACGCCCAGTCCGTCCGCCCCTGAGACGCGCCGCGAGGTGGAGAGTGGCCCCGGTCACAGGGCGCGGCGGCCCGTCTTGTCTCGCCTTTATTGCATTCTTTGCCAATACTTGCGGCTGTGACTGCCGGGACAGTAGTTTCTTCGGACGAGCAGAGCGTCGGGCCCGGGGCGGCCTGAGCGGCTGGGGAGTCCATGAAGAAGCGTACCGACAGGAAGATCGCCATCGCGGGCACCGCGGCGGCGGCCGTACTGCTGCCCACCGTCATGGTCGGCCTCGCGCAGGCCGGCATCGGCGTGCCGACCGGCAAGTCGGAGGCGTCCGGCAACTCCCAGCCGATCCCCTCGTTCGGCCCGGCGACGCAGCCGTCGTCGCCGGCGTCGGCGTCCGCGAGCGCCTCGCCGAAGAGCACGAAGCTGCCGAGCGTCCCGCTCGGGACCAACCCGTTCAAGACGGGCAACGGCTCACCGAGCCCGAACAACCCCGACACCAACCAGGGCAGCCGCGGCAAGAAGCCGCAGCTGCCGGCGGGCGCCGGATCCGGCAAGTACCTTCCGGCCAAGGACGGCGCCGCGATCACCGGCGTGAAGAAGGTCAACTCGCGGATCTTCGATGTCACGATCGCCTCGCCCGCGCTCGGCGCGGCGGTGAAGACCCGGGTGATGGTCCCGAAGGGCTGGTCGGCCAAGAGCACCGGCACGTGGCCGGTCGTGTACGCCTACCACGGCGGCAACAACAACTACACGTCCTGGACCAAGGACTCCGACATCGAGCAGGTCATCGGCCCGTACAACGCGATGGTCGTGATGCCCGAGGGCGGCTGGAACGGCTCGTACACCAACTGGTACAACGGCGGCAAGGGCGGCATCCCCGAGTGGGAGAAGTTCCACATCGACGAGGTCATCCCGTTGATGGAGCGCAACTTCCGCGCCGGGAACGTGCGCGCCGCGATCGGCCTGTCATCCGGTGGGCAGGGCGCCATCACCTACGCCGAGCGGCACCGCCTGTTCCGCTACGCGGCGTCCTACAGCGGCGCCCTCAACATCACCGCGCCCGGCATGCCGGTGATCCTCACCTCCATGAACCGCGAGGCGGGCACCGCCATCTGGGGCGACCCGATCACCGCGCGGGCGAACTGGCGGGCGCATGACGCGACCGTCAACGTCGCGAACCTCAAGGGCATCGGCGTCTACGTCTCGTCCGGCAACGGCCAGCCCGGCCCCTACGACAACCCGAACGCCGCGCCCGCGGACGCCGGCCGCATCGGCGAGCAGCTCGCCGGGACGATGAACGAGAACTTCGTCGCGGCGGCGAAGCGGGCGGGCATCCCGGTCACCGCGAACCTCTACGGGCCCGGCATGCACAACTGGCACTACTGGCGGCGCGAGCTGGCGAAGAGCTGGCCGGCCATCGCCGCCGCCATCGGCGCCCGCAAGTCCTGACCGGCCGGAATCGGGGAAACACGAGCGGTGAGCGGCCGTCCCCTGTGACCATGGGGGCATGAGGGGTAGTGATGGAGCGGCCCTCGCCGGCGATCTCCCGTTCCCGCCGCCGGCATCCGGGCCGCCGAGGCTCGGTGAGGCGCGCGCACGGCTGACGCATCCCGAGGTGCGCTGGTGCGGCGCGACGTACGGCGTGATGGAACGGGTCCCCGGCGGCTGGATGATGTCCGGGATGGAGCGGACGACCCCGCAGGACGCCCGCGACTCGCTCGGCTGGTGGCTGCGGGGCAGGACCCGCGACCGGGGCGTCTGCGCGGCGGTCCGCGCCGAGTACCTCCGCGGCGCCGGGCGGCTCGACCGCGACCGGCCGGACGAGCTGTCGGTGGCCGGCCGGCTGTTCCGCGTGGTGCGCGCCGACCGGTTCTGCCGGTGCGGTCCGGACGGTCCCGAGCCGCCGCGCCCCGGCGACCCCGACGACCTGCCCGAGCCCCGCACCCGGCGCGACGCCCGCCGGTTCGACCACGGCCTGCTCCCGGCCGCGCGGATCCCGGGCGCCGCGGCACTGCCGGGGGAGCGGTGGGCGGACGCCCCCGCCGGGCCCGCCGTCCCGCCCGCGATGGCCGCCGACGCCCGCCGCGCGCTTGCCACGCATCCGCTGGTCGCGCGGCTGCCGACCCGGTTCGCGGTCGCCGAGGCCGACGGCGGGCGGTGGCCGGTGCACGGCCCGTTCCTGCACAGCCCCGCCGCCGTCCGCGACCACCTGGCCGCCTACTTCGACCTCGTCGTGCCGCTGGCGCAGGGCCCGTCGCCCCGCGACCTCGCCGCCTACCGGCACGCCGCGGACCTGCTGCGGGACGGGGTGCGCCGCGCCGAGGTCGAGGTGCTCGGCCGCCGCTTCCGGGTGGTCCGCGCCGAGTACACGGTGCGCTGCGGCCCGGACGGCCCCGAGCCGCCCCGCCCCTGCGAACGGGACCTGGAGGAACCCGTCACCGGCGACTTCGGCACGGGCCGCGCGGGGTAGCGTGGCCGGCGATGAAGGGATTCGCGCGGCGCGAGTTCCAGCTCGTGCTGCTCCGCCGCATGGCCGACTACCAGCCGGGCCTCGTCGAGGACGCGATGCGCGCGCTCGGCGCGTCCCGCACCGAGATGCGGGACGCCAATGCCCGCTGGCAGCGCGTCCTGCGGTCCCGGACGTTCCCGCGCGGGCGGCGCCGCTACGAGGCCGTCCTCGGCCCGCCCGCCGGCGCCGCGGACCGGCGCATCGGCGACGTCGTCTGCGCGACCGCGTGGTGGGGGCCGCTGCCGCTGTGGCCGGGCCTGCGCTTCGAGATCATGATGGCGCCGGACGGCTCGGTCATGCAGGAGTGGCTCGTCCGGGACGACGGCGTCCCCGTCCCGGAGCTGGCGCGCGCCGACGACCTCGTCCCGTGGTCGTGCACGGTCGGCGACGTCGACGCCCGGTTCGGCGCGGTCGCCCACCAGGACGGCGACGCGCCGAGCCGCCGGCACGCGACGATCACCATGCCGGACGGCGAGACCTACGTCGCGCACTTCGTCTGGGGCCTCCTGCAGACGGTCGTGAGCGTGTGAGCACGTGACCGCACGCGGGCGCGGCCGGAATTGCCGAAGATTGGACGCATTTTGGCACGCGCACTTGCCGCCGACATCACGGAGATTGCGCGCCCGCCCCTAGCGTTGGGCCCCATGGACGCAGCGAACGGCCGACGGGACGCGAGATGACGGAGCACGTTCTCGGGACGCCCTTCTGGGTGGAGATCGCCAGCCCCGACGTCGAGGCGTCGCGGAGCTTCTACGGCGAGCTGTTCGGCTGGTACTGCTACACGCTGGCCATCGGAGAGTACGGCGACTACGCGATGTTCACCCTCCGCGACGTCCAGGGCCCCGAGGTCGGCGGCATGCAGCCGCTGGCCGACGACACCCAGCCGCCGTCCTGGACCTGCTACTTCTACACCGACGATGTGGACGCCTCGCTCGACGCCGTCCGCGCCGCGGGCGGACAGGTGCTGATGGAGCCGGCGACCGTCGCCCACATGGGACGCGCGGTGCTGTGCGCCGACACGCAGGGCGCCGGGTTCGCGCTCTACGAGCCGCGCGAACCCGACGTCGTCCCCGTCGCCGACGAGCCGTCGACGATGTGCTGGGTGGAGCTGGCCTGCCGGGACGTCCCGGAGAGCCGCCGCTTCTACGGCGAGGTGTTCGGCTGGAAGGCCGTTGACCGCGACTACCACGGGTCGCTGTACACGACCTGGAAGGTGGGCGACTGGGCGGTGGCGGGCATGGTGGCGATGGACGGGTGCTGGCCGCCCGACTACCCCGCCCACTGGATCCCGTACTTCTGGGTGCCCGACTGCGATGCCTCCGCCGCCCGCGCGGTCGAGCTCGGGGCCAGGGTGCGCATCCCGCCGAGCGACGTGGAGACCGGCCGTTTCTCGGTCCTGACGGACCCGACCGGCGCCCGCTTCGCCGTCCTCACACCGGCCGCCGGGGCCCGCGACCGGTTCCATCCGCGCCGCTGAACCGCCCGGTGCGCGCGGCCGCCGGACTTGCCAACGTTTGAGCGATCTTGGCGATTCCGGTCACGTCGGATTGCGCACGGCTCCCTAGTGCGGTGACCACGAACGTTCGCCGGGTCTTGTCATGCTGCTTTGGGGCGGGGTCGTCCCCAGCGTTGCTGGCGTTCGCTGCGGACCCGGGCGCGTTCGCGGCGTTGGGCGGCCAGCACGTCGGGGTGGCGGGCGTTGGCGTTGCGCCAGCGCAGGTAGGCCTGGATCTCCCAAGCGAGCACGGTGTGGTTGGGATGGTTGGAGTTGCCCATCACGAAGGTGCGCAGCGGCCCGAACTGCGCCTCGATCGGGTTGGCCCACGAGGCGTAGGTCGGGGTGAGGCACAACTCGACGTTGTTGCGGGCCGCCCAAGCTCTGATCTGCGGGGTCTTGTTCG
>NZ_SMJW01000109.1 GCF_004348335.1 Actinomadura bangladeshensis | reverse complement strand
GGGACGCGGGGGACGTCGCGGTGGTGGGGTCGTTGTCGCCGTCCCGTGCGGGCGATTTCATGACATGTCCGCTGCTGTACCGGTTCCGGGTGATCGATCGGATCCCGGAGCGCCCGAGTGCGGCGGCGGTGCGGGGCACGCTGGTGCACGCGGTGCTGGAGCGGCTGTTCGACCTGCCGACCGGCGGGCGGACGCCGGCGGCGGCGCTGGAGCTGCTCGGCCCGCAGTGGGAGCGGCTGCTGGCGGCGGAGCCGGAGCTCGCGGAACTCTTCGCGGAGGGGGACGCCGGGGAGGCGGAGCGGGCGGAGTGGCTCGCGCAGGCCCGGCGGATGGTGGAGCGGTACTTCACGCTGGAGGATCCGCGCCGGCTGGAGCCGGCGGAGCGGGAGCTGTTCGTGGAGACCGTGCTCGACTCGGGCCTCAAGCTGCGCGGGTACATCGACCGGGTGGACGTGGCGCCCAGCGGCGACGTGCGGATCGTGGACTACAAGACCGGGACGGCGCCGCGGGCCGACTTCGAGGCGCGCGCCCTGTTCCAGATGAAGTTCTACGCCCTGGTGCTGTGGCGGCTGCGGGGCCGGGTGCCGCGGCTGCTGCAGCTGATGTACCTCGGGAACGGCGAGGTGCTGCGGTACGAGCCCGACGAGGCCGACCTGCGCGCGACGCAGCGGAAGGTCGAGGCGCTGTGGCAGGCGATCCGGCGGGCAATGGACACGGGCGAGTGGCGGCCGCGCGCGGGCCGGCTGTGCGACTGGTGCGATCACAAGGAGCGGTGCCCCGAGTTCGGGGGCACTCCCCCGCCGCTGCCGGCGGTCCCGGTGCGCCGCCCGTCGCCGGCGGACCTGGAGGGCGCGGACCCGGACGGCACGGCCCGCGAGCACGGCGACCTGTAAGGCGCGCGAGCACGCACGGCCTGTAAGGCGCGCGAGCACGCCGGCCTGCAGGCGCGGACGCATGCGCGTCCACAGGGGGGCGGGCGTCGCCCCGCGGGCGCGGCGGGCTCATCCTTGGGGAGGACCGCGGATCCGCGTCCAGGAGGGGCCGGGACCTGCCGCGACCTCCTAGGGTGAGTGTCGTGTCACCCCGCATCCGTGGTCTTCATGCCGCCCGTGCCTGGCTGCAGGCGCGTCCGCAGGCGGCGGACGCGCTGCTCGCGGCCGGGCTGCTGCTGGCGGGCCTGCCGCAGCTGTACCTGCAGGAGCTTCCGGACAGCGGGGACTTCGCGCAGTTCCGGACCCCGGACGTGTGGAACGGGCTGCTGGTCGTCGTGGTGACGATGGCGCTGGCGCTGCGGCGCCGCCGTCCGCTGCCGGTGCTGCTGTTCATCATCGCCGGTGAGACGGCGATGGCGGTGGCCCAGTATCCGCCGGCGGTGCCGGACGTGGTGGCTTTCCTGATCGCGGTGTACAGCGTGGCGGCGCACCGGGGGCTGGCGCAGAGCGCGCTCGGCGGGCTGGTCTCGTTCGTGTACTTCCTGGGGTACCTGCTGCTCCTGCCGATGTCGTCGGAGCCGGTCGTGGTGATCACCGATTCGGCGCTGGTGATCGGCGTGTGGATGCTGGGCCGGAACCTGCGGCTGCGGCGGGCCTACTTCGCGGAGCTGGAGGACCGGGCGGCGCGGCTGGAGCGGGCGCGGGGGACGGACGCGCGCGCGGCGCGGATCGAGGAGCGGTCGCGGATCGCCCGCGAGCTGCACGACGTGGTGGCGCACCATGTGAGCGTGATGACGGTGCAGGCCGGGGCGGCGCGGCGGATCATCGACCGGGACCCCGGGAGCGCGCGCGAGGCGATGTCGACGATCGAGGAGGTCGGGCGGACGGCGCTGAGCGAGATGCGGCGGATCGTGGGGGTGCTGCGGACGGACCGGGACGCCGAGCAGGCGGGCCGGGAGCTGGCGCCGCAGCCGGGCCTGGGCGATCTCGGCGAGCTGCTGGACCACGTCCGGGAGACGGGCCTGTCGGTGCAGCTGTGGATCGAGGGCGAGGCGCGGCCGCCGTCGCCGGGGGTGGACGTGGCGGCGTTCCGGCTGATCCAGGAGGCGCTGACGAACACGTTGAAGCACGCGGGGCCGCAGGCGCGGGCGTGGGTGCGGCTGTACTACGGGGACGGCGACCTGACCGTCGAGATCGAGGACGACGGGCGGGGCACGGCGACCTTCATGGCCGGGAACGGGGACAATCCGGGTCATGGACTGGTCGGCATGTACGAGCGCGTGGCGCTGTACGGTGGCGAGTTGAGGATCGGGCCGCGGGTCGGCGGCGGGTTCGGTGTGCGGGCGCGTTTCCCGCTGGAGGCGTGAGGTGCCGGCCGGCGGGACGCCGGCCGGCCGAGGCGAGGGCGGAGCGTCGTGAGTCGAGGAGCGGTGACGATGGGGCGACCGGAGCGGCGGTCCGCCGGGGCGGCGCGGCCGGGCGGGGTGGCGCGATGACGGCGGTGCGGGTGCTGCTGGTCGACGACCAGCCGCTGCTGCGGACGGGGTTCCGGCTGATCCTGGAGGCCGAGGCCGACATCGCGGTGGTCGGCGAGGCGGGGGACGGCGCGGCGGCGGTGGAGATGACGCGGTCGCTGCTGCCGGACGTGGTGCTGATGGACATCCGGATGCCCGGGGTGGACGGGATCGAGGCCACCCGGCGGATCATCCGGGAGGGCGCCGCGTCCCACGACCCGAAGGTGCTGATCCTGACCACGTTCGATCTCGACGAGTACGTGATCGAGGCGGTGCGCGCGGGGGCGAGCGGGTTCCTGCTGAAGGACTCCCCGCCGGAGGACCTCGTGCAGGCGATCCGGATCGTGGCGGAGGGCGACGCGATCGTGGCGCCGAGCGTGACGCGGCGGCTGCTGGACAAGTTCGCGACGCGGCTCCCCGCCGTGCGGGACCAGTCACCCCCGCCGGGCCTGGACACCCTGACGGTCCGGGAGCGCGAGGTGCTCGCGCACGTGGCGCGGGGCCAGTCGAACGCGGAGATCGCGGCGGAGCTGGTGGTCAGCGAGACGACCGTGAAGACCCACGTGGGGAACGTGCTGGCGAAGCTCGGGCTGCGCGACCGGGTGCAGGCGGTCGTGTACGCCTACGAGACGGGTCTGAGCAGGCCGGGGCAGAGCTGACGGCGCCGGGCCCGACCGGAATCAGGGCCGGTCTCGGGGTCGGTCCCTGAGGGATCCCTGACGTCCGGGGTAGCGGGGCCTACTCCCGGAGGACGACGGGGGGCGGGCGCCTCCTGCCGAGGGTGGACGGGGAAGTCCGTTCCGGGGGTGCATCCTTCGGGTTCGCGGGGCTTCTAGTGTTCTGGGTGTCGGGCCGCCGGGGGGACAAGGCGCGGTCCGGACGGACTCGACCACTCACACACGGGAGCTTCACGTGACGAACACCGCCCCTTCGACCGCCGGTGCGGACTCCGCGCCCGGGGCGGGCGACTTCGCCGCACGGACCCAGCAGATCGCGAAGGTGTACGGGCGCGGCGACGCCCAGGTCGTCGCGCTCGACGGGGTCACGGTCGGCATTCCCCGCGGCCGCTTCACCGCGATCATGGGCCCGTCCGGGTCCGGGAAGTCCACGCTGATGCACTGCATGGCGGGGCTGGACTCGGTGGACTCCGGGCAGGTGTTCATCGGCGGGACCGAGCTGACGGCGCTGAAGGACAAGCAGCTGACGCGGCTGCGCCGCGACAAGATCGGCTTCATCTTCCAGGCGTTCAACCTGGTGCCGACGCTGACGGCGCTGGAGAACATCACGCTGCCGATGGACATCGCCGGCCGCGGGCCCGACCGGGAGTGGCTGGACACCGTGATCGACACGGTGGGGCTGCGGCCGCGGCTGAAGCACCGCCCGAGCGAGCTGTCGGGCGGCCAGCAGCAGCGGGTGGCGTGCGCCCGCGCGCTGGCGTCCCGCCCGGAGATCATCTTCGCGGACGAGCCGACGGGCAACCTCGACTCGCGGTCGGGCGCCGAGGTGCTCGGCTTCCTGCGCGACTCGGTGCGGCGGATGGGCCAGACGATCGTGATGGTCACCCACGACCCGTCCGCGGCGGCGTACGCCGACCAGGTGCTGTTCCTGTCGGACGGGCAGATCGTCGACACGATGGCGGAGCCCACGGCCGAGCGGGTGCTGGAGCGGATGAAGAACTTCGACGCCGCCGCCCGTCCCGCCGCGGACTCGGAGGTCTCGGCGCGATGATGGGCAGGGTCACGCTCCGCAATCTGGCGGCGCACAAGATCAGGCTGGTGCTGACGGCGGTCGCGGTCATCCTCGGCGTGGCGTTCGTGGCCGGCACGCTGATCTTCACCGACAGCATGAACAAGCAGTTCGACGAGCTGTTCAGCAAGGTCGGCGCGAACGTCGCCGTGGACGTGCGGGCCCAGAAGGTCGGGGGCGGCGACGACGACGGCATGGCGGCGCGGCCGGTGCCGGCGGCGGTGCTGAAGGCGGTGCAGGGCGTCGAGGGCGTCAAGGACCCGAAGGGCAACGTCAACGGGTACGCGGCGGTCGTCGGCAAGGACGGCGAGATCGTCGGGACGGCGCAGAACGGCCCGCCGCAGATCGGCACGAACTGGACGGACGGCGGGTCCTACGACCTGGCGTCGGGCCGGGCGCCGCGCGGGCCGGGCGAGGTCGTCATCGACGCGAAGACCGCGGAGAAGGGCGACCTGGCCGTCGGCGACGCCGCGCAGGTGCTCACCGCGGGCCCGCCCGCCCGCATGACGATCGTCGGGCTGGTCGACGCCGGCAACCTGATGGGCGCGACCCTCACCGGGTTCGACACCCCGACGGCGCAGAAGCTGATGCTGAAGCCCGGCTACTTCAGCGACATCGAGATGGGCTCCGCCGGGCCGTCCGAGCAGGAGCTGCGGGACCGGGTCGCGAAGGTCCTCCCGCAGGGCGTGGAGGCCGTCACCGGGGAGAAGCTGCGCGAGGAGTCCAAGAGCGACATCGCGCAGATGATGAGCTTCTTCCGGACGTTCCTGCTGGTGTTCGCGCTGATCTCGATCTTCGTCGGGGCGTTCATCATCTTCAACACGTTCTCGATGCTGGTCGCGCAGCGGACCCGTGAGCTGGCGCTGCTGCGCGCGATCGGCGCGGCCCGCGGGCAGGTGACGCGGGCGGTGATCGGCGAGGCCGTCGCGGTCGGCGTGGTCGGCTCGACGCTGGGCCTCGCGGCCGGGGCCGGGCTGGCGTCGCTGCTGCAGTCGCAGGTGGGCGACGCCGGGCAGGGCGGCCTCACCTTCACCGCGACGCCGGTGATCTGGTCGTACGCGGTCGGGATCGTGGTGACCGTGGTGTCGGCGTACTTCCCGGCGCGGCGCGCCGCGAAGATCCCGCCGGTCGCGGCGATGCGCGACGACGTGGGGCTGCCGCAGCGGTCGCTGCGGATCCGGGTGGCGCTCGGGTCGCTGCTGACCCTCGCCGGCGCGGGCCTGATCGGCGTCGGCCTGGCGGGCGGCGGCGACAACCCGGCGATCCCGGTCGGCGCGGGCGCGTTCGGGGTCTTCATCGGCGTCGCGATGCTCGCCCCGGTGATCAGCGTCCCGGTGCTGAAGGTGCTCGGCGCGCCGTCCGCGCGGCTGATGGGCTCCCCCGGGCGGCTGGCGCGGCAGAACGCGCTGCGCAACCCGCGCCGGACCGCGGCGACCGCCGCGGCGCTGATGATCGGCCTGGCGCTGATCACGACGGTGAACGTGCTCGGCGCGACGATGCGCGCGTCGATCGACGAGCAGGTGGACGCTCAGTTCGGCGCGGACTACCTGGTGCAGTCGCAGGGCCCCGGCGGGGTGAACGCCGAGGCCCAGCAGCGGATCAAGGACACGCCGGGGGTGCTGGCGGTGTCGCCGACCTACGACGCGAAGGCCGAGATCGACGGCAAGGACGTCTACTACGTCGCGGGCGACCTGCCGGCGCTGGCCAAGGCCGCCCGGCTGAAGCTGGAGTCGGGCTCGGCGTCCACCGGCCCGGCGTCGATCATGGTCGACGAGGACACCGCGAAGGACCGCGGCTGGAAGGTCGGGACGGCGGTGCCCATGCGGTTCGCCGACGGTCAGACCGAGCGGCTCACGCTGTCGGGCGTGTACGCCAAGAGCGACCTGATCGGGCCGCGGCTGATCTCGCAGCAGGCGCACCTGAGGCACACGCTGCGGCCCACCGTCGGGATCGTGGTGGTCGACGCGCAGAAGGCGGACGCGTCCACCAAGGCCGCGCTGGACTCGGCGGTCAAGGCGTACCCGAACCTCGAGGTCGCCGACCAGGCGACGCTGAAGGACGACGCCCGCAAGCAGGTCGACGGGTTCGTGACGTTCCTGACGATCCTGCTGGTCATGTCGGTGATCATCGCGGCGGTCGGGGTCGTGAACACCCTCGCGCTGTCGGTGATCGAGCGGACCCGGGAGATCGGGCTGCTGCGCGCGATCGGGATCTCCCGGCGGCAGCTGCGCCGGATGATCCGGCTGGAGTCCATCATGATCGCGGTGTTCGGCGCGGTGCTCGGCATGGGCATCGGGGTGGCGTTCGGCGCGGCGCTGCAGAACGCGCTCGCCGACCAGGGCCTCGGCGTCCTCGCCGTCCCGTACGGGACGCTCGTGGTGTACCTGGTGGTGGCCGCGGCGATCGGTGTGCTGGCGGCGCTGTGGCCGGCGTGGCGGGCGGGGCGCATGGACGTCCTGAAGGCCATCTCGACCGAGTAGGCCGGCGGCGCCGGGCCGCGCGAGCGCGAGAAGACCCGGGCCCCTCCGCGCGGAGGGGCCCGGGTCTTCTCGGTGTGTGGGAGCGCCGGGGGGAAGGTCCGGCGGCGTCCTACTCGGCCGCGGTCTCCGAGGCGTCCGCGGGGGCCTCGTCGGCGGCCGGCGCGCCCGGCGCCACCGCGGCCTTGGCGACCGCGTCGGTGGCGCTGACCGTGGTGTTCTCCGGGAAGTGGCAGGCGGCCTGGTGGCCGGGGCTGAGCTCGACCAGCGGCGGCTCGACCTGCTTGCAGATGTCCTGCGCCTTCCAGCAGCGCGTGTGGAAGCGGCACGCGGGCGGCGGGTCGATCGGGCTCGGGACGTCGCCCTGCAGCCGGATCCGCTTGCGCTCGTCGCGCTGGCTCGGGTCCGGGATCGGCACCGCCGACAGCAGCGCGTTGGTGTAGGGGTGCATCGGCCGCTGGTACAGGTCCGCGCGGTCCGCGACCTCGACGATCTTGCCGAGGTACATGACCGCGACACGGTCGGAGATGTGCCGGACGACCGACAGGTCGTGCGCGATGACCACGTAGGTGAGGTCGAGTTCGTCCTGCAGGTCCTCCAGCAGGTTGACGACCTGCGCCTGCACCGACACGTCCAGCGCCGACACCGGCTCGTCCGCGATGATGAGCTTCGGCTTGAGGGCGAGGGTGCGGGCGATGCCGATGCGCTGCCGCTGCCCGCCGGAGAACTCGTGCGGGTAGCGGTTGTAGTGCTCGGGGTTGAGGCCGACGAGCTCCAGGATCTCCTGGACGGCCTTCTTCACGCCCTGCTTGGCCTCGATGTTCTGCAGCCGGAACGGGGCCCCGACGATCGCGCCGACGGTCTTGCGCGGGTTCAGCGACGAGTACGGGTCCTGGAAGATCATCTGCAGGTCGCGGCGGAGCGGCCGCAGCCGGGACTGGGACATCTTGGTGATGTCCTGCCCCTCGAAGGTGATCTTGCCGAAGCTGGAGTCCAGCAGCCGCATGATCATCCGGCCGGTGGTGGACTTGCCGCAGCCGGACTCCCCGACCAGCCCGAGGGTCTCGCCCTTGCGGACCGAGAACGACACGCCGTCGACGGCCTTGACCGCCGCGACCTGCCGGCGCAGCAGCCCCGCGGTGACGGGGAAGTGCTTGCCGAGGTTGTCCACCTCCAGCAGCGGCTCGCCGTCCCGCGCGGGGCGGGCCTCCGCGGCCGGACGGGTCGCGTCGGCCGGGGTCTTGGAAATGTTCACAGTCTCGTTCCCACCCGTGCTCGTCACAGCTTCGGCCGGATCTCGTCGTTCCAGATCTCGCGCTTCTTCTCCAGCGGGAGGTGGCACGCCGCCTTGTGGCCGGGCGAGAGCTCGACCAGCTCCGGCCGCTCGGTCGTGCACTTGTCGCCGTTGAGGTCCTTGTAGGGACAGCGCGGATGGAACGCGCACCCGGACGGGACGTTGATGAGGCTCGGCGGCGAGCCCTCGATCGGCTGGAGCCGTTCGGTGCGCTCGCGGTCCAGCCGCGGCATCGACCCGAGCAGCCCCCACGTGTAGGGGTGCAGCGGGTGGTGGAAGGCGTCCTCGACCGCGGCGTACTCCACGGCGCGCCCGGCGTACATGACCAGGATGTCGTCCGACAGCTCCGCGACCACCCCGAGATCGTGAGTGATCATGATGACGGCGGAGTTGAACTCCTGCTGCAGGTCGCGGATCAGGTCCAGGATCTGCGCCTGGACGGTCACGTCCAGCGCCGTCGTCGGCTCGTCGGCGATCAGCAGCTCGGGGTCGCACGACAGCGCCATCGCGATCATCGCGCGCTGCCGCATGCCGCCGGAGAACTGGTGCGGGTAGTCGTCGACCCGCTTGTCCGGCTTGGGGATGCCGACGCGGCCGAGCATGTCGATGGCGTGCTTGCGCGCCACCTGCTTGGACACGTCGTTGTGGACCCGGTAGGCCTCGACGATCTGCTTGCCGACCGTGTAGAACGGGTGCATCGCCGACAGCGGGTCCTGGAAGATCATCGCCATGTCGCGGCCGCGGAGCCGGCGCACCTCGGACTGCGAGGCGTTGACGATCTCCTTGCCGTTCAGCCAGATCTCACCCGACACGTTGGCGTTGCGCTTGTTGTGCAGGCCGAGAATGCCGAGGCTGGTGACGCTCTTGCCCGAGCCGGACTCGCCGACGATGCCGAGGGTGCGGCCGCGCTCCAACTGGAACGACAGGCCGTCCACCGACTTCACCAAGCCGTCGTCGGTCGGGAAGTGGATCTTGAGGTCGCGGACGTCGAGGAACGAGGTGGGGGCCTCGCCGGTGCCCGCGGTGTCCGCGGCGGGCGCGGTGCCGGTCATCAGCTCAGCCTCACTCTCGGGTCGACGACGGCGTACAGCAGGTCCACGATCAGGTTGATCCCGACGATCGACGTCGCCGTGATCAGCGTGATGCCGAGCACCATGGGCAGGTCGCCGCCGTTGATCGAGCTGATCGCGAGCTGGCCCAGCCCGGGGATGCCGAAAGTGTTCTCGGTGAGCACCGCGCCGCCGAGCAGCAGGCCGAGGTCGAGACCGAAGATCGTGAGGATCGGCGTCAGGGACGCGCGCAGCGCGTGCTTGGTGACGACGGTCTTCTCCGGCAGCCCCTTGGCGCGGGCGGTGCGGATGTAGTCCTCGTTCATCGTCTCCAGCATGCCCGCTCTGGTGAGCCGCGCGTACATCGCCGCGTACAGGAACGCGAGCGTCACCCAGGGGAGCACCAGCGACTGGAACCACATCACCGGGGCGCCGGTGAAGCCCTCCGGCGGGTAACTGCCGCCGCCGGGGAAGATCTTGAGGGTGTAGGAGAACAGCGCCAGCGAGACCAGGCCGGTGAAGTAGATGGGCAGCGACACCCCGCTCAACGCGATGATCATCGCGGTACGGTCCCAGAGGCTGCCCCGGCGCAGCGCCGAGATGACTCCGGTGGTGATGCCGCCGATGAGCCAGATGACCGCGGCGCCGAGGGCCAGCGACGCGGTGGCCGGGGCGCGGTCCATCAGCGTCTCCAGCACCGGCTGGCTGCTGCGGTAGGAGTAGCCGAGGCAGGGCGCCGGGCAGTGGTCGGTCACGGGGCCGGCCTTGTAGTCCTTGCCGGCGACGATGCCCTTCAGGTAGTTCCCGTACTGCACCACGATCGGCTTGTCGAGGCCGAGCCGCTCTTTGGTGTCCTGGATGGCCTCGGCGGTCGGCGCCTTGCCGACGTAGGCGGCCGCGAGCTGGTCGGTGGTCTGTCCCGCCAGCTTCGGCAGCCCGAAGAAGATGCCGAAGGTCACCAGGCTGACCAGCAGCAACATGAGGACGGCACCGATGAGGCGCCGGATGATGTATGCGAGCACATTCCTCGGCCCCACCCGCCGGCCGGGCGGACCTGTAGGTCCTGACCCGGCCGGCGGGCGTCGCCTTCACCTGCCTTCAGATGGAGCGCACGGACGAGCGGATGGTTACTCCACGCCCATGTTCAGGTAGTCGTACATACCGCCATAGGAGTAGGTGATCCCGACGTTGGTGACCCGCTTCGGCCGGTACATCAGCGCCTTGGCGTAGATCAGCGGGACCTCCGCGGCCGACTGCATGACCATCTTGTCGATCTCGCCGTAGGCCTTCGTGCGCGCCGCCTTGTCGGTGTTGGCGATCGCGTCGTCCAGCCCCTTGTTGATCGCGGGGTCGTCCAGCTCGGCCAGGTTGGTGCCGCCGGAGGGCTTGATGGCGTCACCGTGGACGATCTGGGCGAGGAAGCCGTAGCCGGTCGGCCAGTCGGCCGCCCACGCCATGATCATCATGCCGACGCCGTGCTTGTGGACGTAGTCCGGCACGCCGACGTACTTGTTGAAGTAGTCACCGGCCGGCCACTGCACGATGTCGACCTTGATGCCGACCTTGGCCAGGCTCTGCTGGATGGCCTGCGCCATCGCGACTTCCTTCGGCCGGTCGGACCGGGCCGAGATCTTGGTGCTGAAGCCGTTGGGCTGGCCGCAGGCCTTCAGCTCCTCCTTGGCCTTGGCCAGGGTGGCGTCGTCGAGGCCGTTGCCGCCCTCGGCCTGCTTCTGCGGGTACAGGTCGAACTTGGTGTAGCCGTCGACCGTGGGGGGCAGCACCGTGGTGGCGACGTCACCGCCGGCCAGCGGGCCTCCGTAGGCGGTCTGGGCGGCGACCTTGTCGGTCGCGTACTGCACGGCGATGCGGCAGTGCACGTTGTCCAGCGGCTTCACGTGGACGTTCAGCGACATGAACCGCAGGAAGCCCTGGACGGGGTTGTCCACGTAGGGCTTCTGGTTGTCGGCCAGCACCTTGGGCTGGGTGCCCGCCTGCACGCCGACGCCGGAGATGTCCATGTCCAGCGTGCCGGCGAGCAGCCGCTGGTCGATGTCGTCCGCGTTCTGCTTGAGCTGGACCTCGATCTTGTCGGGCAGCGCCTTGCGGAGCGGGTCCGTGCTCTGGTTCCAGTGGGTGTTCCGCGACAGCGTCATGGACTTGCCGCGCGTGTAGTTGTCGACCTTGTACGGGCCGCTGGAGACGATCGAGTTCGCGTACTTCAGGCCGGTGTCCTTGGCCTTCGGCACGGGCATCGTCTGAGACATCGCGACCAGGTAGTCGAACTCGGAGAACGGCGTGTTCAGGTGGAACACGATCGTCTGGTCGTCGGGGGTCTCGATCGACTTGAGGCCCTCGTCGCTCTTGTCGTCGTAGGGGCCCTTGTACGCGGGCTTGTTGTCGACGAGGTACTGCTTGAAGTACTTCGGACCGAGCTGCAGCTCCTTGGTGTAGTTGCTGCGCTCGACCGCGTACTTGACGTCCTTCGAGGTGACGGTGGTGCCGTCATCGAACTTGACGCCGGTCCGCAGCTTGTACGTCCAGGTCTTGCCGCCCTCACTGGGCGTGCCCAGGTCGGTCGCCAGGTCCGGGACGACCTCCAGGCTCTCCTTGCCCGCCGCCGGCTTGAACGTGGTCAGCCCACGGCCGTACAGACGCGCGAAAGCCTGCGAGAACGCGTAGTAGGTGTCGCCGGGGTCCGGCGAGTCCCAGTCGTCGGAGCTGGCCAGCTTGAGCGTGCCGCCCTTCTTGTCGGACTTGTTGACCACCTCGTTGACGCCGGCGTTGTAGCCGGGGCCACTCCCCGAGCTGCCCGACTCGTCGCCTCCGCCGCAGGCGGAGAGCAACGCGGCCGCGGCCACCCCGGCCGCGAAGACCGCGATCGGTCTCGTTTTGTTCATGTGCAGGCGCACCCCTTCAAATAGACGGGTCGGATGGACCCGAGTCACTTGGCCCGAGGGTCGAGAGCGTCCCGCAGCCCGTCACCGAACAGGTTGAAGGCGAGGACGGTGATGAAGATCGCCATACCAGGGATGATCATGTACATCGGGTCCGAGGAGTAGATCGGCACGGCGAGCGTGAGCATGCCGCCCCACGACGGCGTCGGCGGGATCACTCCGACGCCGAGGAACGACAGCGCCGCCTCGAACAGGATGTTGGTCGGGATCAGCAGGGTCGAGTAGACCAGGATCGGCGCGACCAGGTTCGGCAGGACTTCCTTGAAGAGCACGTACGAGTTCTTGGCGCCCATGCTGCGCGCGGCGTCGACGAACTCGCGCTCGCGCAGCGACAGCGTCTGGCCGCGGATGATGCGGCCGATGTAGGGCCAGTTGAAGAAACCGATCACGAAGATCAGCACCGACACCCGCAGCCCGTTGCCGTTCAGCCCGAAGGAGCCGTCGGACACGACGCCGACCAGCGCGATCGCGAACAGCAGCAGCGGGAAGGCGAGGAAGGCGTCCATGGCGCGGCTGATCAGGTAGTCGACCCAGCCGCCGAAGTAGCCGGCCATGATGCCCATGACCGTGCCGATGGCCACCGACAGCAGCGTCGCGAGGAACGACACCAGCAGCGAGATCCGGGCGCCGTGCACGATGCGGGCCAGCATGTCGCGGCCCGTCCCGGGC
The DNA here is from genome assembly GCF_004348335.1 of Actinomadura bangladeshensis. Taxonomy (GTDB): domain Bacteria; phylum Actinomycetota; class Actinomycetes; order Streptosporangiales; family Streptosporangiaceae; genus Spirillospora; species Spirillospora bangladeshensis. The sequence continues at coordinate 13,614 of NZ_SMJW01000109.1, read as the reverse complement.
TCCACGCCGAGCCAGTGGTCGCCGCTGATCCCCGAGTGCCAGAAGCCGGACTTCGGCCGGTTGTAGGTCGGGTCGATCAGGTTCTGGTGGTAGGCCAGCGGGTTCTGCACGAAGTACGGGCCGAAGATCGCGATCAGGATCAGCAGGATGACCACGACGGCGCCGGTCAGCGCGACCTTGTCGCGCTTCAGCCTCATCCAGGCGATCTGACCGAGGGAGCGCCCCTGGATCTTCTTGCTGTCGACACCGGCGAGGACCGCTTCCGGCTGCGCCTCGGTGTCGGACCCGGTCACCTCAATGGGTGCGGCCACGCTCCATACCTCCTACCGTCCGGCCACTGGTTCGGCCATGCCCCCGGCGTCCGGCCGGCGACCGCGGAGATCATCCGCTGCCCCCGTGCCCGTTACGCCGCGTTTGCTGAAGGGAAACGTAGTCCTTCGGGCACGACTGTCCATCCGTGAAGCGAGCTTCGCCAGTACCCGTATCTGACTTGTGATCTCGTCGTCATCTGGGGCACACGCGCCCGAACGCCACTTCGGACAAATCGCCCGAATAGTACGTTCGCCTACACCTGGACAGGCAACTCCAAGCCGGTCCAGACCACCAAGCTTTACCGTACCGAGTCCGATCTGAGACCGATTCTCCGCAGGTCAGCCCGTCATGGCCGCAGAAGACACAGGATAGCGGCGGGCCGGGGCTCCCCCGTCGCACGGGGGAGCCCCGGCCCGCCGCCGTGGCGCGGGCGCGCCCGCGCGCCCGCGCGGGGCCGGTCCCGGGTCAGGAGATGCCGCGGTCGCGCAGGATCCGCTCGATCTCCGCCATCTCCGGGTCGCCGCCGGTCCGCTCGGGCCCCCGCACGGCGCCCTTCGGCTTCGCGCCGCGGCCCGCGGACTTCCGTCCGCCCTCCCCGGCGGCGGCCTTCGCGCCGCCCGGCGCCGCGTCCGCGCGGCGGCTCAGCATCGCGCCGGACGCCAGGTACAGCAGCACGGCGAGGCCGCCCACCGCGACGCCCGCCCACTTCACCGGACTGAACGCCAGGTCGACGAAGAACTCCGTGACCCCCGTCATCGCCGCCGCCAGCGGCACCAGGGACAGTGCGGCGCCGCGCAGGCCCGTGCCCGCGCCGCGGCGGCGGTAGACGCCCCAGCTGATCACCAGCCCGGCCAGGGTGACCCCGAGGCTGATCGCGAAAATGACTGCGTCGCTCATGCCGGCCCCTCTTCTCCGTACGGTGGTGCTCTTCCCATCGTCACACGCGGGACGGCGGTATCGCTCCTCCCGGCGGACGGTTCCTGAGCAGGGAGATCTCCTCCTCCGGCGTGACCCTCCCCACCCCTGCGGGGCAGCACGCGGGTATCAGGGCACGGGCGCGCTCAGGGGGCCAGGGAGCCGAGCATCTCCAGGTCGACCTCGCGCAGCGAGGCCACCACGGTGCGTCCCGGCGCGGGCGGGATCGGCAGGACGCCGGGGACCGCCACGGTCGCGCAGCCCGCCGCCTCCCCCGCCGCGACGCCGTTCGGGGAGTCCTCCAGCACGACGCAGCGGGCCGGGTCGGCGCCCAGCCGCGCGGCGGCGGTCAGGTACGGCTCGGGGGCGGGCTTGGTGCGGGCGACCTCGTCGCCGGCGACGCTGAGCGCGAAGTGCTCGCGGCCGATCGCGTCCAGCACCGGCTCGATCAGCCGCCGGTGGCTGGAGGACACCAGCGCGGCCGGGACGCCGGCGGCGCGGATCTCCGCGAGCAGCTCCTTGGCGCCGGGCATCAGCGGGACGCAGGCGGTGAGCCGCTCGGCCATGCCGTCCAGCATCCGCCGCCCGACCTCCCCGGGGTCGGCGCCGGCGCCGGTCAGCTCCAGCATGTAGTCGACGGCGACGGACAGGGACCCGCCGACGAGCTTCTCCTGGTGGGCCGGGGTCCACTCGCCGCCCAGCCACGCCATGACCTCGGACTCGACCTCCAGCCAGACGCGCTCGGAGTCGATGAGCAGGCCGTCCATGTCGAAGAGAACGGCCTGCAGGCCGCCAGTGGGGGTGCACATGTCACCCCACCATAACCGGGAGATCGCGGGGAGCTCACGGGCGCCCGCATGCCGGAGCGCCGCCGGCCGGCGGCCCTTCTTGGACGAGGTGTGCAAAGAGACCGTGACGGATGGGTCAGTGGACCGATACCGTGCCAGCAGTGACTACCAACGGGTAAGGAACGGCATGAGCGCGTACCGCATCATCCTCGTCGGCACCGACGGCTCGGACTCCTCGTTCCGCGCGGTGGACCGTGCCGCGCAGCTGGCCGCCGCGACCGGCGCCACCCTGCTGCTGGCCTCGGCCTACAGCCCGATGCCCGAGCGCGAGCGCGCCAGCGCCGCCGACCGGCTCGGGGACCTGGCGTACAAGGTGCAGGGCTCGACGCCCGCCGACGACGCGCTGCGGGCGGCGCGGGAGCGGGCGGTCGCGGCCGGCGCCACCGACATCGAGCAGGTCTCGGTCGAGGGCGACCCCGTGGACGTGCTCGCCAGGCTCACCAAGGAGCGCGAGGCCGACCTCGTCGTCGTCGGGAACCGGGGCCTGAACAGCCTGGCCGGGCGCATCCTCGGCTCGGTGCCGGCGAACCTGTCGCACCGCTCCCCCTGCGACGTGCTGATCGTCCACACCACCCCGAAGGGCAAGTGACCGTCCTCCAGCCCCCGCCGCCGCCGTCAATGGACGAGCGCCCTCCCCGGGGAGACCGGATCGTGATCCGGTTCCGCCCGTGGCGTAGGGCTCCGGGGGTCTGGCTCGTGAGGGGTGGGGTACGTCACTGTCAGGACGTAGGCTGACAGCCACCGATCATGAGCGGGGCCCCCGACCCCGGGAATGACGCCCCCGTCGGTGACGCTGTAGGTGGGCGTCGGAAGGAGGCAGCGCGTGATCGAGCTCGAAAGCGTGCCGGAACTCGTCGATCCGGTGCTCGTGGCCGCCTTTGAGGGGTGGAACGACGCCGGGGAGGCCGCCAGCGGCGTGATCGCGCATCTGGAGTCGACCTGGGAAGCGGTGCCCATCGCCGAGCTCGATCCCGACGACTACTACGACTTCCAGGTCACCCGCCCGATCGTGGAGATGACCGACGGGGAGACCCGCGGCATCACCTGGCCGACGACGCGGGTGTCGTGGGCGCGGCTGCCGAGCGGCAAGGACGTGGTGCTGCTGCACGGCATCGAGCCGAACATGCGGTGGCGGTCGTTCTGCCGCGAGCTGGTCGGGCTGATGCTGGAGCTCGGCGTCCGCAACGTCGTCCTGCTGGGCGCGCTGCTGGCCGACGCCCCGCACACCCGGCCGGTGCCCGTCACCGGTGCCGCGTCGGAGGCCGGGCTGGTCAGCACCCTGCACCTGGAGCCGGCCCGCTACGAGGGGCCGACCGGCATCCTCGGGGTGCTGCAGGACGCGTGCGCGAAGGCCGACCTCGACACGGTGTCGCTGTGGGCGGCGGTCCCCCACTACGTGGCGCAGCCGCCGTCGCCGAAGGCGACGCTGGCGCTGCTGCGCCGCGTCGAGGACCTCCTCGACGTCACGGTCCCGCTCGGGGAGCTGCCGGAGGAGGCGCGCGCCTGGGAGCACGGCGTGAACGAGCTCGCCGAGGAGGACTCCGAGGTCGCCGAGTACGTCCGGACGCTGGAGGAGCAGAAGGACGCGACCGAGCTGCCGGAGGCGAGCGGCGACGCCATCGCCCGCGAGTTCGAGCGCTACCTGCGCCGCCGCGACCCCGGCCGCGGCCCGGCCTAGCGGTTTATACTCGGTCGCGTCCCGTTCCCGGCGATGGCCCGCGCACGCCGCGAAGTGCGCCGATCATGACTTTCGCATTCTCGGAGGGCGGTGGCGCCCGGCGCCGGTGAGCGCCCGGACACGGGGCCCGGCGATCCGGGTCCGGCCCCCGCGCGAACTGCGCCGGCAGCGCCGCCACCGCGGCCACGCCTGCTGGGACCATCTCGTCGCCGCCCCGCTGTGGCCGCTGCACGGCGCCAACCTCGGGACGCTGCTGCGCACCTGCGACGCCGTCGGCGCGTGCATGGCCGTGCCCCGCTTCCCCTGGGTGCCGGACGCCCTCGAACGCGGCAACACCCTGCGCCGCCCCGCCTGCGTCCACTGGGTGAACGACCCGCCCGGCTGGCTGGAGCGGCAGCGGGAGGCCGGGTCCCGGATCGTCGGCGTGGAACTCGCCGACGAGGCGGTTCGGCTCGCCGACCTGCCCGCCGCGCGGGTCCGGACGGTCGCCGTGCTGGGGCACGAGCAGACCGGCATCCCCGCGGAGGCGCTCGACCTGCTCGACCTGGCCGTCGAGATCCCCATGGTGGGGAGCGGCAGCAGCCTGAACGTGGCCGTCGCCGGGTCGCTGGTGCTCTACAAGCTCGCCGGTCTGCTCTGAGCGGTCAGAGGGCGACGCCGAGGAGGGCGTTGACGACGGCCCTGGCCTGGGCGGGGGCCTGCTCGTCCGCGCCGTCGTGGGCGGCCCAGTCGTCGACGGCGGCGAGGGCGGCCGGGGCGTCCAGGTCGTCGGCGAGGTGACCGCGGACCGCGGCCGCCAGCGGCGCGGCGGGCGGCCCGGACGGGCGGGCCGCGGCGGCCCGCCAGCGGCCGAGGCGGGCGTCCGCCGCCTCCAGCTGGTCCGGCGTCCACTCCCAGTCGGCGCGGTAGTGGTGGGCGAGCAGCGCAAGCCGGATCGCCATGGGGTCGGCGCCGCCCTCGCGCAGCTTCGACACGAACACCAGGTTGCCGCGCGACTTCGACATCTTCTCGCCGTCCAGGCCGACCATGCCGGCGTGGACGTAGGCGTGGGCGTGCGGGCGCTCGCCGGTGGCGACCTGGGCGTGCGAGGCGCTCATCTCGTGGTGCGGGAAGGCGAGGTCGGAGCCGCCGCCCTCCACGTCGAAGGCCATGCCGAGGTACTCGACGGAGATCGCCGAGCACTCCACGTGCCAGCCGGGGCGGCCCTCGCCGAACGGGGAGTCCCAGCCGGGCTCGCCGGGGCGGCGCGCCATCCACAGCAGCGGGTCGAGGGGGTCGCGCTTGCCGGCGCGGTCGGGGTCGCCGCCGCGCTCGGCGAACAGCGGGGCCATCTCCGCGCGGCCGAGCCGGCTGACCCCGCCGAAGGACGGGTCGGAGGCGACCGGGAAGTAGATGTCGCCGTCCACCGCGTAGGCGGCGTCGCGGCCGCGCAGCTTCTCGATCATCTCGACGACGAGCGGGATCGCCTCGACCGCGCCGATGTAGCGGTCGGGCGGCAGGATCCGCAGCGCGGTCATGTCCTCGCGGAACAGCTGGATCTCGCGGTCGGCGAGGGCGCGCCAGTCCTCGCCGGTCTGCTCGGCACGTTCCAGGAGCGGGTCGTCGACGTCGGTGGCGTTCTGCACGTAGTGGACGCGGTGGCCGAGGTCGCGCCAGACGCGGTTGACGAGGTCGAACGCGAGGTAGGTGTTGGCGTGGCCGAGGTGGGTCGCGTCATAGGGGGTGATGCCGCACACGTACATCCGGGCCGTCTCGCCGGGGGCGGTGGGGCGCGCGGCGCCCGCCCCGGTGTCGTGCAGGGCCAGCGGACGGTCGGCGGCGGGCAGGCCCGCGTCGGGCAGGCTGGGGACTTCGGAGGCGGGCCACGATCGCATACCGAAAGCTTATCCATGCGCAGCTAGCGGCATTACTCCGAGATCATGGCAAGTGTCCCGGGCCGCCCGGGTAAGCCCGTCCCGTCCCTCGGCCCCGGCCGGCTCAGGCGGGGCGGACGCGCGGGTCCAGGAACGCGTAGCCGATGTCGACGAGCAGGTTCGCGACGGTCACCGAGAACGTCACGAGCAGCGTCACCCCGATGATCACCGGGGTGTCGCCGGCCGCGATGGACTGGTACACCAGCTGCCCGACGCCCTGCAGCCCGAACACCTTCTCGGTCACGATCGTGGAGCCGATCAGGGCGCCGAGGTCGATGCCGAGCTGGGTGACGACCGGGGTCAGCGCCGCCCGCAGCGCGTGCCCGCGCACGACGCGGCGCTCCGGCAGGCCCTTGGCGCGGGCCGTGCGCACGTAGTCCTCGTCCAGGACGTCGAGCATCGCCCCGCGGGTGAGGCGCGTGTAGGCGGCCATCATCAGGAAGGCCAGCGCGAACCACGGCAGGACCATGCGGCGCAGGAAGTGCTCCTGCAGCGGCGGGCCGGCCTCGAAGAGGTGGACGCCGCCCGCGCCCAGCCCGATCGTGAACAGCGACAGCAGCGCCAGCGCCATGACGAACGGCGGTGTCGACAGGCCGGCCAGGACGAAGACGGTGACCGTCCGGTCCCACAGGCCCCGCGCCCGGGACGCGCCGGTGACGCCGGTGACGATGCCGCCCGCGAACCACAGGGCCGCCGCGCCCGACACCAGGCACAGCGTCGTCGGGAGCCGGGCGCCGATCAGCGCCGTGACCGGCGTCCCGTTGACGTAGGAGTCGCCGAGGTCGCCGTGCGGCAGCCGGGCGAGGAACCACCAGTACTGGAGGAGGAGCGGCCGGTCCAGGCCGAGGTTGCGGCGGATCTGCGCCAGCGTCTCGGGGGTGGCGCGGGGCCCGCCGATGACGCGCTCGACGGGGACGGGCGACAGGTGCAGGACCGCGAACGTGAGCGTGGCCACCAGCCACAGCACGACGGCGGCGTACAGGAGGCGGCGGACGGCGAAGCGCGGCACCGGCGGGTCACCTCCCGGCGGCGGCGCGGTCGCCGCGCGGGTCGAGGGCGTTGCGGACGCCGTCGCCGAGCAGGTTGAACGCCAGCGTGGTGGCGAGCAGCAGCAGGCCGGGGACGGCGAGCAGCCACCAGGCGGTGCGGAACTGCTCGCCGCCCTCGCCGAGCATCGACCCCCAGCTCGGCATCGGCGGCCGGACGCCGACGCCGAGGAAGGACAGGGTCGCCTCCGACACGATCGAGGCCGGGACGAGCAGCGAGGTCAGCACGGTGATCTGCGCGGTCAGGTTCGGCAGCAGCTCGGTGGCCATGATGCGGGCGTTGGAGGCGCCGAGGGCGCGGGCCGCCTCGATGAACTGCTGCTCGCGCAGCGCCAGCACCTGCCCGCGGATGGTGCGGCCGTAGGCGGCGAACGAGAAGAACGCGATGACCAGGATCGTCATCGCGAGGCTCGCGGCGGGCGAGGAGATCTGGAACGTGGTCGCCAGCATGATCGCGACCAGCAGGTAGGGCAGCGCGAGGATCATGTCCATCAGCCGGGCCAGCAGCGTGTCCAGCGCGCCGCCGGCGAACCCGGCGAGGGTGCCGGCGGCGGTCCCGGCGGCCGAGGCGAGCGCGGCCGCGCCGATCCCGGCGGTCAGCGAGATCCGCGCCCCGTAGGCGGCGCGGACGAGGACGTCGCGGCCGAGCTGGTCGGCGCCGAGCGGGAAGCCGCCGCCGGGGCCGCGCGGCCGCCCGCCCGCGTCCAGGCCCGTCCGCGGGAACGTCGCGTCGTAGGGGTGGCCGGTCAGGTGCGCCCACAGCGGCGCCAGCGCCGCGAACGCCGCGATCACCGCCAGCACGGCGAGGGAGGCGACGGCGGCCCGGTCGCGCCGGAACCGGTCCCAGGCGAGGCGGGCCGGGGTACGGCCCGGGACCGCCGCCGGGACCGCCGCCGCGCCGGCGGCGGTCCCGGAGGCGGTCCCGGCGGCGGTCCCGGCGGGCGGCTCGCGCGTCCCGAGGTCGGCGTAGCCGGTCATCGGAACGTGACCTGGTTGAGGTCGTAGGCGCGGTACTGCGGCAGGTACCGGGCGTTGCGGACGCGCGCGGAGTGGAAGATCGGGGTCCGCTGGTTGATGAGGGGCACGACCGCGGCGTCCTCCATGATGCGGTGGTCGGCCTGCGCCCAGTACCCGGCCGCGGTGGCGGCGTCGCGGGCGTTGAGCGCGTGGTCGATGAGCCGGTTGACGGCGGGGTCGTCGAACCCGCCGTAGTCGCTGGAGTTGGGGCCGTAGTGGCGCCCGTCGAACAGCGGGACGATGGTGGTGCGGCCGTTGTTGCCGTACCAGTCGGGCACCCAGCCGGGGACGGCGATGTCCCATTTCCCGGCGCGGGCGCGCGCCGGGGTGACGAGGGTGGTGCCGTAGAAGGCGCCGCTGGTGTCGGGCCGGAGCCGGGCGGTGATGCCGCAGGCGGCCAGGTCGCGGGTGATCGACCGGGCGACCTGCGGGTGGTTGCCGCTGAGCCGGTACGGGAACGTCAGCGTCAGGCCGTGCGGGTACCCGGCGCGGGCCAGCATGCGCCTGCACCTGTCGGGGTCTCCCCGGTCGCCGGGGGTCGGGTAGAGGTTGAACTCCTGGTGGCCGACGCTGCGCGGCGGGATGGTCTGGTGGAGGACCTCGGCGATGTCGGGACCGCCGTAGATGCGCACCACCGCGGCCTTGTCGACGGCGTAGCCGATCGCCTGCCGGACCGCGGTCCTGCCGAGCGCTCCCCCGTTGTTCGGGCTGAGGGTGTTGAACACCAGGTAGGGGTCGAGCGCCGACCCCTCCATGATCGCGAAGTCGGGGTCGTCCCGCAGTTCCGCGATCTTCGCGGCCGGGACCGGCTGGTCCCAGGGCAGGTCGGCGGCGCCGCTCTCCAGCATGCCCTGGACGTCGTCCGGGGAGTCGTGCCCGAGCGAGATCTCGATGCGGTCGGGGTTCTGCGCGCGGATCGGGTCGGACGCGGCCCGCCAGCTCGGGTTCCGCTCCAGGACGTACCGCCGGCCGGGCGTGTGGGAGGTGATCTGGTAGGGGCCGTCGGAGACGATGTGCCGCCGGAACTCGGGGCTGTCGGGGATGTAGCGGTCGTACTCGGCGGGCGCCGCCGCCGCGGACTCCAGCGCGAGCAGGTTGACGAGGTCGGTGGCCGGCCGGTTCAACTTGATCACCAGGGTCTTGGCGTCCGCGGCGACCAGCCCGGGGACGCCGGTGGTGCGCTGGTAGCGGGCCATCGCGGCGGCGCTGCCCGGGTCGACGCGGGCGTAGCCGGCGCAGAAGCGGCCCATGCCGGCGATCGTCTCGATGAAGTAGGCCCTGCCGCCGGCCGGGGCGGCGGGGTTGCAGGCCCGCTTGATGCCGCGGACGAAGTCGGCCGCGGTCACCTCGCGGGGCGGGCTGGTGTTCCACAGCACGCCGCCGCGCAGCCTGATCGTGTAGGTGCGGCCGTCGCGGCCGAGGCCGCCGTTGCGCGCGGTCGGGATCTCCAGCGCCACGTCGGGCCGCACCGTGACGGCCTCCCCGAAATCGTTGGACGCCCGGTACCCGAACAGCGTCCGGGCGAACTGGCGGGCGAGGAGCCCGCCCCAGGTGGTGTACACGGCGGCGGTGTCGAGGTGGTCGACGTCGGCCGACCCGGCGACCCGCAGCGTGCCGCCCCTGACGGGTTCTTCGCCGCCGCCGCAGCCGGCCGGTGCCAGCAGCACCGCGACGAGACCGGCCGCGACCGCTCCCGCCCGCGCCGTCCCCGACGAAGATCGCATTAAGTAGTCAATGTAGCACCCGCTGTCACGTCACCGCAGCCGAAAACGGCTTCCCGGCCCGGACCCGTGTCCCGCGGTCCCCGGGACCTATGGCGCCCCTGGACCTACAGCACCCGGGACCAGGCATCCCCCTCGCCCGGGGCGGCGGAGAAGTCGTACCGGACGCCCCGGCCGAGCGCGACAAGGCTCACCGACGTCGTCCCCCACACCCGCCCGTCGCCGAGGTCCAGCAGCGGCAGCAGGGCGCGGTGGTCGGCGCGGGGCAGCCCGTCGCCGTCCAGCAGCGGCAGCCAGGCGCCCCACGCCCGCTCCACCGGCTCGTCCGGGCCGGGCTCGGGGCGCGGCGCGGCGGCCAGCCGCGGCCGGAAGTGGGCCAGCCGGGCGGCCATGTAGGCGTCCTCGGTCTCGCCCTCCAGCTGCCCCTCGCCCTCCAGCCCGCTGTTGACGATCATGTGCAGGCCGGGCCCGAGGGTCCGCTCGGTGAGCGCCTCGCCGTCCCAGCTCCACAGCCGCACCCGGTCCGGTTCCGCGCCGACGAGGTGGAACGGGTCGAACACCGCGAGGTCGAGCCCGCCGAGCTTGCCGTCGGCGGCGACCCGCAGCGGCAGTTCGCCGCGCGACGCGCGGGACGCCTCCGGCGCCATCCGGCCGCGCCCGTTCAGCACCACCGCGACCCGCGGCGCGCCCGGCTCGACCGCCAGCCACGTCCCGCCGGCGCGCAGGTCGCGGCCGCCGACGAGTCCCGGCCGGTCGGGCCAGTGCCGGGCCGGGCCCGCCCACTCGCGGGCGACGAACTCGTCCCGCACCCCCACCACGAGCACGGGCACCGGGGACGGGGGATCCACGCTGATGATCGCCGTACACATCCCCCAATTGCAGCACTCCGCCCATTTCGCCCCACGGGCGGGGGCGGGCTACAGCGGCGGCCAGGGGATGGCGGGCCAGTCCTCCGGCGGGTAGGGGTGGATGCGGTGCTCGAGCATCAGCTCGACCCGGCGGCGGGTCGCGTCGACCTCGGCGGGGGTGAGGAGCTCGGCGAGGCGGGCGCCGAGGGCGCCGCGGAGCGCCGCCTCGACGCGGCCGAGGGCTTCGAGGGCCTCGGCGGTGAGGGGCTTGCCGCGCCACTGCCACAGGACGGTGCGGAGCTTGTACTCGGTGGAGAAGCACACGCCGTGGTCGCAGCCGTAGACGTGGCCGTCGCCGGGGGGCAGCAGGTGGCCGATCTTGCGGTCGGCGTTGTTGACGACGGCGTCGAACACCGACATGCGGCGGATCGCCTCGTCGTCGGAGCGGGACAGGGCGACCAGGTCGACGTCGGGGTCGGGCTCCACCCACAGCTGCACCATGCCGGGGCCGTAGGGGCCGTCGCGGTGGACGGTGGGCGGGACGGTGCCCCAGCCCATCGCCTTGGACACCTCGTAGGCGGCGACCTCCCGCTCGGCGAGGGTGCCGTCGGGGAAGTCCCACAGCGGGCGCTCGCCGGCGACGGGCTTGTAGACGCAGCCCGCGGTCCTGCCGTCGTGCTCGATCGAGCAGTACAGGGTGGCGTTGGACGCCTGCACGAGGCGGCCCTCCACGGCGAGGCGCCCGGCCGACAGCAGCCGCTCGGCGGCGGCGGCGTCGCGGGGCGGCACCGGGCGTCCGGGCGTGCCGCGGCCCGTGCCGTCTGCGGGCGCCCGGTCCCGGGAGGACTGCGTCATGGGTCCATCCTCCCGGCCGCGCCGTCCATGATCCAGCACACGTCCATGATCCGGCACACGCCGGTGACCGAGTACGCGGGGACCGGCATCTCAGCCCATGTACCCGTTCTGGCGCGGGCAGACGTGCCCGGCGCCGTCCAGCGGCAGCCCGCACAGCGGGCACGGGGGCCGCCCGGCGGCGACGACCTTCAGGGCGCGCTCGGCGAACGCGCGGGCCTGCGCGGCGCTGATCCGGACCCGCAGCACCGCGATCGCCGGGTCGTCCTCGCCGACCTCGGGCTCCTCCTCGGTCTCGGTGACCTCCTGCGCCTCGATGACGACCTGCTCGTCGTCGGGGTCCCAGGCGAGCGCCATCGTGCCGACCTTGAACTCCTCCTCCACCGGCTGGTCGAGGGGGCCGTCGTCCTGCAGCTCCGACGGGGTGGCGGCGGGCACCGGGGCGTCGCCGCCGCTGCGCCGCAGCACCTCGTCCAGCAGCTCCTCCAGCCGCTCGGCCAGCAGCGTCACCTGGAACTTCTCCAGCCCGACGCTGGTGACGCGGCGGCCGGCGCGGGCCTGCAGGTAGAAGGCGCGCTCGCCGGGCCGCCCGACGGCGCCGGCGACGAAGCGCTCCGGCAGGTCGTAGGAGATGACGGGCATGACACGACCCTACGCGCCGCCGCCGACCGGCGCGTCATCCGGCCCGAGTCCGTCTTTCCCGGAACCTTCCGCCGGCGGCGGCGGAACCAGCGCGGCGGTGTCGCCTCCGGTGTCGTTGAGCCGGACCACGAACGGCCGCGTCTCGGTGTAGCGGATCACGGTGAGCGAGGCGGGGTCGGCCTGGATCCGCTGGAACTGGTCCAGGTGGAGGCCGAGCGCGTCGGCGACGACCGATTTGATGATGTCGCCGTGGCTGCACACGGCGTACAGGGCGTCCGGGCCGTGCTCGGCGGCGATGCGCGCGTTCCAGTCGCGGACGGCGGTGACGGCGCGGTGCTGCGCGGCGGCGAGGGACTCGCCGTCCTCGCCGGGGAACCGGGCGGCGCTCGGGTGCGCCTGCACGACCCGCCACAGCGGCTCCTCGGCGAGCTCCTTGAGCGGGCGGCCCGTCCAGTCGCCGTAGCGGACCTCGCCGAACCGCTCGTCGGTCTCGGTCTTGTCGATCGGCGGCGCGTGCCCGGCCGCGATGATCCCGGCGGTCTCGGCGCAGCGATCGAGGGGGCTGGACACGACGGCGGCGAGCGGCAGCGGCGCGAGCCGGGCGGCGAGCGCGGTGACCTGGGCGCGGCCCCGGTCGTCGAGGCTCACCCCGGGGGTCCAGCCGGCGAGCACCGGGCCGGTCATCGCGGTCAGGCCGTGCCTCACCAGGAGAAGGGTCGTCACGGCGGCCACTCTAGGAGATGCCCGGCATGGCGGCGCGGTGCGGTGCCGGTGCGCGAGAATGCGTGCCGTGATCGTGGACAAGGCCATCTACGCCGGCGGGACGCGCAGCGACATCGACGGCGACATCAGCGACGCCTTCGACCTCGCCCGCGAGGACGGCGACTGCTTCCTGTGGATCGGGCTCTACGAACCGGACGAGGACGAGTTCGAGCTGGTCAAGGACGAGCTGAACCTGCATCCGCTGGCCGCCGAGGACGCCGTGTCCGCGCACCAGCGGCCGAAGATGGAGCGCTACGGCGACACGCTGTTCGTGGTGCTGAAGACGCTGACCTACCTCGACGAGACGTCCGACATCGAGGTCGGCGAGATCATGGTGTTCCTCGGCCGCGACTTCGTCGTCACCGTGCGGCACGGCACCGGCAACCCGCTCGGCCCCGTCCGGAAGCGGCTGGAGGACGACCCGGAACTGCTCGGGCACGGCTCGGCCGGCGTCCTGTACGCGGTGTGCGACGAGGTCGTCGACCGGTACGGGCTCGTCGCGCACGAGGTCGAGGTCGACATCATCGGGCTGGAGCGGGCGGTGTTCGACCCGGGCGCGCGGGACGTCACCGCCGACATCTACTCCCTCAAGCGGGAGGTGCTGGAGTTCCGCAGCGCCGAGGACCCGCTCGTCCCGGTGATGCAGGAGATCGTCAAGGGCCGGGTCGCCGAGTGCGGCTCCACCCGGGAGTACTTCCGCGACGTCCTGGACCACCTGCTGCGGGTGGACGGGCAGGTCGACGCGCACAACGAGCTGCTCAACAGCGTGCTGACGGCGCACCTGGCGCTGCTCGGCAAGCAGCAGAACGAGGACATGCGCAAGATCTCCGCGTGGGCGGCGATCATCGCGGTGCCGACCGCGATCGCCGGGATCTACGGCATGAACTTCGACCACATGCCCGAGCTGCACTGGAGCTTCGGCTACCCGCTGGTCATCGTGGTGATGGCGGTCGCGTGCGTGCTGCTGTTCCGGCGGCTGCGCAGGAGCGGCTGGCTCTGACGGCGCCCGCTGACGGCGCCCGCTGACGGCGCCCTCTGACGGCGCGGGGCAGGGCGGGTC
>NZ_SMJW01000108.1 GCF_004348335.1 Actinomadura bangladeshensis | reverse complement strand
CGCGCATCGCTCCACCCCCTCCCGATCATCCTCCCCACGATCGGACGGGACGACCGCGAACCGCGCCCCTGACTTCCCGGCCCGGCCGCGCGCGCTCCCGGCCATGCCCGGTTTCCACGCGTCCGGACCGGACTCTGCGCGCCGGTCGCGCATTTTCCTGCGAAAACCCGCCGGTACCTCTTGACGACGACACCAAACGGGCCTAAATACAAGGGAAACAAAATCAAACGGAAGGGAAGCCACATGTACCGGGGAACGACCCGCGCATGATCGTGACGGTGACGCTCAACCCGAGCCTCGACCGCACGATCGAGGTGGACGTGCTGACCCGCGGCGCCGTCATCCGGGCCCGGTCGGCGCGGCTCGACCCGGGCGGCAAGGGGGTCAACGTGTCCCGGGCGCTGCTCGCCAACGGGGTCGCCTCCACCGCCGTGGTCGCGGTGGGCGGCGCCGACGGCGACCAGCTGCACCGGCTGCTGACCGCCGAGGGCATGCGCGTCCGCGCCGTCCGCGTCGAGGGACGCACCCGGTCCAACGTGACGATCGTCGAGCCCGGCGGCGTCGACACCAAGCTCAACGAGCCGGGCGGCGCGCTGACGGCCGCCGAGCTGGAGGAGATCGGCTCCGTCGTGGTGGCCGAGGCCGGCGCGGCGAGCTGGGTGGTCGGCTGCGGCAGCCTCCCGCCCGGCGTCCCGGACGACACCTACGCCGCGCTCTGCCGCCGGTTCGCGCCGGACGGCATCCGCGTCGCGGTCGACTCCAGCGGCCCGGCGCTGCGCGCCGCGGTCGCCGCCGGGCCCGACCTGATCAAGCCGAACCGGGAGGAGCTCGCCGAGGCCGTCGGCGGGGCGGTCGACACCGTCGCCGACGTCGTCGAGGCCGCCGGGCAGCTGCGGGCGCGAGGGGCCCGCGCCGTCCTGGTCAGCCTCGGCGCCGAGGGCGCGGTGCTCGTCGACGACGACGGCGTCCTCACCGGCGAGGCGCCCGTCGCGGGCCCGCGCAGCACGGTCGGCGCGGGCGACGCCCTGCTCGCCGGGTTCCTCGCCGCGGGCGCCCGCGGGGCGCGTGCGCTCGCCGAGGCGCTGGCCTGGGGCGCCGCGGCCGTGCGGATGCCCGCGAGCCGGATGCCCGGCGCGGCCGACGTCCGGCGCGACATCGTCCGCATCCATCCGCGGCCGGACCTCGCCCGGCCCCTGCTCACCTGACGACCCGCCTGACGATTCCGCAGTACCCACCCCCGATCGACAGGAGGCCGGAGATGGCCGACACCTACACACCGGAGCCCACGGGAAGCGGGCTCCGGGCGACCGTCCAGCGCATCGGCGGCAAGATGGCCGGGATGGTGATGCCGAACATCGGCGCGTTCATCGCCTGGGGTCTGATCACCGCGCTGTTCATCCCCACCGGCTGGCTGCCGAACAAGGACCTGGCCGAGCTGGTCGACCCGATGATCAAGTTCCTGCTGCCGCTGCTGATCGGCTACACCGGCGGCCGGCTCGTGCACGGCCAGCGCGGCGCGGTGGTCGGCGCCGTCGCGACCGTCGGCATCGTCGTCGGCGCGGACGTGCCGATGTTCCTCGGCGCGATGATCATGGGGCCGCTGGCCGCGTACCTGATCAAGCTGTTCGACGGCCTCGTCCAGGACCGCGTCCGGACCGGGTTCGAGATGCTGGTGGACAACTTCTCCGCCGGGATCATCGGCGGCGCCATGGCGGTCGCCGGCCACCTGGTGATCGGCCCGGTCATGAACACCTTCTCCGACTGGGCCGGGGACGGGGTGAGCTGGCTCGTCGACCACGACGTGCTGCCGCTCACGTCGCTGCTCATCGAGCCCGCGAAGGTGCTCTTCCTGAACAACGCCGTCAACCACGGCGTGCTCGGCCCGCTCGGCGTGCAGCAGGCCGCCGAGCACGGCAAGTCGGTGCTGTTCATGCTGGAGTCCAACCCCGGGCCCGGCCTCGGCGTCCTGCTCGCCTACTGGTTCTTCGGGCCGCGCCGGCTGCGCCCGAGCGTCCCGGCGGCCACCATCATCCACTTCTTCGGCGGCATCCACGAGATCTACTTCCCCTACATCCTGATGAAGCCGCGGATGATCCTCGCCGCGATCGCCGGCGGCATGACCGGCGTTGCGATCTTCGTCGCGACCGGCGTCGGGCTCGTGGCCACCCCGTCCCCCGGCAGCATCTTCGCCTACCTCGCCCAGACGCCGCGCGGCGTCGGCAACTGGATCGGCGTCTACACCGGCCTGTTCG
Organism: Actinomadura bangladeshensis; assembly: GCF_004348335.1. Taxonomy (GTDB): domain Bacteria; phylum Actinomycetota; class Actinomycetes; order Streptosporangiales; family Streptosporangiaceae; genus Spirillospora; species Spirillospora bangladeshensis. The sequence goes on along the minus strand of NZ_SMJW01000108.1, from coordinate 24,193 downwards.
CCTCCGCGGCCGTGTCCTTCGGGGTCGGCGCCGCGCTGCTCGGCTTCGGCCGGCTCGCCGAGCCCAAGGAGGACGGCGAGTCCGCGGCCGAGGGCGAGCTGGAAGAGGCCAAGGCGAGGACGGCCGACAACAAGGCGGCCGCGAAGAAGGCGGCCGCATCCTGAACCACCTCCCGAACCGTCCGAGGAAGGGCACGGCAACGATGAACGGCAAGGACATCCGCAAACTCGTGATCGCCTGCGACGCCGGCATGGGCAGCAGCGTCATGCTCGCGGGCCAGCTGCGCAAGAAGCTGAAGAAGAGCGACGTGACGGTCGAGCACACGCCCGTCGACGCGATCCCCGGCGACGCCGACGTGGTCGTCACCCACACCGGGCTCGCCGAGCGGGCCCGGCGCGGCGCCGGGGACACCCCGGTGATCACCTTCGAGGTCTACATCGGCGACCCCGCCGTGGACCGCCTCGTCAAGGCGATCAAGGACGGCGGTGAGGTCGGTGGCTGACCGGGCCGCCGGCCTGCTCGCGCGGGAGGCGATCCGGCTGGACGCCCGCGCCGCCGGGCGCGACCACGCCGTCCGGGTCTGCGGCCAGGTCCTGGTGGACGCCGGCGCCGTCGAGCCCGGCTACATCGACGCGATGCTGGAGCGGGAGCGCTCGATCTCCACCTACCTCGGCGAGGGCGTGGCGATCCCGCACGGCACGAACGAGGGGCGCGACCTCATCCGCCGGGACGCCCTCGCCGTCGTCCGGTTCCCCGACGGGACGGACTGGAACGGCCACCCCGTCACCGTGTGCATCGCGATCGCCGCGCGGGGCGGCGGCCACATGGAGATCCTCGCCGAGCTCGCGGAGATCCTCATGGACCCCGACCGTGCCCGCGCGCTGCGCGAGGCCACCGAGCCCGAGCAGGTCCTCGCGCTGCTCGCCCCCCAGGCAGAAGACCAGCAACCGACAGGACAGGGACACACCGTATGAAGGTCGCCCGTTTCTACGCACCCGGCGACATCCGGCTGGAGGACGCGCCGGAGCCCGAGCCCGGCCCCGGGGAGCTGAAGATCCGCGTCCGGAACTGCTCCACCTGCGGGACCGACGTGAAGATCTCCCGCTTCGGGCACCACCACATCGTCCCGCCGCGGGTGATGGGGCACGAGATCGCCGGCGAGGTCGTCGCGGCCGGCGCCGGCGCGGAGGGCTGGGCGGCGGGCGACCGCGTCCAGGTCATCGCCGCCGTCCCGGACGGGACGTGCTCGGAGTGCCGCCGCGGCCGCATGACGGTCTGCACCGCGCAGGAGTCGATGGGGTACCACTACGACGGCGCGTTCGCCGAGTACATGATCATCCCGGCGAAGGTGCTCGCCGTGGACGGGGTGAACCGCATCCCGGACGGCGTGTCGTTCGCCGAGGCGTCGGTCGCCGAGCCGCTCGCCTGCGTCCTGAACGGCCAGGAGCTGGCGCGGGTCGGCGAGGGCGACGACGTCGTGGTGTTCGGCTCCGGCCCGGTCGGCTGCCTGCACGTGCGGGTCGCGCGGGCCCGCGGCGCCGCCCGCGTGTTCCTCGTCGAGGTCAACGCCGAGCGGCTGCACCAGGCGGCCGCCATCGTGAAGCCGGACGCCGCGATCGACGGGAGCGTCACCGACGCGGTCGAGGAGGTCCTCGCGCGCACGGGGGGCCGGGGCGCCGACGTCGCGATCACCGCGGCCGCGTCGGCCGCCGCGCAGGAGCAGGCGCAGCGGCTGATGGCGCCGGGCGGCCGGGTCAGCCTGTTCGGCGGCCTGCCGAAGGACGACCCGGTGATCTCCGTCGACGCCAACCGCGTCCACTACCGGGAGCTGTCGCTGGTCGGCGCGAACGGGTCCAGCCCCGCGCACAACGCCCGCGCCCTGGAGCTGATCGGCTCCGGGCAGGTCCCCGTCGATGACCTCATCACCCACCGGCTCCCGCTGGAGGCCCTGCACGACGCCCTGGACCTCGTCACCCGGGGCGCGGCCATCAAGGTCACGATCGAGCCCTGACCCCCGTCCCACCCCAAGGAGGCAGCCGTGCCCGAACGCAGCGTCATCATCGGCTCCGCGCAGGGCCTGCACGCCCGCCCCGCGAAGATCTTCGTGCACATCGCCGCGCAGCAGCCCGTCCCGGTGTCCATCCGGGTCGGGGACCGCGCGCCCGTCCCGGCGAGCAGCATCCTCGGCGTGCTGTCGCTCGGCGCCGCGCAGGGGACGGAGGTGACGCTGTCCGCCGACGGGGACGGCGCCGCCGAGGTCCTGGACGAGCTCGCCGGCCTGCTCGCCCGCGACCTGGACGCCGAGGAGCCCGACCATGCGTGAGCTGGCGGGTCTCGGGGTGAGCCCCGGGGCGGCGGCCGGCCCGGTGGAGGTGATGGGGCCGCCGCCCGCCCTCCCGCCGCCGCGCGCCGGCACCGACGCCGCCGAGGAGGAGCGGGCGGCCGTCCGGGCGCTGGCGGCGGTCGGGGCCGAACTGGAGAAGCGGGCCGCGACCGCGCCGACGCCGGAGGCGCGCGGGATCCTCTCGGCGCAGGCGGCGATCACCGGCGACCCGATGCTGCTCGCCGGCGTACGGAGCCGCACCGAGCGGGGCGCGGACGCGGCGCACGCGCTGCACGGCGCGTTCGACGAGCAGGCGCGGACGCTGCTGGCGGCGGGCGGCGTGTTCGCCGAGCGGGTCGCCGACCTCGCGGACCTGTCCGGCCGCGCCGTCGCCGCGGCGCTGGGCCTGCCGATGCCGGGCATCCCCGCCCCGGGGCACCCGTTCGTCCTGGTCGCGGACGACCTGTCGCCCGCCGACACCGCCGCGCTCGACACCGCCGCCGTCCTCGCGCTGGTGACCGAGCGCGGCGGCCCGACCGGGCACACCGCGATCCTCGCCCGGTCGCTGGGGCTGCCCGCCGTCGTGGGCTGCGCCGGGATCCTGGACGCGGCGGCCTCCGGCGGACTGGTCGCGGTGGACGGCACCGCCGGCACCGTCCGGACGTCCGTCACCGAACGCGAGGCCGCCGGGATCAACGCGGCCGCGACGCGGGCGGAGGAGGAGGCCGTGCCCGCCGGTCCCGGCCGCACCGCCGACGGGCGCGCCATCGACCTGATGGTCAACATCGGCTCCGCCGCCGACCTGGACGGCGTCGACCTGACCGGCGTCGCCGGCGTCGGGCTGTTCCGCACCGAGTTCCTCTTCCTCGGCCGGCACGAGGAACCGGGCCTGGACGAGCAGGCCGCCGCCTACGCGAAGGCCTTCGCCGCGGCCGGCGGCCGCACGGTCGTCGTCCGGACGCTGGACGCCGGTGCCGACAAGCCGCTGCCGTTCCTGCGCCTGCCGGACGAGCCGAACCCGGCGCTCGGCGTGCGCGGCCTGCGCGTCGCGCGGGAGCGCCCGGACGTCCTGGAGACGCAGCTCGCGGCGATCGCGCGCGCCGCCGCCGGCACGTCCGCGCGGGTGGCGGTGATGGCGCCGATGGTGGCGACGCCGGCCGAGGCGGACGCGTTCGTCGGGCGCGCCCGCGCGCACGGGCTGACCACCGCCGGCGTGATGGTCGAGGTCCCGTCCGCCGCGCTGCGGGCGGCCCGCATCCTGCGCGGGGCGCGGTTCCTGAGCATCGGCACGAACGACCTGAGCCAGTACGCGCTGGCCGCCGACCGGCAGCACAGCGGGTTCCCCGAGCTGCTGGACCCGTGGCAGCCGGCGGTGCTCGACCTGGTCGCCCGGTGCGCGGAGGCGGGCGCCGCGGCAGGGAAGCCGGTCGGGGTGTGCGGCGAGGCCGCCGCCGACCCCCTGCTGGCGCCCGTCCTGGCCGGGCTGGGCGTGACCCGGCTGTCGATGTCGCCGCGCGCGCTGCCCGCCGTCCGCGCCGCCCTGCTGCGGTTCACGTTCGCCGAGTGCGCGGAGCTGGCCGGGCGCGTCCTCGCCGCCGATGATCCGGCGGAGGCGCGGGAGATCGCCCGGACCCGCCACAATGAACGCGGACGGAGCTGACACGGGACGGGTGGGACGGCCATGTACGCCGAGGAACGACAGCAGGCGATCCTTGCGCTGGCGCGCTCGAAGGGCCGGGTGGACGTGGTCGCGCTGGCCGAGGAGTTCTCGGTCACGACCGAGACGATCCGCCGGGACCTGACCGTCCTGGAGCGGGCCGGGACGGTCCGGCGGGTGCACGGCGGCGCGATGCCGGTCGAGCGGCTCGGCTTCGAGCCGGAGCTGGCGGCGCGGGACGCGGTGATGACCGAGGAGAAGCAGCGCATCGCCAAGGCGGCGCTGGAGGAGCTGCCCGCCGACGGGTCGATCATCGTGGACGCGGGCACGACCACCGCCCGGTTCGTCCAGCTGCTGCCGACCGACCGCGAGCTGACCGTGATCGTGAACTCGCCGCCGCACGCCGCGGTGCTCGCCACCCGCCCCAACCTGACCGTGATCATCCTGGGCGGGCGGGTGCGCGGCCGGACGCTCGCCACGGTCGACGACTGGGTGCTGCGCCCGCTCGCCGACCTGTGGGTGGACGTGGCGTTCATGGCGACCAACGGCTGCTCGGTCGAGCGCGGGCTGACCACGTCCGACCAGGCCGAGGCGGCGGTGAAGAAGGCGATGATCGCCTCGTCGCGGCGGCGGGTGCTGCTCGCCGACCGCACCAAGATCGGGCACGACCACCTGGTGCGGTTCGCGGGCCTGGCCGAGATCGACGTGCTGATCACCGACACCGGGCTGGACACCGACCTCGCCGCCGACCTCGCCGCCGCCGGGCCGGAGATCGTCCGGGCCTGAGCGCGCGCGCCCGGCCGGGGGGCCGCCGTCCCGCGCCCTTCGGGGCGGTCGTCGCGCGGGACGGCGGCGCGCCCGTCAGCCGGCCGGGGGGATGCCGTTGGCGGGCGCCTGCGGCTGCGGGGCCGTGTAGGGCTGGATCGGCCCGTCGCCGTCGTCGGTGGTCAGCGGCTGCCCCTCGGGCACGACGTTCTCGCCCTTGATCGTGCCGATCACCGCGCCGGTGTACCCGGCGTGCGACTCCTTGCTGAAGGCGAACGGGACGACGCCCGGCCCGGTGAAGTGCGACTTCTCCAATGCCTCGACGAGGGCCTTGCGGGTCGGGTTCTTCCCGGCCGCCTGGAGCGCCTGGACGAAGGTGTAGGCGACCGACATGCCGTAGACGATGTTGCCGTTGAACGGCAGCTTCGGGATGTACTGGGCGTGGATCTTCTTGAACAGCTGCGTCCAGCTGTTGGAGGCGTCGCCGGGCGCCGCCAGGTACCCGTCGGTGATCATGCCCTGGATGAGCGGGCTGCCCTTGACCTCGGCGCCGCCCTTCTTGGCGAAGCTCTCCAGCAGGCCGGTGAGGGTGATCGGATCGGACCCGACGTTGCTGACCACGAACGTCGGCTTGTAGTTCAGCTTCAGCGCGGCGAGCCGGAACAGCGCCGTGTAGGTCGGGATGCTGAACAGCACGACGACGTCGGCCTTGGACTGCGCGATCGCCTGGGCCTGCGCGCCGATGTCGGTGCTGCCCGGCTGGTAGGACTGCCGGGACACCACGTCGGCCTTCGGGATGTACTTGTCGAGGCCCTTGACGCCGTCCTGGCCGAAGTCGTCGTTCTGGAAGAAGTAGGCGACCTTCTTGCCGGCGAACGTCTTCTTGACGTGGTCGCCGAGGATCTTGCCCTCGCGGATGTAGTCGACCTGCCAGCCGAACGTCTGCGGGTGCTTCTGCGGCTCGTCCCAGCAGCCGCAGCCGGACGCGACGAACAGGTCGGGGACGCGCTGGGCGTTGAGGTAGTCGACGACCTTGGAGTGGGTGGGGGTGCCCAGCCCGTTGAAGATCGCGAAGACCTTGTCCTGCAGGACGAGCTTCTGCGTCACGCTGACGGTCTGGGTCGGGTTGTAGGCGTCGTCCACGTACTTGTAGACGATCTTGCGCCCGTTGATGCCGCCGTTGGCGTTGACGTAGTCGAAGAACGCCTTCGACGCCGCCGAGTTGGCGCTGTAGCCGGGCGCGGCCGGACCGGTGAGCGGCTGGTGGCTGCCGATGGTGACGGTGGTCGCGGTCACGCCCGGCGCGGCCGAGCTCCCCTCGTCCCCGCCGTCACCGCCGCAGCCGCTCGCCGCGACCGCCAGCGTCGCCGCGGTCATCAGGGCGAGCGCCCTGGTCCGCAATCGCTTCATCTGCTCCTCCTGGATGCGTGGTGGTGGGCCCCGATGTGCTGGTCGTTGCGGAACCGCGCGACCCGGGAGCCCGGTCGCGCCTCGTGAGGACGCGGCGCCGGACGGCGCCGCCGATGTCGCGCAGGCCTCCGTGGAGGCCGCGCGGGAAGGCCAGCGTCACCACGATGAGGACGAGGCCGTAGACGGCGAGGGGCAGGTTCGAGGCGACGTTGTGCGACAGGCCGGACGAGGACGACAGGTCCGACGCCCACGTCGGCACGTAGACCAGGATCAGCGACCCCCAGACGGCGCCGGACAGGCTGCCGAGCCCGCCGATGATGATCGCGGCGATCAGCTGGAGGGACAGGGTGAGCGGGAACGCGCCCGGCGCGGCGAGCGTGGCGACCACGGCGAGCAGCCCGCCGCCGAGGCCGGCGCAGGCCGCCGACACGACGGTCGCGGCGATCCGCAGCCGGGCGACGCGGACTCCGGCGAGCGCGGCGGCGATCTCGTCGTCGCGGCTGGCCCGCAGCGTCCGGCCGAACCGGCCGCGGGTGAGGTTGGCGAGCAGGAACAGCGTGATGACGGCGCCGAGGCAGGCGATCCACGCCTGCCAGCGCTCCAGCGGGAACGTCGCGCCGAGCGACTCGGGCGGGATCGGCGGGACGAGCGTCAGCCCGTTCTGCCCGCCGAGCAGGTCGGTGAGCGGCGCGTAGTTGGCGAGTCCGGGCAGCCCGACCGCGAACGCGAGCGTGGCGCCGGCCAGGTAGGGGCCGTGCAGCCGGGCGGCGACCGCGCCGACCAGCACGCCCGCGAGGGCGGTGACGCCGGCGGCCGCCGCGAGGACGGCCGCGAGCGGCCAGCCCCAGTGCCCGATGACGAGCGCGGCGGTGTAGGCGCCGACCGCCATGAACGCGCCGTGCCCGAGGGAGATCTGCCCGCCGAGCCCCGTCAGCACGGTCAGCCCGGCGGCGGCGCAGGTCAGGTAGGCGACCTGGGCGATCTGCAGGTCCCGGTAGGGGCCGACCGCCGTCGTGAGGAAGTACAGCGCGGCGATCGCCGCGAGGGCGCCGGCGGTGTGCCGCGTCAGCGTGGACCGGCGCAGGACGTTCAGGACGGTGTCCACCGCGTCACACCCTCCGTCCCGTGGTCGCCGTGAACAGGCCGTTGGGTCTGATCATCAGGACGGTGATGAGCGCGGCGAGCGCCCCGAACGTGACGAGGTCCGAGCTGACGTAGCCGGACACGTAGCTGAGCGCGCAGCCGAGCAGCAGCCCGCCGGTGACGGCGCCGGCCGGGCTGTCCAGCCCGCCGATCACCGCCGCGGTGAACCCGAACACGAGCATCGCGTCGAACTGGGCGGGCCCCACGAACACCGACGGGGCGATCAGGACGCCGGCGAGCGATCCGACGAGCGCCGCCAGCGCCCACCCGAGCGTCAGCATCCGGCCGACGCGGACGCCCTGCAGCCGGGCGATCTCGGGGGCGAACGCGGACGCCCGCAGCCGCAGCCCGAGGTCGGTGCGCACGAACAGCAGGGTCAGCAGCACCATGACCGCCGCGACCGCGCCGATGACGAACAGGTCGAACGGGGACAGCAGCAGCCGCGTCCCGGCCACCGACAGCCCCTTGATCGTGAACGCGGGCGGGTAGGAGTGCGGCGTGTCGCCCCAGATCATGCCCGCGGCCGCCTGGAGCAGCACGTACAGGCCGAGCGTGACGATGACGGCGTTCAGCGGCGGCTTGTTCTCCACCGGCCGGACCACCACCCGCTCGATGACCGCGCCCAGCACGAGCCCGGACGCCAGCGCGACGCCGAGCGCGAGCCAGTAGGACCCGCCGGCGTCGATGACGCTCCAGGCGAGGAACGTCGTGAACATCAGCATCGCGCCCTGCGCGAAGTTCACGACCCGGGTGGCGCGCCAGATCAGCACCAGCGCGAGCGCCACCGCCGCGAAGACGACGCCGGAGGTGATGCCGGCGAGCGTGAGATTGATGAAGCGCACCATCAGAACCCCAGGTAGGCGTGGCGGAGGCGGTCGTCGGCGGCGATGGCCGCGGCGGCCTCCGCCGCCACGACCGCGCCGAGGTCGAGCACGACCGCGCGGTCGGCGACCGACAGCGCGCTGCGGGCGTTCTGCTCGACGAGCAGCACGGTGCGGCCGTCCTCGTCGCACAGGCGCCGCAGCACGGCCATGAGCTGGGCGACCACGCGCGGCGCGAGGCCGAGGGACGGCTCGTCCACCAGCAGCAGCCGCGGCGCGCCGGTGAGCGCCCGCGCCAGCGCGAGCATCTGCCGCTCCCCGCCCGACAGCGTCGCGGCGGTCTTCACCCGGCGCTCGGCGAGCGCCGGGAACAGCTCGTACATCTCGGCGATCCGCCGCGCGAGGGCGGCCCGGTCGCGCCGCCACAGGCCGCCGAGCCGCAGGTTCTCCTCGACGGTCAGCTCGGTGATGACGCCGCCGCTCTGCGGGACGTGCGCGACCCCGAGCCGGACGATGTCCTCGACCGGCGACCGGGTGATGTCCTTCCCGTCCAGCTCGACGCGTCCCGCCTTGGGCCGCAGCAGGCCCGATATCGTCCGCAGCAGCGTGGTCTTCCCGGCCCCGTTCGCGCCGAGCACGGCGGTCACCGAACCCTCGTCCACCGACAGCCCGACGCCGCCGAGCGCCCGGACGGCCCCGTAGTGGACCGTGAGGTCCTTCACCTCAAGCACCGGCGACCTCCTCGCCCAGGTAGGCGTCGAGGACGGCGGGGTCGTCGCGGACGTCCGCGGGCGCGCCGGCGGCGATGACCCTGCCGAAGTCGAGCACGACGACCTGGTCGCAGACGTTCATCACGAGGTCCATGTGGTGCTCGACGAGGACGACCGCGGGCCCGCCGCGCATCCCGCGGATCAGCTCGGCCAGCTCGTCCATCTCGGCGGCCGACAGCCCGGCCGCGGGCTCGTCCAGCAGCAGCAGCTCGGGCTCGGCGACCAGCGCCCGCGCGAGCGCGACCCGCTTCTGCACCCCGTAGGGCAGCTGGCCGGGCAGCCGGCCCGCCTCCCCCGCCACGCCCAGTTCCGCCAGCCGCGCCATCGCGCGCTCGCGCAGCGCGGCCTCGTCGCGGTCGGCGCGCGGGAGGGCGAGCAGCCCGGACCAGAACCCGGCCCGCGCCCGCCGGTCGGCGCCGACCATCACGTTCTCCAGGACCGTCAGCCCGGGGAAGAGCCCGAGCGCCTGCAGGGTGCGGGCGATGCCGAGCCGGGTCAGATCGTGCGGCCGGTGCCGGCCGAGCACGCGGCCCCGCCACCGCACCTCGCCCGACTCCGGCCGGACGAACCCGCACACGACGTTGAACAGGGTGGTCTTGCCGGCGCCGTTCGGGCCGATGACGCCGGTGACCCGGCCCTGCGGCGCGGAGAGGGACACGCCGTCCAGTGCGACCAGCCCGGCGAAGCGGACGGTCACCTCTCGTAGTTCCAAGTTCGCAGCGGAGCCGGACATTACGCCTCACCTCGCCGATGATTCAGCGCGAAATCCCCCGAGGCCGAAAAAGCACATACCGACTGGTCGGATTCCAAGAAGATAGAATCATCGGGCGGCTCCGGTCAACAGCCGGTGCGCGGGCCCCGATCACCTAGTCCGCCGAACCATCGCGCGGCCGGTAGGCTGATCGGCGGACTGCGGGCGGCCGTGCCGGGGCGGCTCGACCCCGGGGATCCCGGCACGAGGAGGAGTGATGACGCAGGCGCCCGCAGGCCGGCTGCCCGGCAACCTGCCCCTGCCCGACCGGCTGCTGGCCGTGGCGACCCGCATGTTCGCCGAGAAGGGCTTCGAGAACACCTCCGTCCAGGAGATCGTGAACGCCGCCGGCGTCACCAAAGGAGCCATGTACCACTACTTCGGCTCCAAGGACGACCTCCTCTACGAGATCTACCACCGGCTCCTCGACCTGCAGATGTCACGCCTGGGGCAGATCGCGGACGGCACCGGCACCGCCGAGGAGCGGCTGCGCGCCGCCGCCGTCGACGTCCTCAACACCTCGTTCCGCTACCTGGACGACTTCACGGTCTTCTTCCGCTCCACGCACCTGCTCCCCCGCGACCGCCGCGAGGCCGTCCGCGCCGAGCGCCGCCGCTACCACGAGCGCTTCCGCGCCCTGGTCGAGGAGGGCCAGCGGGAGGGCGGCTTCCGCACCGCCGTCCCCGCCGACATCGCCGTGCACTTCTTCTTCGGCACCGTCCACCAGATCGGCGTCTGGTACCGCCACGGCGGCACCCTGAAGACCGAGGCCATCAGCGAACACTACGTCGACCTGTTCCTCAACGGCCTGAAGGACACCGCTCCCCCGCCCTCCTGACCCGCCCTTGTCAGCGCTCGATGTGTTCGATCTTCAGTTCCGCGTTCTTGTGGTGCGCGCGGAGGGGCTTCTTGTCGAACTTGCCGACCGTGGTCTTGGGGATCTCGTCCAGGAAGGTCCAGTACTCGGGGACCTGCCAGCGGGCCACCTTGCCGGCCAGGAAGGACGCCAGCTCCTCCGCCGTCGCGGTGGCGCCGGGCCGCAGGACGACGCAGGCGAGCGGGCGCTCGTCCCAGCGCGGGTCGGGGATGCCGATGACGGCGGCCTCGGCGACGGCGGGGTGGGCCATCAGGTGGTTCTCCAGCTCGACGGAGGAGATCCATTCGCCGCCCGACTTGATGACGTCCTTGGCGCGGTCGGTGATCTGGAAGAAGCCGCGGTCGTCGATGGTGCCGATGTCGCCGGTGCGGAGCCAGCCGCCGTCGAACTTCTGCGGCGCCGGGTCGCGGTGGTAGGAGCCGGTGATCCAGGGGCCGCGGACCTCGATCTCGCCGACGGCCTCGCCGTCCCACGGCAGTTCGGCGCCCGCGTCGTCCACGATGCGCATCTCGACGCCGGCGGCGACGCGGCCGGACTTCAGCCGCCACTCCATGTCCTCGTCGGTGCCGGGCTCCACGCCGGGCGGCGGGAACGCCATGCCGCCGAGCGGGCTGGTCTCGGTCATGCCCCAGCCCTGGATGATGCGCAGGCCGTAGCGCTGCTCGAAGCGCTCCAGCAGGACGCGGGGCGCGGCGGCGCCGCCGGACGTGCCGGAGCGCAGCGACGACAGGTCGATCTCGTGCTGCTCGCCGTGCGCGAGGATCCCGTTCCAGATGGTGGGGACGGCGGAGGCGAGCGTGCTCTTCTCCGCCGCGATGAACGCCGTCAGGTGCTCCGGCTGCATGAACGGGCCCGGCATGTGGAGCGTGGCCCCGGACAGGAAGGCGCCGTAGGGCAGGCCCCACGCGTTGACGTGGAACATCGGCACGATGGTGAGGACGCGGTCGGCCTCGGTGATGCCGACCATCGACGCCGACTGCACGGCCATCGCGTGCAGGAACGTCGACCGGTGCGAGTACACGACGCCCTTGGGGTCGCCGGTGGTGCCGCTCGTGTAGCACATGGACGCGGCGGAGCGCTCGTCCACATCGGGCCACGCGAAGCCGGGCTCCTCGGCGGCGATCAGGTCGCGGTAGCGCAGGACGGGGGCGCCGTTGCCGTTGTCCTCCAGGGCCGTGGCGTCGCCGTCGCCCACCACGACGTACGCCTCGACGGCGGGGAGTTCGCGGACGACCCGCGCCAGCAGCGGGACGAGGCTGTCGTCCACGATGACGATCTGGTCGTCGGCGTGGTTGACGATGTGCGAGAGCTGCTCGGGGAACAGCCGGATGTTGAGCGTGTGCAGCACCGCCCCCATGGCCGGGACCGCGAAGTACGCCTCCAGGTGCTCCTGGTTGTTCCAGCAGAAGGTCGCGACCCGGTCGCCGCGGCGGACGCCGAGCCCGGCCAGCGCGGACGCCAGCCGCTCGGCGTTGCGGGCGATCTCGGCGAAGGTCGCCCGCCGGGGCGGGCCGCCGCCCGTCCAGGTGACGCACTCGCTGCCGCCGTAGACGCGCGCGCCGTGCCGCAGGATCGCGGCGACCGACAGCGGGAAGTCCTGCATCGTGCTGGGGATCATGGCAATTCTCCGAAGGCGCGCGACGGCGGTGGGAAGGGCCGGGACGGCACTGAATTCAGCACATACCGACCGGTCGGTTAACAATAATTTCAGCGGCCCGCCGCCGTCAATCACTCGATGCGGACGGAGAGCGTCCCGGCCGGGCGCGGCGGGCCGCCCGCGGCCCCGGGGGCCGGCGGGCTGGACGGTTCCGCGGCGTCCGCCCCGGCACCGCGGAACCGTCCAGCCCGCCGGCAGGATCACCGGGCCCGGGCGTGACGTGCGGGCTCCCCTCCGCGCCCGCCGGCACCGCCGCGATCCGGTTCCATCTTGCACAGCGCGCACGGCCGGTGAGGTGTCACACACGATGGCGGTACCGTGGTCTACCAGCAGCGATGCGCAGCGCCGGTTTCCATGGACCAGTGGCTCAGCGGGCCAGGGCGGCGAGCCCCGAGCGGAGCAGCGGCTCGACGGCGGCGCCGACCGCGCCGAAGCCCTCCCCCACCGTCTGGCCGTGGATGTAGCGGTAGTGGATGCCCTCGGAGATCACGGCGAGCTTGAAGCAGGCCAGCGCGACGTAGAAGCCGATCGAGGACAGGTCCCGGCCGCTGCGCTCGGCGTAGCGGGCCACGACCTCGTCCGGCGTCGGGAATCCGGGCGCGGCCGCCGCGTCGCGCGCACCGGGCAGCGGGGTGCCGCGCCCCATGTAGACCAGGAGCAGCGCCAGGTCGGTCAGCGGGTCGCCGAGCGTCGCCATCTCCCAGTCGAGGACGGCGGCGATCCGGTCGCGGGAGTCGACGAGGATGTTGTCGAGCCGGTAGTCGCCGTGCACGATCGCGTGCGCCGACTCCGCCGGCAGGTTCGCCTCCAGGAGCGCGTGCAGCCGGTCGGCGTCCGGCAGGTCGCGGCTGCGGGACGCGTCGAGCTGCTTCTTCCAGCGCCGGACCTGGCGGGCGAGGAACCCCTCGGGGCGGCCGAATCCGGCCAGGCCGACCGACGCCGGGTCGACGCCGTGCAGGTCGACGAGGGTGCCGATCATCCGGTCGGCGATCCGCGCCACGCGCTCGGGGCCGAGCGGCGCCAGCTCGGCGGCACCGCGGTACGGGGTGCCCTCGACCATCTCCATGACGTAGAACGGCGCGCCGATCACGTCCGGGTCCTCGCACAGGGCGTACGTCCTCGGGACGGGCACGGCGGTGCCGGCCAGCGCCGTCATCACCCGGTACTCGCGGGACATGTCGTGGGCGGTCGCGAGCACGTGGCCGAGCGGCGGCCGCCGGACGATCCAGGAGCCGCGCCCGTCGGTCACCTCGTAGGTGAGGTTGGAGCGCCCGCCGTCGACGAGCCGGGCGCGCAGGGGCCCGGCGGTGCCCGACCCGGTGGCGCCCGGCACGGCCCGCTCGAAGTACGCGCCGAAGCGGTCCAGCGCCAGGCCGGGGACATCGCTCTCCTCGAATGCCCGCACTGTGCCTCCTCCGCCGTCCAAAGCCTTGTACCGTCCGGTCGGTATGGCGCAGGATGCCGGGGAAGCGCGCCGGTCGGTGCGCAGGATGAGGCTCCGGCTCACGCCGCCCCCCGGGCGGGTATCCGCACGTAGAGGAGACCATACCGACTGGTCGGTTTTCAATGCAGGAAGTTATTGCCATTCCTTTTGGGCGGGTCTAACGTGACCGCACGGCTGAGCGAAGACCTGCTTCGCCGCACTGGTCAGGACCGGTTCTCGGGGGAGAACAGCGCCCGGAGGAGTCCCTGCATGTCCGTTTCCCCGTCCACTGACACCGGCGCAGCCGAGGGCGCCGCCGCGCCGGGCCTCGCCGCCCGGCTGTGGCACCGCGACCTTCCGCACTACCCCGAGACGGGGCGCCGCTACGGCTATCTCGCGATCGTGGTCGTCACCACGATCGTCCTGTACTACCTGCTCTACATCCAGTACGCCGTCGCGACGTCGATCATGACGCACTTCTCGATGTCGTTCGGCTACTTCATCCTGCTGTCGGTGGTCGGCAACGCGATCGGCGCGTTCGCGTCGCTGCTCGCCGGCCTGGCCGACCGGTGGGGCCGCGCGAACCTCGTCGTCTACGGGCTGCTGATCGCGGGCCTGCTGGTGCTGGCGCTGCCGCACTCGCCGGACAAGCACACGTTCCTGGTGCTGTTCGCGGTGCTCAGCTTCATCGAGGGCATCGTCCTCGTCGCGACCCCGGCGCTGATCCGCGACTTCTCCCCGCAGCTCGGCCGCGCAACCGCGATGGGCTTCTGGACGATGGGCCCGGTCCTCGGCAGCCTCGTCGTCACGACCGTGACCAGCGCGACCCTCGACACCTCCGGCTGGCAGGACGAGCTGCGCTACTCCGGCTACACCGCGCTCGTCGTGTTCGTCATCGCGCTGTTCGGGCTGCGCGAGCTGTCACCGGCCCTGCGCGACCAGCTCATGGTCAGCATGCGCGACCGCGCGCTGATCGAGGCGCGCGCGAAGGGCCTGGACACCGAGCGGCAGCTGTCCGGCCACTGGCGGCAGATGATGCGGCTGGACGTGGTCGGCTCGGCCTTCGCGATCAGCGTCTACCTGCTGCTGTACTACGCGGCCGTCGGCAACTTCGTCATCTACTTCTCCGCCACGTTCGGCTACAGCGAGCAGAGGACGAACGGGCTCGCCAACTGGTACTGGGCGGCCAACGCGATCGCGCTGGTCGTGGCGGGGCTGCTGTCGGACCGGCTCCGCGTCCGCAAGCCGCTGATGCTGGCCGGCGGCATCGGCTCGGTCGCGGCCACCGCGTACTTCGCGCAGCTGGCCGTCCACCCCGACACCGGCTACTACACCTTCGCGTGGCTGTTCATCGCCATCGGCGTGTTCGGCGGGCTGGCCTACGCGCCCTGGATGGCGGGCTTCACCGAGACCGTCGAGAAGCACAACCCGGCGGCCACGGCGACCGGCCTCGCGGTGTGGGGCTGGATCCTGCGGCTCGTCGTGGCGGGCTCGGCGGCCTTCGTCCCGGTGGTGGTGACGTCGGTGACGCCGCTGGTGGAGCACGGGCACGAGGTGCAGGTCGCCGCCAAGGAGGCGGCGCCGGCGCTCGCGATCGTGAACCAGCACCCGCAGCTGTTCGCCGAGCTGGGCAAGTATCCGGCGGGCCAGGCCCCGGCGGAGCTGCAGGCCCGCGCCGCCAAGGAGGTGGGCCTGCCCGGCCTCGCGACCGTGCAGAAGGCGCAGCCGCAGCTGGCGGTGCTGAAGGAGCACGGAGCCGAGGTGCAGAAGGCGTCCGAGGAGGGCCCCGGCCAGTGGCGGACGTGGTGGTACGTCTGCCTGGGCGGCCAGATCGTCTTCCTGCCGTTCATCTTCATCATGACGGGGCGCTGGAGCCCGAAGCGGGCCCGCGAGGACGCCGAGGCGCACCAGCGCGCGATCGAGAAGGAGCTGGCGGCCCTCGGCGAGGACTGACCTCCGCACCGACACCGACCATCGCGGATCACGAGCCCCCGGCCGGGCCCTCCCCTCGGCCGGGGGCTCGCCGCGTCCCCGGCCGGGCACAGATACTTAGCTTGGCAAACATATAAGTCTGTGATACACCGGAACGCATGGATTCGCCGTCCCCTGCCGGTGAGCTGGAGCTGGCCGCCGGGCTCGGGCGCGTCTACTCCCTGATGCGCTCGCTCTCCCTGCCCCGCGACCTGTCGATGACGACCGTGTCGACGCTGGCCACGCTGGAGCGCTTCGGCCCCCGCCGGGTGACCGAGCTGGCCGCCTTCGAGGGCGTCACCCAGCCCGCGATGACCCAGCTGGTGTCGCGGCTCGAACGGGAGGGGATGGCGGAGCGCCGCGCGCTGCCCGGTGACCGCCGGGTCGTCGCGGTGCACCTCACCGAAACGGGGCGCGCCGAGCTGGCGCGGCGGCGCGCGGCGCAGGCGAAGCGGCTGGCCGAGCTGCTCGCCGGGCTGCCCGCCGCCGACCGGGAGGCGATCGCCGCCGCGCTGCCGGCCCTGGACCGGCTGGCCGGCGCCGCCCTCGGCGTCCCCGCCACGACGACCGGCAGAGAGCAGGAATGAAACCAGTCACCGACGAACGGGCGGCCGCGCAGAGCCTCTTCCGACAGCCGAAGGCCGTCTGGGCCGTCGCGTTCGCCTGCGTCATCTCGTTCATGGGCATCGGGCTCGTCGACCCGATCCTGCCCGCGATCTCCTCGGACCTGAACGCCTCCCCCAGCCAGGTCACGCTGCTGTTCACCAGCTACCTGGTGGTGACGGCGGTGGCGATGCTGGTCACGGGCGCCGTGTCCAGCCGCATCGGCGCCAAGCGCACGCTGATCGCCGGCCTCGCGTTGATCGTGGTGTTCAGCGCGCTCGCCGGGACGTCCGGCAGCATCGGCGGGATCATCGGCTTCCGGGCCGGCTGGGGCCTCGGCAACGCGCTGTTCATCGCCACGTCCCTCGCCGTCATCGTGGCGTCGGCGAGCGGCGGGCTCGGCGGCGCGATCATCGCCTACGAGTCCGCGCTCGGGCTCGGCATCGCGGTCGGGCCGCTGCTCGGCGGCCTGCTCGGCGACATCAGCTGGCGCGGCCCCTTCTACGGCGTCGCCGCGCTGATGGCGCTGGCGCTGCTGGCCACGGTCGTGCTCGTGCGGCCGCAGCCGAAACCGGCGCGCAAGACCTCCGTCCTCGACCCGATCCGGGCGCTGCGGCACCGCGGCCTGCTGGTCATGAGTCTGACCGCGCTCTGCTACAACTGGGGCTTCTTCACCGTCCTCGGGTACGCGCCGTTCCCGATGCGGCTGAGCGCCATGAAACTGGGCCTGGTGTTCACCGGGTGGGGGCTGCTCGTCGCGGTGTTCGCCGTGTTCGGCGCGCCCTGGCTGCAGCGCCGGTTCGGGCTGGCCCGCACCCTGTACGGCAACCTGGCGCTGTTCGCGGTGAACGTGCTGGTGATCGCGATCTTCGTGGAGTCGCAGGCGGTGCTGATCGTCGCGGTGATCGTCGCGGGGGTCTTCATCGGGGTGAACAACACGCTGACCACGCAGGCCGTCATGATGGTCTCGCCGGTGGAGCGCCCCGTGGCGTCGGCCGCGTACGGGTTCGTCCGGTTCATCGGCGGCGGCCTCGCCCCCTACGCGGCGGGACGGCTCGTCGAGCACACCAACATCCATGTGCCGTTCGCGATCGGCGCGGGCGTGATCGTCGCCGGCATCGCGATCCTGACCCTGGGGCACCGCGACCTCGCGAACGCGGAGCGCGGCCAGGCCGAGGTGGACGCGCACGCGAGCCGGGGCGACGCGGACGCGGAGGTCGCCGAGGCGGCCGAGACCGGCTCCGGGTCCGGCTCGTAGAAGATCCCGTTACTACGCACCCGAGCGCGAAAAGGCACCGGTCGTTTCCGCGCGCGGGTGCGTAGCCGTGCGGGCGCGGCGGGCGTTAGATCGGCGCTATGAAGATCGCCGCGCGGGCGGCGATGATCGTGGCCCTGCTCGCCGCGCTCACCGCCCACCCCCTGCCCGCCGGGGCGTCCGAGGACGCCCCTGGAACGACGAAGCACACCATCGCCATGGGCGGCTGGGACCGCCCCTACCTCCTGCACGTCCCGCCCGGCACCGGAGCCGGGACGCCGCTGCCGCTGATCGTGGCCCTGCACGGCGGCCTGAACGACCCCGAGTACGTCCGCAAGCAGAGCGGGCTCGACGAGGTCGCCGATCAGCAGGGCTACGCCGTCGCCTATCCCGAGGGGTTCCTCGGCACGTGGAACGCCGGGGCCTGCTGCTCGTTCGCCCGCTGGGCGGGCATCGACGACATGGCCTTCCTCGACGCGCTGATCGACACGCTGGTGCGGCAGGGCGTCGCCGACCCGCGCCGGGTATTCATGACCGGCTTCTCCAACGGCGGCGGCATGGCCTACCGGTACGCGTGCCAGCGCGCGGAGCGGCTCGCCGGGATCGCCGTGGTGTCGGGCGCGCTCGCCATCGGCTGCACGCCGTCGAAGCCGGTGTCGGTGCTGGCGTTCCACGGGACCCTCGACCCGTCCGTCCCCTACACGGGCGGCGGGAACATGGACGCCGACGTCCATTTCCCGTTCTTCGCCGTCCAGGTCGTCATGGAGTTCTGGCGCTGGGTGGACGGCCTCGGCCCGCTGTCGTGGCCGGTCCCGGGCGGCCCGGACGGCTGCGTCGGCACCGGGCCGGGGACGCTGCTCGTCGCGCTGTGCACCGAGCAGGGCGGCGGGCACGAGTGGCCGTCCTACGCCAGCGCGATGATCGGCCGGTTCTTCGCGGCGCGGCCGTCCCTGCCGGCGGGCTGATGAACCGGAGGGCGGGCGGCGCGGGGGACGCCGCCCGCCCCGGGTCTGGTTCGGCCGGGTCAGCCGGCGAGGCTGCGCGGCCGGATGTCCTTCCAGTTGGCCGTGACGTAGCCGATGCAGTCCGACCGGGAGTCGGGCCCGAAGACCGTCGTCCATCCGGCGGGGACGTCGGCGAACGCCGGCCACAGCGAGTGCTGCCCCTCGGCGTTGACGAGGACGCGGAACTGCGCGTCCGCGTCGTCGAACGGGTTGGTCATCGGGCCTCCTGGACGATGCGGGCGGAGCGTCCGGCGATGGACCGGACGATCTCCCCGGTGCGGACGGCGGTCATGGACAGCAGCGACGAGGCGATCCCGTGGCTGTGCTCGGTCGCGCCCTGCAGGTAGACGCTCCAGGCGCGGCCGGGGCGGGTGGCGATGCGGTAGTCGCGCTCGACGACGGGGCGCCCGTCCGGTCCGGCGAGGCAGTCGCCGCCCGCCTCGCCGAGCAGGCCGAACGGGTCGCGCTCGCGGTAGCCGGTGGCGTAGACGAGGGCGTCGGCGTCCAGGTCGGCGGTCTCGCCGGTGGGCAGGAAGCCCACGGTGACCCGCACTCCCCCGGGGCCGTCGCGGACGTCCAGGAGCCGCGAGACGTTGAGGATGCGCAGCCGTTCCGCGCCCGCGACCCTCTCTGCGTAGGCGCGCCGGTACAGCTCGTCGATGAGGTCGAGGTCCACCACGGAGTAGTTGGTGTTGCGCGAGTACTCCAGCAGCATCCGCTTCACGTCGTCGGGGGCCGCGTAGTAGTGGTCGACGGCCGCCGGGTCGAAGATGCGGTTGGCGAACGCGCTGTCGTCGGCGGGCGAGTACCCGTACCGGGCGAAGACCGCGCAGACCTCGGTCTCGGTGAACGTGCGGTGCAGGTACTCGACGGCTTCGGCGGCGCTCTGCCCCGCGCCGACGACGACGAGCCGGCGCGGGTTCCAGTCCCCGCGCTCGCCCAGCCGGGTGAGCAGGTCCTCGGTGTGCCAGATGCGCTCGCCGGTCTGGACGCCCTCGGGCAGCGACGGTTCGAGGCCCACGCCGATGACGACGTTGCGGGCGAGGTGCGTCTCCAGCCGGTCGTCCCGGCGCACCACGACCTCCAGGACCTCCTCGTCGCGCGGGCGGAGCGCGACGACCTCCGTCCCGTAGCGGACGCGGTCGGCGAACGCGGCCGCGGTCCATTCGAGGTAGTCGTGGAACTCGACCCGGGTCGGGAACATCGTCTTGTGGTTGACGAAGTCGACCAGCCGGCCGCGGGCGTGCAGGTAGGCCAGGAAGGAGAACCGGCTCGCGGGGTTGCGCAGCGACACCAGGTCCTTGAGGAAGTGGACCTGCATGGTGGCGCCGTCGATCAGCATGCCCCGGTGCCACCCGAACTCCGGCTGCTTCTCGAAGAACACCGCGTCCACGCCGCCGCCGTCCCGCTCGCGCGCCTCGTCGAGCGCGACGGCGAGCGCGAGGTTGGACGGGCCGAAGCCGATCCCGATGACGTCGTGGACGCGGGGCTCCATGCGCTCCTCCGGCATCAGGCGGACTTCGCCTTGCCCGCGGCTTCGGCGATCTTCGGGACGACGTTGCCGACGACGTAGGGGACGGCGAGCGGGGTCGGGGTGCGCAGCGGCCAGAACGCCTTCAGGTCGAGCGGCACGTACGAGCCGCGCTCGACGACGGCGAGGTCGGCGAACAGCTTGCTGCCCTCGATCTTCTTCTGCGTGGCCGGGTCGTCGTTGTAGTGGCTCAGCAGGACGTCCACGTCCAGAACGCCGACGTTCTCCATGCTCAGCTCGGCGGCGAAACCGTCGCCGGGGAGCTTCGCGAGCTGCTCCGGCAGCACCATGCCGAACTGCTCCAGCATCTTCACGCTGGTGTCGTCCTTGGACTTCATCACGCCGATGTTGCCGTTGGGGAAGACGCTGGTGAACGCGAAGCCCTTGCCCTTCAACTGCGGGTACTGAGTCTTCACTCCGGCGATCTTCGCGTCGACCTCGCCGACGAGCTTTCGCCCCTCGGCCTCCTTGCCGACGGCCTTGGCGGCCTGCAGCGCGATCTGCTGCCAGGCGTCCTCGGCCGGGCCGGTCTGGTAGGCGACGGTCGGCGCCAGCTGGGAGAGCTTGTCGTACTCCTTGTCGATGGAGAAGTCGCCGCCGGCGAGGATCAGGTCGGGGCGCAGCGCCGCGATCTCCTCCAGGTTGAACCCGGCCTCGCCGGCCTTCAGCAGCTTGGGCTTCGCACCGGTGAGCTTCGGTGCGGTCCAGGGGGCCAGGCCGTCGGGCTGGACGCCGGTGAGCTCGGCCATGCCGACGGGCGTGATGCCGAGCGCGAGCAGCGTGTCCTGGTCGACCTCGCCGAGCGCGACGACGCGCTCCGGCGCGGACTCGATCTTCGCGGTGCCGAGCTTGTGGGTGATCGTGACCGGGAAAGCCCCGGCGGCCGTGCCGCCGGATGAGCCGCCGGCGGGCTCGTCGTCGCCGCACGCCGCGACCGTGCCGACGCTCAGGACGAGCGCGGCGGTCGCGGCGAGGCGCCGCATCAGGGTGCGCATAGAGGACCGGTGTCCTTCCGGGTTCCGCGGGGGTAACTGATCAAGGATATTAGGTTAGCCTCACCTAACCTTGCAATGGGTGCGGCGGTATGAGGCACCTCACCCCAGCTCCGCCAGCACGCCGGCGACGGTCGGTGCGGCCATCAGCGTCGCGATCTTCAGTGCCGCGCAGCCGGGCTCCCTCCTGATCCGCCGGACGAGCCTCATCGCGAGCAGGGAGTGGCCGCCGAGGTCGAAGAAGTCGTCGTCCGGGCCGACGTGCGGGACGCCGAGCTCCTCGGCGAAGATGCGGCACAGCGCCGCCTCCCGCTCGTCGTCCCCGCGCGCCGCCGCCGGGGCCGCCCCGGCCGCGGTCACGGCGCGGGCGGTGAGCACGGCGGGGAGCGCACCGACCTTCACGCCGGGATCGTCCGCGACGGCCTCCAGCAGCCGGATCAGGCCGTCCGCCAGCGCCGCGGCGGTGGCCCGGTCGAACAGATCGGCGGAGTAGTCGACGACCAGCCGCAGGCCGTCCGCCGCCTCGCGGAAGATGAAGTCCAGGTCGAACTTCGCCGCGCCCGGCCCGAACAGCGCCTCCCGCTGCTCCAGGCCGGGGAACCGGACGTCCCCGAGGCCCTGGTTCTCGTAGCCGACCATCACCTGGAACAGCGGGTTGCGTCCGGGGACGCGGCGCGGCCGCAGCGCCTCGACGACCGCCTCGAACGGGAGGTCCTGGTTGGCGAGCCCGGCGAGGCCGGCGTCCCGGACGCGGGCGAGCAGCTCGGCGAACGCGGGGTCGCCGGACACGTCGGCGCGGAGCACGAGCGTGTTGACGAAGAAGCCGACGAGGTCGCGCGCGGCCTCCTCGGTGCGGCCCGCGACGGGCCCGCCGAGCGGGATGTCGTCGCCGGCGCCCGTCCGGTGCAGCAGCGCGGCGACGGCGGCCTGGCACACCATGAACATGCCGGCGTTCGCGTCGCGCGCGACCTGCCGCAGCCTGCGGGTGAGGCCAGGGGGCAGGTCGGCGGTGTGGGTTCCGCCGCGCTGCCCGACGGTGCCGGGGCGGGGCCGGTCCACCGGCAGCGGGATCTCCTCCGGGAGGCCGGCGAGGGTCCGCGCCCAGTGGTCGAGCTGCCGGGCGTGGACGCTGCCGGGGTCGAGCGGGTCGCCGAGCAGCTCCCGCTGCCACAGGGCGTGGTCGGCGTACTGGACGGGCGGCGGCTCCCAGGCCGGCGCCCTCCCGTCCAGGCGGGCCGCGTACGCCTCGGCGACGTCCCGGGCGAACGGGCCGAACGACCACTCGTCGAACGCGATGTGGTGGAAGACGGCCAGCAGCAGGTGCTCGCGCTCCCCCTCGGGGAACACCGCGACGCGCAGCGGGACGTCCGCGGCCAGGTCGAACGGCCGCGCGATGACCTCCTCGGGCGCGCAGGTCGCGACCTCCAGCGCGGGACGCGCCTCATCCGGGTCGAGGATCCGCTGGTAGGGCGTGCCGTCGTGCTCGGCGAAGACCGTCCGGAGGCTCTCGTGCCGCGCGGTGACGTCGCCGATCGCGGCTTCGAGCGCCGCGAGGTCGAGGTCGCCGCGGAGCCGCACCGCGAGCGGCAGGTGGTAGGCGTCACGCGGCCCGTCGTCCTCGCGGAGCAGCTGGTCGAGCAGCCACAGGCGGCGCTGCGCGGACGACAGCGGGATGCGCGCGGGCCGCTCCCCCGGCTCCAGGGCGGGCCGCGGCTCCGCGCCCGCGTTACGGTGGACCCGCTCCGCCAGCTCGGCGACGGTCGGCGCCTCGAACAGGTCGCGGATCGCCAGTTCGGCGCCGAGCACGGCGCGGGCGCGGCCGACGAGCCGCGTCGCGAGCAGCGAGTGCCCGCCGAGGTCGAAGAAGTCGTCGTCGATGCCGGCGCCGGGCGCGTCCAGCACCTCGGCGAACAGGGTGCACAGCAGCCGTTCGACGGGCGTGCGCGGCGGGCGGCCGGCGCGGCGCGGGCCGTCCTGCCCGGGATCGGGGAGGGCGTGCCGGTCGAGCTTGCCGTTGACCGTGAGCGGCAGCGCGTCCAGGGTCATGATCGCGCTCGGCACCATGTAGCCGGGCAGCCGGGACTTGAGGCTCTCCCGGACGCGCGCCGCGAGCATCCCGTGGTCGCGCGCCGCGACGGGGTTGTTCGCGTACGAGGCGGGCGGGCGTCCCGGCTCCGCCGGAAGGCACGCCGCTCCCCCGCCGAACACGGCGTCGTAGCACCCGGCCTGTTCGGACGGCGTGAGCACGGCGTCCGGGAACAGCGCAAGGAGCGTCTCCGGCTCGACGCCCTCCGGAGGTGCGGCCAGCGCCCGCCGCGCGTCGTCCGCCGAGCCGCCGTCCCGCAGCACCCGCAGCGCGGCGACCTCCCCCGACACCCGCGGGTCGGGAATCCCCCGCACCCGCACCGCCCCGGCCTCCCCCGTTGATCTGCGGCGTGTTGTTGTTATCGCCGCCTCCATAACAACAACACGCCGCAGGTCAACGAAGTCGGGCGGGCGTCACACCCACGACTGGAACCAGATCCGCTCGTGCCAGTCGTTGTAGGGCAGCGTCTGCGCCGACAGGATCGGATAGAAGTACGCGAAGTTCGCCAGCACCACCAGCAGGAACGCGCCCGCGGCGGCGGCGCCGACCAGCCGCCGCATCCCCGCCCCCTGGACCGCCACCGGCGCGGAGGCCCCGGCGTCCCCGTACGGCCCCGCGCCGTAGGGCCCGGGGGGAGCGTCGGGCACGCCGTCGTCCCCGGACCGGGCCGCGTGCGCGCCCGCCATCCCGGCGGGCGCCGGGCCTATCAGGTACCCGAGCACCAGCACGACCGCCAGCACCATGAACGGGATCAGCGGCGTGGCGTAGAACAGGAACATCGTCCGGTCCGCGAACGCGGACGGGAACCAGGTCAGCCAGCCCGCGCCGAAGCCGAGCAGGATCGCGCCCGCCCGCCAGTCCCGCAGGATCAGCCACAGGAACGCGACGACGACCAGCGCGACCAGCGCGCCCCACCACAGCGCGGGCGTGCCGATCCCGAGGATCTCCCGCGAGCAGCGCGCCGCGCCGCCGCAGCCGCCCTTCGGCTCGGTGTAGAAGAACGCGACCGGACGGCGCAGGACCGGCCAGTCCCACGGCCACGACTGGTACGGGTGCTTGGCGTGCAGCCCGGTGTGGAAGCCGAGCATCTGCGCGTGGTACTCCCACAGGTTCGGCATCGCCTCGACCGGCCGCCACAGCGGGTTCCCGGACAC
>NZ_SMJW01000107.1 GCF_004348335.1 Actinomadura bangladeshensis | reverse complement strand
CGGCCCGCCGCCGGCCGGCCCGGCCGGGCCGGGCGGCCAGTTCCCCGGCAACCCGCCGCCCGGCCGGCATGCGGGCGGTGCAGGGTACTGATGTCCACTCCTGGTATCGGCGCGGACCAGGCAGAGGGGAAGACCGGCGGGTCGTCCGCGACGTTCCGCAAGATCGGGGACGGCGCGGCCAACGTGGTCGTCAAGGAGCCCGGACGCTTCTTCGCCCTATGCCTCGACACCGCCCGTGCGACCTTCCAGTGGCCGTTCCAGTGGCGCGAGTTCATCCAGCAGGCCTGGTTCATCGTCAGCGTCACCGTCGTCCCGACCATGCTGGTCGCCATCCCGTTCGGCGGCGTCCTGTCGCTGCAGGTCGGCGGGCTGATCCGGCAGCTCGGCGCGCAGTCCTACACCGGTGCGACCGCGGTCGTCGCGATCGTCCGGGAGGCCAGCCCGCTGGTCACCTCGCTGCTGGTCGCGGGCGCGGCCGGGTCGGCGATGTGCGCCGACATCGGCTCCCGGAAGATCCGTGAGGAGATCGACGCCATGGAGGTGCTGGGGATCAACCCCCTGCACCGCCTGGTCGTCCCGCGGATGCTCGCGTGCGCGTTCGTCGCGCTGTTCCTGAACGGGCTGGTGTCGGTGGTCGGCCTGATGGGCGGCTACTTCTTCAACGTCATGCTGCAGGGCGGCACCCCGGGCGCCTACCTCGCGTCGTTCAACGCGATCGCGCAGCTGCCCGACCTGCTGCAGGCGGAGTTCAAGGCGTTCGTGTTCGGCATCACCGCCGGCCTCGTCGCCGCCTACAAGGGACTGAACGCCAAGGGCGGGCCGAAGGGCGTCGGCGACGCGGTCAACCAGACCGTCGTCATCACGTTCATGCTGCTCTTCCTGGAGAACTTCGTGATCTCCGCGCTGTACTTCCAGTTCGTCCCGTCGAAGGGGATGTGATGGCGAGCGGACGGGCGCCGTCTGGACTGAGGAGCGCAGGGAGCCTGCGACCGGAGCGACGAGGGAAGACGGCGCCAAGGACGGCCGCTCGCAGCCGAGCGGAGGCGAGGCGATGAGCACGGCCCCTGGAAAGACGGGCAAGGCGGTCTCCCGGGCGGTGAGCGCGCCGCTGGAGCGGCTGGACGACTTCGGCCACCAGATGTCGTTCTACGCCCGCGCGTTCGCCTGGGTGTTCCGGGTGCTGCGCCGCTACCGCACGGAGGTGCTGCGGCTGCTGGCCGAGGTGAGCCTCGGCACCGGCGGCCTCGCCGTCATCGGCGGCTCGGTGGTGATCGTCGGCTTCATGACGTTCTTCACCGGCAGCCAGGTCGGCCTGCAGGGCTACGAGTCGCTGAACCAGATCGGCACGGCCGCGTTCACCGGGTTCGTCGCGTCCTACTTCAACACGCGCGAGATCGCGCCGCTGGTGTCGGCGCTCGCGCTGTCGGCGACGGTCGGCTGCGGCTTCACCGCGCAGCTCGGCGCGATGCGGATCTCCGACGAGATCGACGCGCTGGAGGTCATGGCCGTCCCGTCGATGCCGTTCCTCGTCACGACCCGGATGCTGGCCGGGATGATCGCGGTCATCCCGCTGTACATCGTGGGCCTGCTCGCCTCCTACGGCGCGACGCGGGTGATCGTGACGGTGTTCTACGGCCAGTCGACCGGCACCTACGACCACTATTTCCATTTGTTCCTACCGCCGAACGACATCTTGTGGTCGTTCGGCAAAGTGATCATTTTCGCGGTGCTGGTGATGCTGATCCACTGCTACTACGGCTACCACGCGTCCGGCGGCCCGGCGGGCGTCGGCGTCGCGGTGGGCCGCGCGGTGCGCACCAGCATCGTCGTCATCAACGTGGCGGACCTCCTGCTCGGCATGGCGATCTGGGGCACCACCACCACCGTCCGGATCGCGGGGTGACGGCACGATGAGCGAACGCGTGCGCTACCGGGTGCTCGGCACCTCGATGATCGTCGTGATCGTCCTGCTGCTGGCGCTGACCGTCGCGCTGTACAACAAGGCGTTCACGCCCGTGACCGAGGTGAAGGTGAAGGCCGAGCGGGCCGGGCTGCAGTTGCTGCCGCACTCGGACGTGAAGGTGCGCGGGCTGATCGTCGGCGAGGTGCGCGGCACCGACGCGACGGCGGACGGCGCCACGCTGCACCTCGCGCTCGACCCCGGCAAGGCGAAGCTGATCCCGCGGAACGTGCAGGCGCGGCTGCTGCCGAAGACGCTGTTCGGCGAGAAGTACGTGGACCTGGAGATCCCGGCGCAGGCCGGCCCGGCCGGGCTGCGCGACGGCCAGGTCATCCAGCAGGACCGCTCGCAGGCCGCCATCGAGATCGACAAGGTGCTGAACGACCTGCTGCCGCTGCTGCAGGCGGTGAAGCCGGCGGAGCTGAACGCGACGCTGAACGCGCTCGCGACGGCGCTGCAGGGCCGCGGCGACCAGATCGGCCGCAACCTCGAAGAGGCCGACGACCTGCTCCGCAAGATCAACCCGCAGCTCGGCACGCTGGTGCACGACCTGCACGGCCTCGCGGACGTCTCCGACATCTACGCGCAGGCCGCGCCGGACCTGCTGCAGACGCTCCGGAACCTCAACGTGACCAGCCGCACGATCACCGCGAAGAAGGCGACGATCGAGCAGCTGATCCCGGCGACGACCGCGCTGGCGCAGGACGGCGAGGTGTTCATGCGGCACAACGGGCCGAAGATCATCGGCGTGAACATCGCGAACCGGGACGTCGCGAGCCTGGTCGCCCGGTACTCGCCGTCGCTGCCGTGCGTGTTCGCCGGGCTGATGAAGCTCAAGCCGGAGGCCGAGCGGGTCGCCGGCGGGGGCGGGTCCAAGACCTTCAACCTGACGGTCGAGATCGTGAAGCCGCGGCCCGGCTACAAGTACCCGCTGGACGCGCCGGAGGCCAAGGACCGGCGCAACCCGCGCTGCTACGGCCTGCCGAACCCCAAGGTGCCGTCCCCGGACTACCTGGCGCTGGACGGCACGCAGGACGACCTGTGGTGGAAGAACCCCGATGACCCGAACGGCGGCGGGGGCAACCGCGGCCGGGCGCTGTCGAACGTGTTCGTCGACACCGGCTCGCTGACCCCGAAGGAGCAGCTCAAGAGCGTCCTCGGGCCGCTGACGCAGACCAGGTCCGATGAGCTGTCGGACGTGTCGGAGCTGATGTTCGGGCCGCTGCTCTCGGACGGATCGGTGGTGACGATCAAGTGAGGACTTCGGGCGCGGCGATCAAGCTGCTGACCTTCGTGGTCATCACCTCGGTGGCCACCGGCGTGCTGGCGATGACGATCTCCAACATGCGCTTCCGGGACACCCGCGAGTACAAGGCGATCTTCACCGACGTCACCGGCCTGCTGGACAACGACGACGTCCGCGCGGCCGGCGTCCAGGTCGGCCAGATCGAGCACATCCGGCTGTACAAGGGCGACAAGGCCGAGGTGACGTTCTCCGTGGAGGAGGACGGCCCGTTCAAGGCGGGGCTGCCGTCCACCACGCAGGTGCAGATCCGCTACCGGAACCTGATGGGCCAGCGCTACCTCGCGCTGACCGACGGCGCCGGGCAGGCCAACGACTACCTGAAGCCGGGCGGCACGATCCCGGTCTCGCAGACCCAGCCGGCGCTGGACCTGACGACGCTGTTCAACGGCTTCCGGCCGCTGTTCCGCGCGCTGGAGCCGAAGGACGTCAACACGCTGGCGATGCAGATCATCCAGGTGCTGCAGGGCGAGGGCGGGACGATCAACAGCCTGCTCGCGCACGTGGCGTCGCTGACCAACACGCTCGCCGACCGGGACCAGGTCATCGGCGAGGTCATCGACAACCTGAACACCGTCCTCGGCACGATCGACCAGCGGCACGACCAGGTCGACCGGCTGGTGCGGGACCTGCGCAGCTTCGTAAGCGGCGTCTCCGGCGACCGCAAGGCGATCTTCGACTCGGTCGCGGCGATCAACGACCTCACCGGCACGACGCAGGACCTGCTGTCGGACGCGCGCCCCGGCATCAAGAATGACATCGCGGGGCTGAGCAAGCTCGCCGGGACGTTCGCGGCCAACGAGAAGGCGATCGACGGCGGGCTCAAGCGGTCGCCGAAGCGGCTTGAGGGGCTCGTGAACATCTCCTCCTACGGGTCCTGGTTCAACATGTACATCTGCGGCCTCGACGCGCGGGTGCGGCTGCCGGGCGGACCGGTCTACCAGACGCCGGCGATCGTGAACGAGAACGCGAGGTGCAAGTAGATGAGGATCCCGTTCCGGGAACGCAACCCGGTCCCCATCGGGCTCTCCGCGTTCGCCGTCATCGCGGTGCTGCTGGCGCTGGTGATGAACCTGGACAACATCCCGTTCGTCTCCGGCGGCAAGACCCACACGGCCGCGTTCAAGGAGGCCGCCGGGCTGAAGCCCGACGAGGAGGTCCGCATCGCGGGCGTCAAGGTCGGGAAGGTCACCGCGCTCGACCTGGACGGCGACCACGTCAAGGTCACCTTCCGGGTGGACGACGGCGTGCGGCTCGGCGACCGCACCGAGGCCGGCATCAAGATCAAGACGATCCTCGGCGCGCACTACCTGGAGCTGACCCCGCGCGGCAAGG
This sequence comes from Actinomadura bangladeshensis, assembly GCF_004348335.1. Taxonomy (GTDB): domain Bacteria; phylum Actinomycetota; class Actinomycetes; order Streptosporangiales; family Streptosporangiaceae; genus Spirillospora; species Spirillospora bangladeshensis. The sequence goes on along the minus strand of NZ_SMJW01000107.1, from coordinate 21,915 downwards.
GCCGGCTCGGCCGCAGCATCCCGATCGAGCGGACGCACACCCCGTTCGAGGTCGTCCCCGCGATCAGCGAGCTGAGCCGGCGGGTCGGCGCGATCGACGTCCAGCAGGTCGCCAAGTCGTTCGACGTGCTGTCGGAGACGTTCAAGAACTCGCCGGAGGAGGTCCGGGCGTCGCTGGAGGGCCTGCGGCGGCTGTCCAACACGGTCGCGTCCCGCGACGACGAGCTGCACGAGCTGGCCGGCAAGGCCAAGAACGTCTCCGAGCTGCTCGCCGACCGCAACCAGGACTTCGCCAAGCTCGTCCAGGACGGCGACAAGGTGCTGCAGGCCGTGCAGGCGCGCCGGGCGGTCATCCACCAGCTGCTGATCAACACCGTGACCCTGTCCCAGCAGGTGAACGCGCTGATCAAGGAGAACGAGAAGCAGCTGCGGCCGATGCTGGACAACCTGGCGAAGGTCAACCGGGTCCTGCTGAAGAACCAGGACAACCTCGACCGGATCCTGCAGCTGTTCGCGCCGTTCGCGCGGCAGTTCTCGGACGTCACCGGGACCGGGCGCTGGTTCGACTCGTGGATCCAGAACCTCCTCCCGATCCCCGCGTCGATCCAGGACGCACCGTCCAACGGCGGGACCGCGACGAAGAAGCAGGGCGGCCGGACCGGCAACCAGACGCAGACCGGCAACAGCGACAACCCGTTGCCGTTCCTCCCGTGAGCAGGCAGGTCACTGTGCGTAACTCAGGAACCATCCTTCGCCTAGGCGGCGCGATCCTCGCCGTCGCAGTGCTGGTGGCCGCGCTCCTGCTGATCCTCCAGGAGCCGAAGCAGCGCCACCTGACGGCCTACTTCACCAAGACCGTCGGCCTGTACAAGGGCGCGGACGTCCGCATCCTCGGCATCCCGGTCGGCGAGGTCACCAAGGTCGAGCCGGTCGGCGACGCGGTCAAGGTCGAGCTGAAGTACGACGCCAAGTACAAGGTGCCGGCCGACGCGCAGGCCGTCATCATCAACCAGACGCTCGTCGCCGACCGCTACATCCAGCTGACGCCCGTCTACAAGAGCGGCGCCGTCCTCGCCGACGGCGCGACGCTGACGACGGGCCGCACCGCCGTCCCGGTCGAGGTCGACCAGGTCAGCGGCAGCCTGAGCGACCTGACCAAGGCTCTCGGCCCCGAGGGCGCCAACGCGCCCGGCGCGAACGGCCAGGAGGGGTCGCTGTCGCGGCTGCTGGAGGTCGGCGCCGCGAACCTGGACGGCCAGGGCGACGACATCCGGGCGACGATCGCGGACGCGTCCAAGGCGCTCAGCACGCTCAGCACCGACCGCGGCGACGTCGCCGAGACGATCAGGAACCTGCGGATCATCACCGACGCGATGAAGGCGAACGACCAGCAGATCAAGTCGTTCACCGGGCACCTCAACGGGGTGTCGGGGCAGCTCGCGGGGGAGAAGGAGGAGCTGAGCGCGGCCCTCAACACCCTCGCCCCGACGCTGCGGAACGTGCAGCGGTTCGTCAAGGACAACCGCGGCGAGCTGGCCGCGAACGTCCGGCAGCTCGCGCAGATCACCGGCGTGCTGGTGAAGGAGAAGGACGCGCTCGCCGAGATCCTCACCGCCGGCCCGCTGGCCGTGAACAACCTGGCCCGCGCCTACGACCCGATCAGCGGCACCATCCACACCCGCAACAACTTCCGCCAGTTCCACGACCTGGCCGACTGGGTCTGCTCGCTGGCGTACTCGGTCGGCACGCCCGCCAAGGAGTGCCTCGACTTCGTCAAGCCGTACAACGGCATCGGCAAGGCGCTGACGGGCTTCAGCCTCGACCTGTCCTGGATCACGGCGCTGACCACGCACTACGACCCGGTGCCGATCCCGCCGGACGCCTACGGCCCCGGCGGCAGGCCCGGCAAGACGAGCAAGACCGCGAAGACGAGCACCACGACCAACAAGACCGCGACGCGCACCCAGCCCGGTGATCTCAGCGCGCTGCTGCCGGGAGGTGGCCGATGAGCAGGACCAGGAGACGGCCGGTGCGCCGCGCCCGCCTGCTGGGCGCCGCCGCGATCGCCGCGACGGCGGCCCTGTCGGGCTGCTCGTTCAACGGCGTCTCGTCGCTGCCGCTGCCCGGCGGCCCCGACCTCGGCTCGAACCCCGTCACCGTCAAGATCGAGTTCGCGAACGTGCTGGACCTCGTCCCGCAGTCGGCGGTCAAGGTCAACGACGTGTCGGTCGGCAAGGTCGAGGACATCGAGCTGGAGGGCGGCGCCCCCGGGCAGGGCGGCTGGCACGCGCTCGTCACCGTGAAGATCCGCCGGGACGTGAACCTCCCGGACAACTCGATCGCGACGGTCAGCCAGACCAGCCTCCTCGGCGAGAAGTTCGTGCAGCTGGAGCCGCCGAGGTACGAGGCACCGAACGGCCGGCTCGGCACCGGCGACCTGATCCCGCTGAACCGCACGTCCCGCGGCACCGAGATCGAAGAGGTGCTGTCGGCGATGTCGCTGCTGCTGAACGGCGGCGGCCTGGAGCAGGTCTCCACGATCAGCCACGAGCTGCAGGCCGCGATGAACGGCCGGACCGGCACGATCCGGTCGGTGCTGGAGCGGGTCAACACCTTCGCCGGGACGCTCGACCGCAACCGCGCCGCGATCACCCGCGCGCTCGACAGCATCGACCGGCTGAGCGGCAAGCTCGCGGACGAGCGCAAGACGATCCAGGACACCATCGATGAGACGGGGCCCGCGATCGCCGTCCTCGACCGCAACCGCGCCGACCTCACCAAGATGCTGGTCGCGCTGGACAAGCTCAGCCGCACCACCACCAACGTGATCAACCGCTCGAAGGCCGACCTGCTGGCGAACCTCCAGGACGTCGACAAGATCCTGCGGAACCTGAACAAGGCGGGCAACGACCTGCCGCGGTCGCTGGAGACGCTGATCACCTTCCCGTTCCCGGCCACGTTCGAGAACACCATCGAGGGCGACTACGGCAACGTCCGGCTGACCGTCGACCTGGACTTCGAGTCCATCGCCCGGAACCTGCTCGGCGGCACCGACCTGGAGGGGATGCTCGGCAGCGGCCAGCAGATGCGCAGCATGCTGCAGGTCCCCAACGTCACGCTGCCCGACTCGCCGCTCGGCGTGCTGCCGCAGACGGCCGGCGGGATCCCGGGGCTGCCCGGCCAGTCGACGCCGGCCCCGAAGACGACGCCGACATCGAAGAAGACGTCCGGTACCCCGGCTCCGGAGCGGACGGGCTCGCTCGGCTCCGATGACGGCGGTCTGCGGACCCTGGTGACGGGGGGCCTGTCGTGATCCTCAAGCGCGGCGTCATCATCCAGCTGATCGCGTTCGCGGTCATCACGGTCGTCGGCGTGGCGATCGTCTCGGTGAACTACATCGGCCTCGGCCGCGACCTGCTCGGCAAGCAGTACGTCGCCTACGTCGACCTCACCGACTCCGGCGGCGTGTTCACCAACGCCGAGGTCACCTACCGGGGCGTCCCGGTCGGACGGGTCGGGCCGATCGAGCTGACCAAGGACGGCATCCGGGTGAAGCTGCTGCTCGAACGCGGCGAGCGGATCCCGCGCGAGGGCACCAAGGCCGTCGTGGCGAACCGGTCCGCGGTCGGCGAGCAGTACATCGACCTGGAGCCCACCAAGAAGAGCGGGCCCTACCTCGACGAGGGCGCCGCCTACACGATCCCGAAGGAGCGCACCACGCTCCCGGTGTCCACCGCCGAGCTGCTGCGCAACGTCGACTCGCTCGTCGGGTCGGTCAACACCAAGGACCTCGGCGTCATCGTGGACGAGCTGAACAAGGCGTTCTCCGGCTCCGCCGAGGACCTCCAGTCGATCCTGGACGACACCGACCGGCTGCTGAAGACGGCGAACGAGGCGTACCCCGACACCAAGCAGCTCCTGGACAACAGCGTCACCGTGCTGGACACCCAGCGCGGGCAGGCCGCCAACATCCAGGGCTTCGCCCGCAACCTGAACGAGCTCACCCGGTCCCTGCGCAACGACGACCCCGCCCTGCGCAAGACCATCGACGGCGTGCCGGGCGCGGTGGACGAGACGCACAAGGCCATCAACCAGCTGGCGCCGACGCTGCCCGTCCTCCTGGCGAACCTCACCACGACCGGGCAGGTCATCTCGTCCCGCCAGGCGGGCCTCCGGTCGCTGTTCATCCTGTACCCGGTGACGGTCGCCGGCGCGTTCACCGTCACGCCCGGCGACGGGACCCAGCACCTGGGCCTCGACCTGAACATCGACTCGCCGCCGCCGTGCACCGAGGGCTACGAGAAGGTCAAGCACCGCTGGCCCCAGGACACGTCCCCGAAGAAGCCGACCCTGGACGCCGGGTGCAAGGCCCCGCACAACGCGCCCACCGCGGTGCGCGGCTCCCGCAACTTCCCGAAGGACGAGATCCTGCCGTACCCGCAGGTCCCGGCGGGCGCCACCGCCGGCGCCGGCTTCCCCGAGGGCGGCGCCACCGGCGACCCGAAGACCGAGGCCAAGGGCACGGGCGGCGCCAAGACGAAGGCCGCGGCCGCGGCCCCGACGGGCCAGGTCGCCGACGGCCGACTGATCCTTTCGTATCCGTCCGATTCAGTGGAATTCGCTGGATACGATCCAACGACCGGTGCGGTCTACGGGCCCGACGGCAGGCGGTACGTCATGCCGCGCAGCGCCGGAACCCGTCAGCTGGGAGAGGAATCCTCGTGGAAGTGGCTCCTGCTCGGACCGTTGAGCCAGTGAGGCGGACACGATGAGGGGCCGCCTGCCCATGGTCACCGCGATCACGCTCGGAGCCGTCGTGGTCGCCCTGGCCATCGCGTCCGGCTGGCTCGGCGTCGTCTCCCTGCGCAACAAGGACGACGCCGACCAGCGCGCGAAGGCGATCCAGTCGGCGCGCCAGATGGGCGTCAACCTGATGACGCTCGACAAGGCGACCGCCCAGCGCGACGTCGACCGCATCGTGGCGGGCGCCACCGGCGACTTCAAGAACACCTTGAGCACCCAGGCCAGGACGCTGATCGACCAGCTCACCCAGACCGGTGCGAAGTCGACGCTCACCGACGTCACCGCCGCGGTCGTGTCCATCGACGGCGACTCCGCCGAGGTGATGGTCTCCCTGGACGGCGTCGTGACCAACCCCAAGGTGAAGGACGGCGTCCCGCGCAAGTACAGGTACCTGATGGACCTGGATCGGGTCGGTGACCGCTGGCTCGTTTCCGACTTGGAGATGGTCCCGTGACGATGCTCGGCCGGGGCAAGCGCTCCGAGAAGAAGCCCGACGCCACGTCGGACAAGGCGACCAGGGCCGAGAAGGCGGCGAAGGCCGCCGAACTGGCCGAGGAGGCCGCGGAGCGGGCCCGCGAGGCCGCCCGCCTGGCCCAGATAGCCGCCGACGAGGCCGCCGAAGCCGACGAGCCCGCCAAATCCCCCGAGACGCCCGAGAGCAAGGGGAAGCTCTCCGAAGTCGACCCCACCCCCGAAACTTCGGCAGAAGACGACTCAGCGCCGTCTGAGGACGACTCCACCACCCCGGAACCCCCCGAAGCCGACACGGACGAGGTCGAGGAGACCGAAGCCGAGGACGCTGAGGGAACCGACGACGAGGACGACGAACCTCGCCGGGCCCGCCTCGGCCTCCCGACGGTGATCGCCGTCCTGGCCGTGCTGGCGATCGCGCTCGGTGTCGGCACGACCGTGCTGGGCCTCAAGGTCAAGGAGCAGAAGGCGACCGAGCAGGCGGTCAAGGAGGCCTCGTTCGCGTCGTCCCACACGGCGCAGAAGATGTCGTCCTACGACTACCGGACGCTGGACTCCGACCTGAAGGCCGCGTCCGCCCTGACGACGGGCAGGCTCCACACCCAGTACGGCAAGCTCGCCGAGACGCTCAAGACCGTCGCGGTCCAGCAGCAGGCGGTCTCCAACACCACGGTGATGAAGGTCGGCGTCGTGAGCGCGACCCCCGACAAGGTCGTGACCCTCGTCTACGCGAACCGCTCGTCCGCCACCAAGAACGACAAGGAGCAGCGCCTCCCGGAGTCGCTCCGCATCAAGATGACGATGGTCAAGAAGGACGGCAAGTGGCTGGCCTCCGAGGTCACCGTCCTCTCGTAGCACCCCAGAGACGACACACCCCGTGCCCCGAAGACCGGGCCACGGGGTGCTCTTTTTGCCGGCATGCCCCGCATCGCCGACGGTGTTCCAGCGGGGTCGCCCCCGGGCTTAAACTGTAACCTTCCTCACTGCAGGTCAGGGCCCGAAAAGTCCAAGTCCGCTCTTGACTGAGAGGCGCTGAGGGGCGATGCTCCATGGCAACGTGATGCATACTGCGGCGCTAGAGTTGCGAGCGGTGTACCAGTCGGCTACACTGCCCCTTTGCGCTGCCCTCTGACTATCCGCGTGTGAGAGCACCCCTGCGGGGGTCTGTCGTAGACCCCGAAAAAGCAGGTCTCGGACGTGGATCGTCTGGCGTGCGTGTCGTCAGTTACGCCGCGAGCCCTCGGAAGGACCACTCTTGGCAGCCTCGCGCAACGCCTCGAATACCGCAACCGGTCCGCACCGCGTCTCCTTCGCGCGCATCAAGGAGCCGCTCGAAGTCCCGGACCTCCTTGCACTGCAGACCAACTCCGTTGACTGGCTGCTGGGCAACGAGAGGTGGAAGGCCCGGGTCGAGGCGGCCCAGAAGGCCGGAAGTAAGAGCGTCCCGACCCAGTCGGGGCTGGAGGAGATCTTCGAAGAGATCAGTCCCATCGAGGACTTCTCCGGAACCATGTCCCTCTCGTTCCGCGACCACCGGTTCGAGCCGCCCAAGTACTCCGTCGAGGAGTGCAAGGACAAGGACATGACCTACTCCGCCCCGCTGTTCGTGACGGCGGAGTTCATCAACAACACCACCGGTGAGATCAAGAGCCAGACGGTGTTCATGGGCGACTTCCCGCTCATGACCCCGAAGGGCACCTTCATCATCAACGGCACCGAGCGCGTCGTCGTCTCGCAGCTGACCCGTTCGCCCGGCGTCTACTTCGACCGCGCCCTCGACAAGGCGTCCGACAAGGACATCTACGGCTGCCGGGTCATCCCGAGCCGGGGCGCCTGGCTCGAGTTCGAGATCGACAAGCGCGACAACGTCGGCGTGCGCATCGACCGCAAGCGCAAGCAGCCCGTCACGGTGCTGCTGAAGGCGCTCGGCTGGGACGAGGCGCGCATCCGCGAGCGCTTCGGCTCCTACGAGTCGATCAACGTCACCCTGGAGAAGGACCACACGTCCGGCCAGGACGACGCACTGCTCGACATCTACCGCAAGCTGCGTCCGGGCGAGCCGCCGACGCGCGAGTCCGCGCAGACGCTGCTGGAGAACCTGTACTTCAACCCGAAGCGGTACGACGTCGCCAAGGTCGGCCGCTACAAGATCAACAAGAAGCTCGGTCTCGACCTGGACATGCGCCAGGGCACGCTGACCGAGGACGACATCGTCGCGACCGTCGAGTACCTCGTCCGGCTGCACGCCGGCGAGGAGGAGGCCACCCTCGGGGCCGTCCCGGTGCCGATCGAGGTCGACGACATCGACCACTTCGGCAACCGGCGGCTGCGCACGGTCGGCGAGCTGATCCAGAACCAGGTCCGGCTGGGCCTGGCCCGGATGGAGCGCGTCGTCCGCGAGCGGATGACCACCCAGGACGTCGAGGCGATCACGCCGCAGACCCTGATCAACATCCGGCCGGTCGTCGCCTCCATCAAGGAGTTCTTCGGCACCAGCCAGCTGTCGCAGTTCATGGACCAGACCAACCCGCTGGCCGGGCTGACGCACAAGCGCCGGCTGAACGCGCTCGGTCCCGGTGGTCTGTCGCGCGAGCGGGCGGGCATGGAGGTCCGCGACGTCCACCCGTCCCACTACGGCCGCATGTGCCCGATCGAGACGCCGGAAGGCCCGAACATCGGCCTGATCGGCTCGCTCGCCGCGTTCGGCCGGGTCAACCCGTTCGGGTTCGTCGAGACGCCGTACCGCAAGGTCACCGACGGCGTGGTCACCGAGCAGATCGACTACCTCACCGCCGACGAGGAGGACCGCTACGTCATCGCGCAGGCCAACTCCCTGCTGAACGACGACGGCACCTTCGTCGACGACCGCATCCTGGTCCGCCGCAAGGGCGGCGAGGTCGAGCTGGTCCCCGCCCGCGAGGTCCAGTACATGGACGTCTCGGCGCGGCAGATGACCTCGGTCGCCACCGCGATGATCCCGTTCCTGGAGCACGACGACGCCAACCGCGCGCTGATGGGCTCCAACATGCAGCGCCAGTCCGTCCCGCTGCTGCGCAGCGAGGCGCCGCTGGTCGGCACCGGCATGGAGTACCGCGCGGCGACCGACGCCGGTGACGTCATCACGGCCGAGAAGGCCGGCGTCATCGAGGAGGTCTCCGCCGACTACGTGACCGTCATGAACGACGACGGCACGCGGACGACCTACCGGGTGTCGAAGTTCAAGCGGTCCAACCAGGGCACCTGCTTCAACCAGAAGCCCATCGTCGACGAGGGGCAGCGGGTCGAGGTCGGCCAGGTCATCGCCGACGGCCCGTGCACCGACAACGGCGAGATGGCGCTCGGCAAGAACCTCCTCGTGGCGTTCATGCCGTGGGAGGGCCACAACTACGAGGACGCCATCATCCTCAGCCAGCGCCTGGTGCAGGACGACGTCCTCTCCTCGATCCACATCGAGGAGCACGAGGTCGACGCCCGCGACACCAAGCTCGGCCCCGAGGAGATCACCCGGGACATCCCGAACGTCTCCGAGGAGGTCCTCGCCGACCTCGACGAGCGCGGCATCATCCGCATCGGCGCGGACGTCGTCCCCGGCGACATCCTGGTCGGCAAGGTCACCCCGAAGGGCGAGACGGAGCTGACCCCCGAGGAGCGGCTGCTCCGCGCGATCTTCGGTGAGAAGGCGCGCGAGGTCCGCGACACCTCGCTGAAGGTGCCGCACGGCGAGCAGGGCAAGGTCATCGGCGTCCGGGTGTTCTCCCGCGACGACGGCGACGAGCTCCCGCCCGGCGTGAACGAGCTGGTCCGGGTGTACGTCGCGCAGAAGCGCAAGATCACCGACGGCGACAAGCTGGCGGGCCGGCACGGCAACAAGGGCGTCATCTCCAAGGTGCTCCCCGTCGAGGACATGCCGTTCATGGAGGACGGCACGCCGGTCGACATCGTCCTGAACCCGCTGGGCGTCCCCGGGCGCATGAACGTGGGCCAGGTCCTGGAGACCCACCTCGGCTGGGTCGCCTCCCGCGGCTGGAAGGTCGAGGGCGACGACGAAGAGTGGAAGCGCGCTCTGAAGGCCATCGGCGCCGACCAGGCCGAGCCGTGGACGAACACCGCGACGCCGGTGTTCGACGGCGCCCAGGAGAGCGACGTCACCGGGCTGATCACGAGCACGCTGCCCAACCGCGACGGCAACCGGATGGTCGAGCCCGGCGGCAAGGCGCGGCTGTTCGACGGCCGCACCGGCGAGCCCTACCGCGACCCGATCTCCGTCGGCTACATCTACATCCTCAAGCTGCTCCACCTGGTCGACGACAAGATCCACGCGCGCTCGACCGGCCCGTACTCCATGATCACCCAGCAGCCGCTCGGCGGTAAGGCCCAGTTCGGCGGCCAGCGCTTCGGTGAGATGGAGGTGTGGGCGCTGGAGGCGTACGGTGCCGCGTACGCGCTCCAGGAGCTGCTGACCATCAAGTCCGACGACGTCCTCGGCCGCGTGAAGGTGTACGAGGCCATCGTCAAGGGCGAGAACATCCCCGAGCCCGGCATTCCCGAGTCCTTCAAGGTGCTCATCAAGGAGATGCAGTCGCTGTGCCTCAACGTCGAGGTGCTCTCCAGCGACGGCATGTCGATCGAGATGCGCGACACCGACGAGGACGTCTTCCGCGCCGCGGAGGAGCTCGGCATCGACCTGTCCCGCCGTCCTAACGAGGGCGCGATGAGCGTCGACGAGGTCTGAGAACTCAAGGGGAAAACAGTTGCTTGACGTCAACTTCTTCGACGAGCTTCGCATCGGTCTGGCGACCGCCGACGATATCCGCCAGTGGTCGCACGGCGAGGTGAAGAAGCCGGAGACGATCAACTACCGGACCCTCAAGCCGGAGAAGGACGGGCTCTTCTGCGAGAAGATCTTCGGCCCGACCCGGGACTGGGAGTGCTACTGCGGCAAGTACAAGCGCGTCCGCTTCAAGGGCATCATCTGTGAGCGCTGCGGCGTCGAGGTGACCCGCGCCAAGGTGCGGCGCGAGCGGATGGGCCACATCGAGCTGGCCGCGCCGGTCACGCACATCTGGTACTTCAAGGGCGTGCCGTCCCGCCTCGGCTACCTGCTGGACCTGGCCCCGAAGGATCTCGAGAAGATCATCTACTTCGCGGCCTACATGATCACCAGCGTGGACGCGGAGCGGCGCGACCGCGACCTGCCCACGCTGGAGGCGCACATCTCGGTGGAGCGCCAGCAGATCGAGCAGGCCCGCGACGCGCAGGTCGAGGCCCGCCAGCAGAAGCTGGAGGGCGACCTCGCGGAGCTGGAGGAGGCCGGCGCGAAGGCCGACCAGAAGCGCAAGGTGCGCGACGGCGCCGAGCGGGAGATGAAGCAGCTGCGCGACCGCGCGCAGCGCGAGCTCGACCGCCTCGACGAGGTGTGGAGCCGGTTCAAGAACCTCAAGGTCCAGGACCTGGAGGGCGACGAGCTGCTCTACCGCGAGATGCGCGACCGCTTCGGCAAGTACTTCGAGGGCGGCATGGGCGCCGCGGCCATCCAGGCGCGGCTGCAGAACTTCGACCTCGACGCCGAGGCCGAGAAGCTGCGCGACATCATCCGCACCGGCAAGGGCCAGAAGAAGGCCCGCGCCCTCAAGCGGCTGAAGGTCGTCTCGGCGTTCCTCAACACCCGCAACAGCCCGCTCGGCATGGTGCTGGACTGCATCCCGGTCATCCCGCCGGACCTGCGTCCCATGGTGCAGCTGGACGGCGGCCGCTTCGCGACCTCCGACCTGAACGACCTGTACCGCCGGGTCATCAACCGGAACAACCGGCTCAAGCGCCTGCTCGACCTGGGCGCGCCCGAGATCATCGTCAACAACGAGAAGCGGATGCTGCAGGAGGCCGTCGACGCGCTGTTCGACAACGGCCGCCGCGGCCGCCCGGTCACCGGGCCGGGCAACCGCCCGCTGAAGTCGCTGTCCGACATGCTCAAGGGCAAGCAGGGCCGGTTCCGGCAGAACCTGCTGGGCAAGCGCGTCGACTACTCCGGCCGTTCGGTCATCGTCGTCGGCCCGCAGCTGAAGCTGCACCAGTGCGGCCTGCCCAAGCAGATGGCGCTGGAGCTGTTCAAGCCGTTCGTCATGAAGCGGCTGGTCGACCTCAACCACGCGCAGAACATCAAGTCCGCCAAGCGGATGGTCGAGCGCGCGCGTCCCGTCGTGTGGGACGTCCTGGAAGAGGTCATCACCGAGCACCCGGTGCTGCTGAACCGCGCTCCGACCCTGCACCGGCTCGGCATCCAGGCGTTCGAGCCGCAGCTGGTCGAGGGCAAGGCCATCCAGATCCACCCGCTGGTCTGCACCGCGTTCAACGCGGACTTCGACGGCGACCAGATGGCGGTGCACCTGCCGCTGTCCGCCGAGGCGCAGGCCGAGGCGCGGATCCTGATGCTGTCGACGAACAACATCCTGAAGCCGTCGGACGGCAAGCCCGTCACCATGCCCACCCAGGACATGGTCATCGGCCTGTACTGGCTGACGACGCAGAAGGACGGCGCCGTCGGCGAGGGCCGCGCGTTCGGCTCGGCCGCCGAGGCGATCATGGCCTACGACCGGGGCGAGCTCGACCTGCAGGCCAAGATCCAGATCCGGCTGAAGGACATGCCGCCGCCGCGCGACTGGATCGCGCCGGAGGGGTACGAGCCCGGCCAGCCGTACCGGCTGGAGACGACGCTCGGCCGCGCCATGTTCAACGAGACGCTGCCGGACGACTTCCCGTTCGTCGACGACGAGATCGGCAAGAAGCAGCTGTCGGCGATCGTCAACGAGCTGGCGGAGACGTACCCGAAGGTCGCCGTGGCCAACGCGCTCGACGCGCTGAAGAGCACCGGCTTCCACTGGGCGACCCGGTCCGGCGTCACGATCGCGATCGACGACGTCATCACGCCGCCGAACAAGCAGGACATCCTGGCCGGCTACGAGGCGCGCGCCGAGAAGGTGCAGCGGGAGTTCAACCGCGGCCTGATCACCGACGATGAGCGCAAGCAGGAGCTCATCGAGATCTGGAACAAGGCCACCGCGGACGTCGCGGTGGACATGGAGAAGGCGTTCCCGAAGGCCAACCCGATCTGGATGATGATCCAGTCGGGCGCCCGCGGCAACCCGCTGCAGCTCCGCCAGATCGCCGGCATGCGCGGCCTGGTCTCCAACCCCAAGGGCGAGACCATCCCGCGTCCGATCAAGTCGTCCTTCCGCGAGGGCCTGTCGGTCGTCGAGTACTTCATCTCGACGCACGGCGCCCGCAAGGGCCTCGCCGACACCGCGCTGCGGACCGCCGACTCGGGTTACCTGACCCGGCGCCTGGTGGACGTCGCGCAGGACGTCATCGTCCGCGAGGAGGACTGCGGCACCGACCGCACGATCCCGTTCGAGATCGTGGAGCGGCAGTCGGACGGCAGCGTGATCAAGCTGCCGACGACGGAGACGAGCCTCACCGGCCGCACGATCGCCGAGGACGTCGTCGTCGACGGGACGGTCATCTACCCGGCCGACACCGACCTGTCGGACGCGGTCGTGACGCGCCTGTTCGAGGCGGGCGTGGAGAAGGTCCGCACCCGCAGCGCCCTGGTCTGCGAGGCCAAGATCGGCGTCTGCGCCGCCTGCTACGGCCGTTCGCTGGCCACCGGCAAGCGGGTGGACGTCGGCGAGGCCGTCGGCATCATCGCCGCGCAGTCCATCGGTGAGCCGGGCACGCAGCTGACCATGCGCACCTTCCACACCGGCGGTGTGGCCGGTGGCGACATCACGCACGGTCTGCCGCGCGTCCAGGAGCTGTTCGAGGCCCGCATCCCCAAGGGTGTGGCCCCGATCAGCGAGGTCGCCGGCCGCGTCAAGATCGACGAGACGGAGAAGGCCCGCAAGGTCGTCGTCGTCCCCGACGACGGCTCCGACGAGATCGCCTACCAGGTGCCGATGCGGTCCCGCCTGCTGGTCAAGGAGGGCCAGTCCGTGGGCGTCGGGCAGCAGCTCATCGCGGGTGCGATCAACCCGCACGAGGTGCTGCGCATCCTCGGCCCGCGCGCCGTCCAGCTCCACCTGGTCCAGGAGGTCCAGGAGGTGTACCGGTCGCAGGGCGTGTCGATCCACGACAAGCACATCGAGATCATCGTCCGCCAGATGCTGAAGCGGGTGAACATCCTCGAGTCGGGCGACACCGACCTGCTGCCGGGCGACCTGGTCGAGCGTCCGATCTTCGAGGAGACGAACCGGAACGTCGTGGCCGAGGGCGGCACGCCCGCCGCCGGCCGCCCCGTCCTGATGGGCATCACCAAGGCCTCGCTCGCGACCGAGTCGTGGCTGTCGGCGGCGTCCTTCCAGGAGACGACCCGGGTGCTCACCGAGGCCGCGATGCACGCCAAGAGCGACCCGCTGCTGGGCCTCAAGGAGAACGTCATCATCGGTAAGCTCATCCCGGCCGGTACCGGCATGCCGCAGTACCGCAACGTCCGGGTCGAGCCGACCGAGGAGGCGAAGGCGGCGGTCTACTCCGTCGGCTCCTACGACGACGGCGCCGAGTACGCCTTCGGTCAGGGCTCCGGCGAGGCCGTGCCGCTGGAGGAGTACGACTTCGGCCAGTACAACCGCTAGCGTCCCGTCCCGGGACGCCGCTCCGGCGGCGTCCCGGCTCGCGGACACCCCGTGCCTGACGACACGCGGCAAGGCCCCTTCCAACCGGGAGGGGCCTTTTCGCGTGCGCCCCGTCCAGCGGCTGAGGCCGATAGCTAGATCGTTCAAGGGATCCGACGCCGTGCGCGGGCGGCGCGGACGATGCGCAGTGCGGCGACGGCGGTGCCCGCGGCGGACGCCGTCCACAGCGCGATCACGGCGTCCGGAACCCAGACCAGCGCCGCCTTCATGTCGTCGAGGACCGCCAGCGCCGCGACGGCGGCCGCGGGGAGCGCGCCGGCGAGGACCCATCCGACGGTGACGGCGAGTCGCGGAGAGGCCGGGCCGGTGGGGCGGCGCAGCAGCAGTGCCGAGCGTCCGGCGGCCACGATGAACGCCGCGGCCAGTCCGGTGACGCCCCAGACGGTCAGCAGGTACGGGAGCGCGGACGGATCGGGGCCCGGCCGCCCGCCTGCGAGGATCCGGGCGGCGCCGAAGCCGACCCGCATGACCGCCGCGTCCTGGAGGAGCCCGTACAGGTTCTGCTCCACGACCAGCGCGACATTCCGCTGCGGCAGCACGAACATCATGGCTGAATAGCCCGGTGTACCGCCGGTGTGCCAGAGAGCCGTGTCGAGCGGCGCGTCCAGCCCGCCGATACGCCAGCCGAGGCCGTAGCCGCTGCCGCCGAGGCCTTCCTCGCGCATGAGGCGCACGGATTCGGTGGTGAGGACGGTGCCGCCGCCGGCCGTCCTGCCCGCGCGGAGCTGGAGGGACGCGAAGGCGGACAGGTCCCCGAGGTCCCCGCCCATGTAGCCGTAGCCGGCGCCGTGATCGTCGAAGCCGTCCGCGACGGCGACCGGGAAGCCCCACAAGAGTTGGTGCCCCGGCGGCAGCCGCCGCTGCCGGGCGGAGGCGGCGTCGGCGATGGCGCCGTTCATCCCGGCCGGAGCGAGCACGGCCTGCCGGAGGTACTCGGCGAACGGGCGTCCCGTGACGGCCTCGACGAGCGCGGTCAGGACGACATAGTTGGCGCTCGTATACGCGTACTCGGTGCCCGGAGGGCCGAGCGGAGTGATGCCGTCCAGCGCCCGAAGCCGTTTCGCCGGAAGCGGGCAGTCCGGCCCGTAGCAGTCGGTGACCTTGGACGTCGCCGATGCGGGGATGCCGGCAGTCTGGGTCAGCAGATGGCGGACCGTCACCCGGGACGCGTGCGCCGCCCCGCCGAACCGGAATCCGGGCAGGTGTCCGACGACCCGGTCGTCCAGGCGGAGACGTCCCGACTGCACCAGCGTCATGACGGCCGTCGCCGTGACGGGTTTGGCGAGCGAACCCCAGACGAACGGCGTCCGGGCGGTGACGGGTTCGCCCCGTCCGTCCGTGCCCCACGACCGCTGGTGCAGCGGGCCGTCCGGTCCGACGACGGCATAGGAGAGGCCCGGGGTGTGCGTGGCCTCCATCCGGTGGCGCACGTACGCGTCGATGGCCGCGTACCGATCCGGCGGTGCGCCGGCCGACGCGACGGGTGCGCACATCAGCAGGCAGAGCACGACGAGCACGGGTAGGACGAAGGCCCTGGCGGACCTGTACGGACGGAGTGAGCGCATGGGGACGTTCCTCGGTGAGGTCGAATAACCGTATGGCGATACGGTTTTTACCGTATGGCGATATGGTTATCAAGTGCCGAGGACAGCCGACCACGAGCAGCGCCGCCGCCAGATCGCCGCGGCCGTCTGCGAACTCATCTCCGAACAGGGCCTGGACGCCGTCACCGTCGCCCGCACGGCCGCCGCCGCGGGCATCTCGGTCGGCCTGGTGCAGCACTACTTCCGCACCAAGGACGAGATGCTGCTGCACGCGTTCGACCACGTCAGCGCGTCCATCCGGGCCAGGGTCGACCAGCGGATCCAGGCCGGGATAGAGCACCGGCGCCCCATCGCCGGAGTCCTCGCGCAGGCGCTGGCCGAGTTCCTGCCGCTGGACGCCGTGCGCCGCACCGAGTTCCGCGTCACCAGGGCGTTCGCCGGACGCGCGCTCGACGCCCCCGCCCTCGCCGAGGTCGACGCCGCGACCGCGCGGTCCGTGCGCGCCGACCTCGCGCGGGCCGTCCACAACGGCAAGGAGTGCGGCGAAGTCGAACCGGACACCGACCCGGAACCCGCCGCCGTCCGCCTCCTGGCCGTCACCGAGGGCCTCGCCCTGCAGATCCACCGCGATCCCGCAACCGAGGAACTCGCCCGGTCGGTCCTGGACACCGAACTCGCCGCCACGTTCACCGGCCAATGCCGCCAGTACACGAACCCTTAGGACCGGACGGGCCGAAGCCACCGAGAAGCCGAGCGAAGACGAGGCCTTGATCAGGGACGGGGGCACCCGTGGAACGGACTGCCTCCCGCCCACGCTGGAGGCGCAGAACCGACGATTCGGGTGCTCGATCGGTTGGCGAGGGCCCCTGACGCGTCCCTCTCCGTAACGTTCGTTCCGCGCGCGGTGTGAGTGTGTTCGGGCTGGTGGGGGACAAGGGGGTGTGGCTCGTTGGGTGCTGCACGTCGATCTCGACCAGTTCATCGCGGCCGTGGAGGTGCTGCGGCGGCCTGAGCTTCGCGGGCGGCCGGTCGTCGTCGGCGGGGACGGCGATCCGGCGAAGCGCGGCGTCGTCAGCACGGCCTCGTACGAGGCGCGCGAGTACGGCGTGCACTCCGGGCTGCCGCTCAGGACGGCGGCGCGGCGCTGCCCGGACGCGGTCTTCCTGCCCGTGGACCGGGACGTCTACGAGGCCGCCTCGCGGCAGGTGATGGACGCGCTGCGGAGCCTGGGCGCGGTGGTCGAGGTCCTCGGCTGGGACGAGGCGTTCCTGGCCGTCGACGGCGACGATCCCGAGGCCGTGGCGCGGGAGGCGCGCGACCGGGTGCGCGCGGCGACCGGGCTCGAATGCACGGTGGGCATCGGGCAGAACAAGCTCCAGGCGAAGCTGGCGACCGGCTTCGGGAAGCCCGCCGGGGTCTTCCGGCTCACCGCCGACACCTGGTTCGAGGTGCTCGGCGACCGGCCGACCGACGCGCTGTGGGGCATCGGTGCGAAGACCGCCAAGCGGCTCAGGGCTCTCGGCATCGCCACGGTCGCCGACCTCGCGGCGGCCGATCCGGACGTCCTCGCCGGGGAGGTCGGCCCCGCGACCGGGCCGTGGCTGATCCGGCTGGCCCAGGGCCGGGACGGGTCGCCGGTGAGCGACGCGCCCCATGTGCCGCGGTCGTGCGGTCGGGAGACCACCTTCCAGCATGATCTGGACGATTGGGACGACGTCCGCCGCGAGGTGTCCCGCCTGGCCCGGCAGGTCGCCGGCGACGTCGCCGAAGACGGGAGGAACGTCGTCCGGGTCGTCGTCAAGGTTCGGTACGCGCCGTTCATCACGCAGACCCATGGCCGGACGCTGGAGGCGCCGACGGCCGGACGGCACCGGATCGAGCAGGCCGCACTCGCCGCGCTCACCGCGTTCACGGCGCGGCGGCCGGTGCGGCTGCTGGGCGTCCGCGCCGAATTCGCGCGCTGATCCGGGCGCCGCGCAGGTGACCTGCGGTCAAACGTCTTTTTTTACCTCTTTGTCTGGTTTTGTGGCTTGGGGGGCGGGGATGAAGGCTCCCGTTGCCAGATGTACGCGACGGGGGAGAAAGCAGATGAAGAGGGTCATGACCGGGGCACTGATCGCCGCCGTCGTCGGTGCCGGGGGAGTGGGCGGCGGCGCGGCCGTCGCGCAGGCGTCCCCGGACCAGAGCGCGCGCCAGGACTGCCGCACCTACTCCAGCGTCACCGAGTGCGGTCAGCCCAAGCTCAACGAGAAGCAGCAGGCGTGCGTGAACGCCGCGGTCCAGCAGGGCATGACCGAGCGCCGCGCCACCGTGGAGTGCGACGCGTTCGCCTGAGCCCGCCGCGCATACCGCGCGCACACCGAACGCGCATCGCGAAGGGGCCCGTCCATCCCGGACGGGCCCCTTCGGTGTGCCGGGCGCCCCGGTGGCGCCCGGTCAGCCGGCCTTCGCCCCCGGCGGCGGTGCGGTGAGCGCGTAGATCAGCAGGACGCACAGCGCGATCGTCAGCACCGACCAGAGCGGGAAGGCGAGCAGGAACGCCAGATGCCCGATGGCGGCGACGACGGCGAAGAAGACCCCGGTCGCGCGAGCCCACATCTTCCCCGACAGGATCGCCGCGCCGACCGCGATCTGGACGATGCCCATGATCAGCCAGATCCAGCCCCACGTCGTGTAGTCGAAGACGAGGATCTGGTTCTGGCCGACGAGGTAGTAGTCGTCCCTGAACAGCCCCACCAGGCCGTCGATGACGTTGAACGCCCCGATCACCAGGGCGAGTGTGCCGGCGAAGGCGAGCCACCCCGAGGTCCGGTGCCGCTCGTGTGCCATGGGCGATGCGGTCTTGGTCGTCATGTGATCCCCCTCCCGGTCGGCCGTACGGCGCTGCCGACCTGGTGATCGGAGGGTGCCCTCCCTGATAGAGGTCGCAAACCGTAATCAACTGGCTCTTAAGGGCACCTTTACGGATATCTGGGGCATTCAAGAGGGCCCGTCCCGCCGGACGGGCCCTCAACGGTGTGGATCAGACGGTGGCCATCAGTTCGCCGGGGGCTTCGCGTCGGTCCATTCGGCGACCTCGAACGCCTGGTACGCGACCATTTCGCCGGGCTTGTGGAAGCGGTCGGGCATGTTCCTCGCCTTCAGGGAGCGCGGCTTGCCGTCGTCCCCGGGAGGGAGCGGCCGGCTGCCGTGCGGCGGCGTCACGACCAGGTCGCGGATCGCCAGCAGGGAACCGGCGTCCGGGGCGACGATGAACTGGCGCCGGTAGGTGCCGAGCTGCCTCGGAGCGGTGAACAACCCGAGCGGCGCGGTCGTCTTCAGCGGCAGCGAGATCGCCATCCCGGGCCGGCCGAGCGGATCGGTCGTCGGGCCCTCGGCCTTGACGCCGGGCAGGTCCGCCAGCAACCGGAACACCGCCGCGCGCACCGCCGGCGGCGCGGGCGCGGTGGACAGCAGGGTTCCGGCCACCTCGCTCAGCGCCCGGATCCGCTCCCGCCCCCGCAAGGCGCGGATCGGCTCCTCCTTCTCGCCGTCCTTGGAGACGGCGTGCCAGTGGCCCTTGAGGTTCAGCAGCACCTTCTCCAGTTCCTCCGGACGCGTGGGCAGCGCGGCGATCTGGCGCGGCGTCATGCCCTGGAACCGTTCGACGGACGCCGGCCACGGCGACCGGCCACTGGTCTGCTCCGACATGTCCAGGTGGACCTCGCCGTCCGGACCCTCCGGGTTCGGGACGGTGACCCACGCGGGCGAACCCGCCGCCTCCCACTTCTCCCTGTCCTGCGCGGTGAGGGGGACGTCGGGGATCTCGATGTGGGTCGTTCGGGTGAGGCCGGTGACGTCGATCCACGCCTCGTTCCCCTGCCTCGAATCCACCTTGTAGTGGTTCGACGGGCTCTTGCCGACCGAGAAGACCTCGCCCATGACGGTCTTGGTGTGCCAGTACCGCCCGGCGGGCGCCTTCTGCGCGTTGGTCGCGGCCACCAGGAGAGCGTTGCCGGGGGCGATGGCCGTCGTCCCGTGCGGGGCGGGGGGCGCGTCGCCTCCGGGCCGCAGGACGACGACGGTGACCGCCCCGGCGGCGACGGCGGCGGTCGCCGCGACCGCTATCACCGGCATCCTCAGCCGGCGCCGGGGACGCTCCCGGGGGCCGTTCCGCCAGTCGGTGCGCAGGGCGAGGCGCTCCGGGCCCTCCTCCTCGGCCAGCGCCGTCCGCATGCCCCGCAGCGCGTCGATCTCATCCATGGGTCTCCTCCTCGGGCAGGGCCTTGCGGAGCTTCCTCCGGGCCCGGTGGATCTTGGCCTTGACCGTGCCGAGCGGCAGGTCGAGCGCCGCCGCGATCTCGGCGTAGGACAGCTCCGCCCACGCCAGCAGCAGGACGGCGTGGCGCTCCTGCGCGTTCAGCGACGCGAGCGCCTTCGCGAGGCCCGGCCCGAGCGCGGCGGCCGACGCGCGGTCGCTCGCCGTGTCGGCGACGCCGTCCTCGGCGGGATCGGTCCCCGTCCGGGCGAACGCCCGGTACATGCGGCTCTCCTGGCGGTGGTGCCGGGCGATCAGGTTGGCGGCGATGCCCCACAGCCAGGCGCCGAACTCCCGGCGCCCGTCGAACCTCGCGCGCTGCCGGAACGCCGTCGCGAACGCCTCCGACACCAGGTCGTCGGCGAGCGCCGGCCCGAGGCGCCGCCTGATGTAGGCGTGCAGCTTCGGCGCGTGGCGCCGGAACAGCTCGCCGAACGCCTCGGGGTCGTCCAGCGACGCGGCGACGATGCGGGAGTCGTCCAGCTCGCCCTCGGCACGGCTCACCGCGTGCATGTGCGTGTCTTCATGGAGTGCTTCTCCGGGGGCCTAGAGGATGCTGACACCCTCCTCTATCCCGAAGCCCGCCCTCCGGTTGCGGCCGCCGCGTCGGGCCGGCGCGGAAGTCGTCCGGCAGGGGTGGTGCTGCACGGGACGGCGCGGCACCGTGGAGGGGTTGAGAGGAGTTGCCCATGCAACAGGTACGGCTCGGCACCACCGGACTGAAGGTTTCGCGGATCTGCCTCGGGATGATGAGCTACGGCGACCCCGCGGTGCGGAAATGGGCGCTGGACGAGGAGGCGGCGGAGCCGATCGTCCGGCGCGCCGTCGAGGGCGGCGTCACGTTCTTCGACACCGCCGACGTGTACTCGCTGGGGGCGAGTGAGGAGATCACCGGGCGCCTGCTCCCGAAGCTCTTCACCCGGCGCGACGACTACGTCCTGGCCACCAAGGTCTGCATGCCGATGGGGGAGGGGCCCAACGACCGGGGACTGTCGCGCAAGCACATCCTGGCGGGCATCGACGATTCGCTGAGGCGGCTCGGCACCGACTACGTCGACCTCTACCAAATCCACCGGTGGGACTACGGGACGCCCATCGAGGAGACCATGGAGGCCCTGCACGACGTGGTGAGGTCGGGCAAGGCGCGGTACATCGGAGCGTCCAGCATGTACGCGTGGCAGTTCGCCAAGGCCCAGCACACCGCCGAGATGCACGCCTGGACGAAGTTCGTCTCGATGCAGAACCACTACAACCTCCTCTACAGGGAAGAGGAGCGCGAGATGAACCCGCTCTGCGCCGACCAAGGAGTGGGCCTCATCCCGTGGAGCCCCCTAGCACGCGGCATGCTCGCCGGGAACCGGGAGCGGGGTGGTGAGCGCAAGACCGTCCGGTCCCGAAACGACGCTTTCGGTGACGGCCTCTACACCGACGACGACTTCGACGTCGTCGACGCCGTGCGTGAGGTCGCGGGCGAGCGCGGCGTGCCGGCGGCGCAAATCGCGCTCGCGTGGCTGCTCGGCCGCCCCGGGGTGACCGCGCCGATCGTGGGAGCGACGAAACTCACGCACATGGACGACGCGATCGCCGCCGAGAGCCTGGAACTGGACGAGAAGGAGGTCGCGCGACTGGAGGCCCCGTACCGTCCGCACGCGGTCCTCGGGCACTCCTGACGGGGCGATGGGTGCGGACGCCCCGTACGGAACGTACGGGCGATGTCCGGCGTCTATCAGGGGGTGGTGATTTGCGATTCCCCGGGCGATCGGGGCAGGCTGTGGACGAGAACGCCCACGCCTGGCAGGACCGCCACGTGGTGACAAGGGTGAAGGTCCGGAGGCGGCGTTATGCGCCGCGCGCCTCCGGGCTTCCGGGACTGAGGAGCCCCGGGACGACGGCGCTGAAGGAGCCCGACGATGACCGAGAACGACGGTACGCAGGGTCCGCAGCGGCCGTTGCCGGAGGACGAGGGGCAGCCCGGCCCGGTGGAGGGCCAGGAGCCCCCCGCGCGGCCGCTGGGCGACCGCACCGTGGTGTTCGGGGCTCCGCAGCTCGGCGGCCAGGCCGGCCCGGCGGGCGCGCAGCCGCCCGAGCAGCGCGAGGACGAGCGGCCCGCCCCGCCC
>NZ_SMJW01000106.1 GCF_004348335.1 Actinomadura bangladeshensis | reverse complement strand
GGGTGGGAGGCATGGAGGGAACGTTTCAGCTGGGACCGGACGACGGGCGGCTGCTGCTCCGCACGGGCCGCAGCGGGCTCGGCCGGCGGGCGGGGCACGACCTCACCATCGAGGCCACCCGGTGGTCGGCGTCGGTCACGGCCCGCGAGCCGCTGCAGGAGTCGTCCGCCGAGGTCGCGGTCGAGGTGGACGGGCTGGAGGTCCGGGAGGGCGCCGGCGGCGCGCTGCCGCTGTCGGACGGGGACCGCGCGGACATCACCAAGAATCTGCGCAAGATCCTCGACACCGGGCGGTATCCGCAGATCACCTTCGTCTCCACGGCGGTCGGGGACGACGCCGTCGAGGGCGACCTGACGATCATGGGCCGGACGAAACCGGTGCGGATCCGCGCCGCCCTGGACGGTGATCGGGTGCGGGGAGGTCTCACGGTGACGCAGTCACGCTGGGGCATCAAGCCGTACTCGGCGTTCTTCGGCGCGCTGCGGCTCGCCGACGACGTCGAGATCGAGTTCGACCTCACGTTGCCCGTCTAGCGCCGGTTTCGCGTCTGGCGCGGGCGGCGCGCGCGAACTGGTCGTCCAGGCTGCGCGGGAACGGCAGCATCCGGTGCCGTTCCCGCCAGGGCGCGTACTGGCGGACGGCGTTGAACCCGGCCGCGGTGATGATGCGCTCGACATTCGGGCCCGGCGTGTAAGCCGGGTAGATGTCGAGGTGGGCGATGCCCGGGGGAAGGCCATGCGGCCTTTGGGGCGACACCAGGGTGATGGGCGGGCTCACCCCTTCGGCGGACGCCATGTCCTGCGCGTAGGAGACGAGTTCCAGTGTCTCCAGGTCGGGCCCACTGTGGACGATGAGCCAGCCGTCGACGTCGATCGGCTCCGATGGGGGATCGGTCAGGGTCAGGGGTGCGACCTCGTCCGACGCGTCGTGCAGGTACGTCCCGTGGGCGGGATCAAGCGGCTCCAGGACGAACGTGCGGTCGAAGCGCGGTGGGTCGGCGGGGAGCAGCGGCCGGTATACGTCCCAGCGCAGCAGCCGGGCCAGGTGCGTGACCCTCGTCCCGGGCGGGAAGCGGGTCAGTTCGCCCTTGAGGCCGGCGGGGAACGCGTCCACGATCACTTCGTCCGGGGCGAGGTCCGCCGCGCTCTCCACGACGTCCCAGCCGCCCGTGACGCGCGGATCGGCGGCGAACCGCGACCCGGTCACCACGGTCACCGGCCCGTCCCACGCGAGCGTGTGCAGGACGGCTCGGAGCCGCGTCAGATGGCCGAGCCCGTCCCCGGCCGCGTAGCAGACGATCACCGGGCCGCGTCGAGGACGGCCAGGTACCCGGCGGTCTCCGCCGCCGGGGTGAAATCGCGCCGGATCCGCTCCGCGCCCGCCGCGCCGAGCTTCGCCAGCTCCTCGGCGCCCGCCCGCGCGGCCCGGTCGAGCGCCGCGCGGCAGCCGTGCGCGTCCCCGGCGGGGAAGGTGAACCCGATCTCGTCGTCGACGAGGTCGGCGAGCCCGCCGCCGTCCGACGCGATCAGCGGGACGCCCAGCGCCGCCGCCTCCAGCGCCACGTTCGGCATCCCGTCATAGAACGACGGCAGGGCCACGAGGTCGGAGCCCGCGTAGACGGCCGGCAGGTCGTAGCGCTCCATGAACGGCAGGAGCGAGTGCGGGACGTCGTGCCCGGCGAGCCACTCCCGCACGGACTCCTCGACCTCGCCGACCAGCAGCAGGTGGAACGCGCCGGTGCGGCCGGACGCGTCGAGCGCGTCCAGCAGGAAGCCGACGCCCTTCTTGACCTTGAGCTGCCCGATGAGGCCGATCGTGCGGCGGCCCGGCTCGACGTTCTCCTCCCGCCACGCGCGCCCCCTGGCCCGCTCGGACGGCAGGATCCGCCACTGCGCCGTGTCGACGCTGTTCGCGACGAAGGCGACCGGCGCGTCCGGGGCGAGCGCCGCCACCAGGGGTGCGTGCGACCGGGCGACGACGCAGACGCGGGACGAGGCGCGCAGCGCGTCCGCCAGCACGCCGCGCCGCCGCATCGAGAACACGCCGGCGTCGATGTCGTTGCCGCGCAGCAGCGTGACCAGCGGCGCGTCCAGCAGCGAGGACAGGACGGGCGCGGCGAGCATCGCGTAGACGCCGCCGAACGCCACGACATGGCCGTACCCGGTGAGGTTCTCGGCGGTGATCGTCGTCCACAGTCGGCGCAGCGCGTGCTCGGCGTCGTCGCCGAGCGGCGCGGTCACCAGCCGCCCGCCGAGCTCCCGCCGCACCCCCCACGGGCGGGCGCGGCGGGTCAGGTGGACGACGTCCACCTCGACGCCCGCGCCGCGCAGCCCCCGCACGATCCGGTCGCACGACTGCGCCATGCCGCCCTGGCTCGGCGGGTAGTGCTCGGTGAGCCACAGGACGCGGGACATCAGCTGTCCACGAAGCCGGTGTCGTCGTCCGGCCCCCAGTCGCCGCCGTAGGAGTAGTCGTCGCCCGGATTGAACGCGCCCCGGTCGTACTCGTTGAACGAGGAGTACCAGTAGATGTCGCTGTAGGTCTGCGAGCTGCGCTGGTAGTAGTGGCGCCGGTACCCGCCCGTCCACGCCGGGTGGTGCGGGTCCTGCGTCCCGTACCCGTGCGCCGCCGCGCACTCGGGGCACAGCCCGCCCTGCGCGGCGTGCTGGGCGCAGACGGCGCGCCGGCACTGCGGGCAGGACGCCACCGCGGCCTGGCCGCAGCGCCCCAGCACGAAGAATCCGGTGGTCACGGTGCAGCGGGTCACGTGGTCCTCCTCACGGCCGTGCCGGGCGGCGTCCAGCGGAACGGCTCCGTCGACACCTGCAGGATCAGGTCGACCATGGCCTGGTTCTCCCGCGGGCCCGGGAACTTGCCGCTCGCGCGGATCACCATCCGCCTGCCCTCCCTGACCTGGACCCTGACCCAGCCGGGCGGCGGCGACGGGGGCCGCCGGACGGCCGCGTCCTTCGGCAGCCGCCGGGTGACCTGCACCAGCTGCACCGTCTTGGTCTTGGTCTTGTCCTTGAGCTTGCCGCGCGGGTTCCGCTTCCGGCGCCAGCGGTACCGCACCCGGTCGGTGACGACGACGTCGAGGACGCTGCCGTCCCGCAGTTCCGCCCGCATCCGCAGCCACGCGTCGAACGCGAACCACTGCTGCATCTTGATGACCGGCCGCTGGACGTGCAGCTCCTGCCGCGGCCCGTTCTTCTCCGGGACCTGCGAGCCGCGCATGTCCGCCGCCACCGCCAGCCGCCCGTCCGGCGCCATGTCGGCGGTCAGCACCCGCAGCATCGGCACGAGCACGCCCGGGACCCGATCGTGCAGCTGCCACTTGCGCCGGCTCACGGCGGCGCCGTGGGCCGCGAGGCTCGCGATCACCGGCTCCCACTCGTCCCGCCGCAGCGAGACCGAGAAGCCCTTCTCCAGCGTGAGCGCCCTGTGCAGCGGATGGAACCGCTCGATGGCGGCCTTCTGCTTACGCCAGAACATGGGGCACCACCCGTTCGACCACCCGTTCGACCACGTGTCCGACCACCTATCGATCCAGCGTCCGGTAGACCTGCGCCAGCCGGGCGCGCGACCGCGCCCAGGTCAGGCTCTCCTCGATGTGCTCGCGGCCCCTCCGCCCCATCGCGGCGGCCTCCTGCGGGTACTCCAGCAGGATGCGGACGGCCCGGGCCAGCTCGGCGGGGCGGTCGGCCGGGACGAGCCGCCCGTGCACCCCGTCCGCCATCAGCTCGCGGACCGCCGGCAGGTCCGAGGCGACGACCGGCACGCCCGCCGCCATCGACTCGATCACCTTCAGCGGCGCGCAGCCCTGGTCCAGGTTGCGGGCGCAGCCGGTCAGCGGAGCGAGGGACGCCTCGGCGTGCGCCAGCCACGCGGCGACCTCGTGGTGCGGCAGCGCGAACCGCCAGTCGACCCGCCCGGCGACCCCGAGGCGCTCGGCGAGCCGCCGCACGTGCTTCGCCCGCCGCTCCGGGACGGACGCGCAGATGACCAGCCGCAGCCCGTCGAGGTCGGCGAGGCGGGCGAACGCGCGCATCAGCACGTCCAGGCCCTGCCACGGCTGCGTCGCGCCGACATAGACGACATACCGTTCAGGCGCATCGGCGGGCCGTTCGGTTTCACGCGGAACGTCGGCGCCGTTGGGCACCAGGTGGATCCTGCGCTCGGGGACGCCGCGCTCCCGGACGGCGTCGCCGATCACCCGCGACGGCACCACGACCGCGTCGCTGCGCTCCAGGCAGAACCGCTCCAGCTCGCGGATCTTGCCGAGCGTGCTCGGCGCCGCCCACGGCCACGTGTGGCTCATCTCGATGGACGGCAGGCCGTTGACCTCGTAGACGACCGTGTGGCGCCGTCCGTCCGCGACCGCCGGGAGCGCGCTCCACGGGTCCCGCACGTGGCAGACCTCCAGGGTCTCCCAGTGCGGCGCCAGGTGGTCGGCGACCCAGCCGGAGAACGCCTCGGCCCGGTCGATGAGGTTCGGGATCGGCGCGTCGAACCGCGCGATCTCCCGCGTCCCCTCGCGCTGGTAGCGGGGCAGGTCGCCGCCGCCGATGACGCCGAGGAGCCCGCCGCCGTAGTGCGCGAACAGCTCGTCGGCCATCTGCGCGATGTGCACCGCCGACCCTTTGCTCGACGGGAACCGGTCGAACGCGACATAGGCCGCCCTATGCCTCATCCGACTCGCACCTCCTCCATCGTCCGGAGCGCCCGATGCCAGGAGATCTGGTCCGCGAGCCCGGCCCGGAGGCCGATCGCGGGCGTCCAGCCGAGCAGCCGCCGGGCGCGCGCGACGTCGGCCCACGTCCGGGAGGCGTCACCGGCCACGGGCGTCTCCCGCTGGATCTCCGCCTCGACGCCGAGGGCGTCCGTCAGCATCGCGATCGCGTCCCGCACCGCCACGTGCTCGCCGTGACCGACGTTGATGGCGATACCGGGCGGCAGTTCCGCGGCCGCCGCCGCGAGCGTCGCCGACACCACGTCGCCGACATGCGTGAAGCTCCGCGACCTGCGCCCGTCGCCGAACACCGGCAGCGGGCGGCCGTCCAGCGCGGCCTCCGCGAACCGGTGGAACGCCATGTCGGGCCGCTGCCGGGGCCCGTACACCGAGAAGTACCTGAGCAGCACGACCCGGAGGCCGTCGCCGGCCGCGAGGCCCGCGAGCCGCTCCACCTCGACCTTGCTGACCGCGTAGGGGCTCTCGGGCCTGAGCGGGTCGTCCTCCCGGTTCGGCCGCCGCCCCGCCGACCCGTACACCGATGAACTCGACGCGACCACGACCTTCGGCCTGCGCCGGGCGCCGGTGCAGGCCGCGAGCAGCCGCCGCGTCGCCGTCACGTTGTCCCGCTCGACCACGGCCCGTCCGGGCCCCCACGAGTCGCGCACGCCCGGCCGCCCCGCCAGATGGACGACGAGGTCCGCCGCCGCGACGACGTCCAGTTCGTCCACGGCGAGGTCGATGTCCGCGGCGACGACCCCCGGCCTCGCCGCGACCTCCGCCCACGTCCGCCGCGCCACCTCCGGCGCCAGCGACCGCCCCGGCGCGTCCACCGCGAGAACCTCATGCCCCGCGTCCGAGAACGCGTCGACGACATGGCTCCCGATGAACCCCGCCGCACCAGTAACAACCACCCGCACGCGGGCACTGTAACCGCCCACCCCCGAAAACGGACAGGGCTCCAGTCCCACCTCACCCAGGACCGCCGCCGGGACGCCGGTCGCCCATCGAGCGGAGGCGGCCCTCCACTTCGGCCGCCTTCCCCGCAGGTACGGCGCGCTCCGACAGCACCAGGCGGGAGCAACGTTCGCCGAGCGACCAGATGAAGTGGACATAGCCGTCCACTGTCGTTACTTAGGGTTAGTTCTCAGTTACAGAGGGGCAGAACCGTCATGCCTATCAACACACTCTTGAAAGGGAGAGTTCGTGAAACTGCGCCATAGTTTCGCAACCCTGCTGCTCGCGGGCGCCGTCGGCGCCGGCCTCGCCGGTGCGCCGGCCGCGCAGGCGTCGGCCCCGCCGGCCGCCGAGGGGGCGAGCACGCCGGCCGCCGCCGGGTACCAGTACGCGACGGGGAAGGTGATCAGCCGCCACAAGCTCGCGATCCGGTCGAGGCCGACCTCGCACTCCAAGCGGGTCGGCTGGCTGAAGCCCGGCCAGCGGTTCTTCATCAAGTGCTGGACGCGCGGTCAGAAGGTCCGCCACACCCGCGTCTGGTACCGCATGGGCTACAGCAGCCCCAAGGACTACGTCTCGGGCGCCTACGTGAGGATCGTGAAGGGCCGGGTCACCCGCTGCTAGCGGAGCCGGACGAGGGGCGGGGGCGGCCCGCCGCTCCCGCCCCCTCGCCCGCTCATCCGCCGGCCATGGCGCCGACGACCATGAAAGGGTCGGTGCCCGCGGCGACGCGTTCGGGGAGCACCGTTTCCGGCGGGTCGTGCGACAGGTCCTGCTCGCAGGCGAAGAAGCGGACGAACGCCCGGCGGCGTCCGGTGGCGCGGTCGCGGATCGTCCCGCGCAGTACCGGATACCGGGCCTCCAGGGCGTCCAGGACCGTGCACAGCGTGACCGGCTCGGGGACGTCCAGCTCCACCTCGCCCTGCACACCGGCGAGCACGCGCAGGTGCGCGGGCAGCACGACGCGGATCATGGCAGCGTCTGGACTTCCACCGACAGCACGGCCGGCAGGTCGCGGACGATGGGCTCCCACGTGTCGCCGGCGTCGGCGGACGCGTATACCTGCCCACCCGTCGTACCGAAGTAGACGCCGCACGAATCGAGCGAGTCGACGGCCATCGCGTCCCGCAGCACGTTCACATAGCAGTGGCTCTGCGGCAGCCCCTCGGTGAGCGGCTCCCACTCGTTCCCGCCGACGCGGCTGCGGTAGACGCGCAGTCGCCCCTCCGGCGGGTAGTGCTCGGAGTCGCTCTTGATCGGGACGACGTACACGGTGTCCGGTTCGTGCGCGTGGACGGCGATCGGGAATCCGAAGTCGCTCGGCAGGTCGCCGCTGATCTCGCGCCAGTTCTCGCCCGCGTCGTCGCTGCGCATGACATCCCAATGTTTTTGCATGTAGAGCACCTCGGGACGCGCCGGATGCATCGTGATGCGGTGCACGCAGTGCCCGACCTCGGCGTCCTCGTCGGGGATGCCTTCCGAACGCAGCCCGCGGTTGATCGCCTTCCACGTCTTGCCGGCGTCGTCCGTCCGGAACGCGCCCGCCGCCGAGATGGCCACGTACATGCGCGCCGCGTTCACGGGATCCCGCAGGATCGTGTGCAGGCACATCCCGCCGGCGCCCGGCTGCCAGGACGGCCCGGACCCGTGCTCACGCAGCCCGGGAAGCTCCTGCCACGACGCCCCGCCGTCGACCGACCGGAACAGGGCGGCGTCCTCGATCCCCGCGTGGACGGTGTCCGGGTCCGTCGGCGACGGCTCCAGATGCCAGACGCGCTTGAACTCCCACGGCTTCGGTGTGCCGTCGTACCACTGGTGCGTCCCCGGCACCCCCTCGTAGGCGAACTCGTTCCCCACCGGCCGCCATGTCGCGCCCCCGTCGTCCGACCGCTGGATCAGCTGCCCGAACCACCCCGTCGACTGCGACGCGTACAGCCGCGCCGGATCGGCGGCCGACCCCGCGACGTGGTAGACCTCCCAGCCGCCGAAATGGGGCCCGCTGACCTTCCAGTCCTTGCGCGACCCGTCCGCGGTGAGGATGAACGCGCCCTTCCGCGTCCCGACCAGAACCCGCACTCCGCTCATGGCTGCTCCCTCCGAGCGCCGTCCGGCATGCTTCGACCGCCGATACTGACCCCCGCCACCGACAAAACTCATCGCCCCGTCCACGGTTCCGCCGAAGAGATGACCAGCGACCATGAGTTCCGCGAGCGGTTGAGCCGAAGGGGGCGGCGGGTTGGAGCGGACAGCGACCGAGGTTAGGGGAGGTCGTGTGTGCCGCTCTTGATGTGGTCAGTGAGCGCTTGCCAGGCAGTGGGGACGAGGGTGAGGCAGGGGCCGTCAGGGTCCTTGGAGTCCCGGACGGCGACGGCGGGGGCGAGGGCCGCGACCTCGACGCATGCGCCGCCTTGGCCGCTGCTGCGACTGCTCTTGCGCCACTGGGGTGCCGACCGATCTGTGGTGCTCACGCGTAGCCTTCCTGGATCTGCTGGATCGCCTTGAGAGACTCGCCTGCTCGGAGCGACTCACCCATGACCAGGTCGAAACGTACTCTGTATTCCGCCACCGTCGTTCCGTCCTCGATGAGGTGGCTGATCTCGGGGCCTTCATGGTAGGCGACGTCCAATCCTCCAGGAAGGCTCAGAACGAAGAAGGAACCGTCCAGCCCGGCATAGGTCACGGATGAGAAGGGCAGCATTCGGATCTCGACCCGCGGGTTTATCGTGGCCACGTCGACCAACTTGGCCAACTGGTCATGCATTACCTTCGGGCCGCCGACAGGACGCCGGAGTGCAGCCTCGTCGAGGACGAACCACATGCGTGGCGCGTCGTCACGCGCGAGGATCTCCTGTCGCTCCAAGCGGGCGTAGACGCGCTCCTCCAACACGTCTGGTCGGAGGCCCGAACTCATCACGGCCTGCGCATAGGCAGGGGTTTGCAGTAGACCAGGCACTACCTGCGCTTCGAAGCATCGCATTGAGACGCACGCGGTTTCGAATTGTGCGTACCTTGAGAAGCCGGGCGGGGCGGCCAGGTGCTTGCCTTCCCGCTTGATCTCTCGCCACATGTGCCAGAACGCGCGCGCCTGGGTCTTGAAGAACACGTCCAGGTCGTCGGCCGTCGGCTCGGACGGTGGCTTCTGTGCGGTCTCCAGCTTTTCGATCCAGCTCGCCTGGCATCCGAGGGCCTGTGCGAGTTGTGGGCGTGACAGACCGGCTGCTTCTCGGTGGGCGCGCAGGACCGCGCCGAACGTTCGAAGCAGCGGGTCACGGGTGTAGCCGTCTTGCTCCTTCGGCATTTGGGGGGTCCCTCGTCCGGGGTGGGGTGCCGTCTGGGGTGTGTTGGTCCTGTAGCTGAGCGTAGCCGACCCTGTGACGCTGGTCACGGAAATCGGAAGACAGGACGAGACCGAAGGCATTCACCGATGGACACGCGAGCGCAGGACGAGACGGAGTTGGAGCGGCTGCGGGCCGACTTCGCGGGGTGGCGGATCTGGCGGGCCGTCAAGCAGGACGGACGGCTGGGGGAGTGGGTGGCCAGCCTGCACGACCCTCGGGTGGGGATCGAGCCGACGCTCATGTTCCCCACGGCGCCGCTGCTGCGGGGCGCGCTGATCCGGCAGGCCGAGAGCGCCAAGGCAAGAATCCGATGAGCCCGGCGCGGCCGGTGGACGTCCCCCCGGGCCCACCGGCCGCGTCGTTCCACGGGAAGGGAATGCCGTGAATCCGCGGGCTGAGAATCAGGTGGTCCCGGGCGCGCCACGTAATGAGCGGCGTGTTCAGCTGGATGCGCTTCGGGCCGTTGTTGAGGCGCGGCCTGAGTTGGGGTGCGCGATTGTTGAACGGCGCGGGACGCCCAGGTTGAGCGTCGTCCGATATGGCGGGACGGGGCCGTTCGCCGAGATCGGGTGCGACTACGTGCGGGCGGCGTGGTGGTTCACATGGAGTGACGGGAAGCCGATCGCGCCGGTCCAGGACACGGCTGAGGTCGTGTGACTGCTCGTCCGCGTATTGGATTAGCGGGGGCGGGCTGCCTTTCGCGTCGCGTCCCCGATGGGGCGTCGGTAAGATCGCCGGGCTTTGGAAAGGGTGGATCATGGCGACGACCCAGGGTGAACGGCAAGAGGCGCCCGCGTGCTATCGGCATCCCAAGCGGGAGACCTATGTGCGCTGCACACGGTGTGACCGCTACATCTGCCCGGATTGCATGCGTGACGCGGCGGTGGGCCAGCAGTGCGTCGAATGCGTGCGCGAGGGCAACAGGACAGTCCGGCAGGGCCGGACGGTCTTCGGTGGCAAGGTCTCGGTGACGCCCTGGGCGACCTACGTCCTGATCGCCGTGAACGTGCTGGTGTATCTGGGTGAGCTGGCCAAGCCGGACCTGGCCGACATGCTCGGGTCCCTGGGCATGGGCCTGATCGGGCCGGACGGCGGGATGTACGCGGCCGACGGCGGGACGTACCCGGGGTTCGAGTCGGTCGGTGTCGCGTACGGCGAGTGGTACCGGCTGATCACCTCCGCGTTCGTGCACCTGCTGCCCACGGAGGGCGGCTTCGGAATCCTCCACATCGTCCTCAACATGTGGTGGCTGTGGCGGCTCGGCCGCCCGACCGAGGAGATGCTCGGCCGGTGGCGCTTCCTCGCCCTGTACCTGCTGGGCGCGCTCGGCGGCTCGGTGCTCGGCTACCTCATCGACCCGGACATGAACGCGGTGGGCGCCTCGGGGGCGGTCTTCGGGCTCACCGCCGCCTACTGGATCTTCATGCGCCGCCTCGGCCACCCGATGGACGAGGCCAACCGCCTCGTCGCGTTCGCGCTGCTCTGGCTGGTCGTCTCGGCCGGGGTGACCGCGTGGCAGGCCCACCTCGGCGGCCTCCTGGCGGGCGGCGCCATCGCCCTGGCGTTCGCCCACGCGCCGCGGGAGCGCCGCGCCCTCGTCCAGGTGGGTGCCGCCGCGGCCATGCTCGTCCTGCTGACCGTCCTGGTGGTGATCAAGACCTCGGAACTCGGCGGCACCCTCCTCTGACGGGCTCGCGGGTCAGCGGACGGGCTCCCACCACGTCAAATTCGCGGCCGCCTGCGCGGCCGGTTCGATGGTCTCCCAGCACTCGGCGATGAGACCGCCGTCGATCCGCCAGATGTCGATCACGGCCGTCTCCGGGCCGCCATCGGGGAGGCGGCGCCGCGAATGCATGACGACGTGGTCGCCGTCGGCCAGCAGGTGCTCGATCTCGACCTGCATGCCGGCCAGCGGGGTGAGCGCCGACTGCACGGCGGCGAGCCATTCCGCCTTGGTCTTGGACGTCGAGTCCGGCCGGTGGTGAAGGAAATCGTCGCTCAGGAGAGGTTCGAGCGCGTCGACGCTGCCCGTCTGCAGCAGTTCCGCCAATGCTCGCTGGACGATGCTCTTGTTGTCTGCGGTCATGGGAGGAGTGTTTCCGCAGCCGCGATGATTGTCGATGAAACCGCATTTCATGGCGTCCGGTCCCACGATGAGTACGCTCGATGACCATGCACACGGTCGGGGAGCTGCTGCGGCGGTGGCGGCATCGGCGGGGGCTCAGCCAGCTCGATCTGGCGATCGCGGCCGACGTCTCGGCCCGTCACGTCAGCCTGGTGGAGACGGGGAAGTCCAACCCGAGCGCCGACATGGTCCTGCGGCTCGCCGACCAGCTCGACGTGCCGCTGCGCGAGCGGAACCGGCTGCTGCTCGCGGCCGGTTTCGCGCCCCGGTTCGCCGAGCGGCCCCTGGAGGACGGCGCGCTGTCGGCGGCCCGGGACGCGGTCGCCAGGGTGCTCCGCGCTCACGAGCCGTATCCGGCGCTGGCGTTCGACCGCCGGTGGAACATCGTGATGACCAACCGCGCCATCGAGCCGTTCTTCGCCCGCGTCGATGCCGAGTTGCTCCGGCCGCCGGTCAACCTCGTGCGGCTGGGGCTGGACCCGCGCGGGTTCGCTCCACTGGTCGTCAACCTGGCCGACGTGCGGGCGGTGTTCCGCTCCCGGATCAGGCGGCAGCTCGCCGTCTCCCCGGACGCGGAGCTCGCCACGCTCTACGAGGAGGTTCTGGAGCCGGGCCCCGAGGACGCCTCGAGCCGCTCGATCGACCGCGATGTCGTGATCCCGATGATCCTGCGGCTGGACGGACGGGAACTGCGGCTTTTCTCGACCATCACCACGTTCGGTACACCGATGGACATCACCCTGGAGGAGATCGCGGTCGAGTCGTACTACCCGGCCGACGCGGAGAGCGCCGCCTACTTCGAGCGGCCGCACGGCCCCGGTCAGCGGGGGCGGGCGACCCGGGTCTCGTCCCAGACGGGTTCGGCGGACTCGTAGACGGTGCCGTCAGCGCCAAAGACCAGGTGGCGGTCGAAGGAGCGGGCGAACCAGCGGTCGTGGGTTACGGAGATGACCGTGCCCTCGTAGGACTCTAGGCCCTCCTGGAGGGCTTCGGCGCTGGCCAAGTCGAGGTTGTCCGTCGGCTCGTCCAAGAGGAGGAGGGTGGCGCCGCCCAGTTCCAGCAGGAGGATCTGCAGGCGGGCCTGCTGGCCGCCGGAGAGCGTCTCGAAGGGCTGTTCCGCGCAGACGTTCAGCTCGTAGCGGGTCAGGGCGCTCATGGCGTCGTTGCGCAGGCGGGCGTGCTCGGTCATGACGATCTCGCACGGCGTGCGGCCCGCCAGATCGGGGCGGGCGTGGGTCTGCGCGAACAGGCCGGGGACCACGCGGGCGCCCAGGCGGGCGATGCCGGTGTGCGCGACCGGCTCCACGGGCGTCGCGCCTCGGGGGAGTGCTTCGGCGATGGCCGTGAGCAGGCGCAGGAAGTGGGATTTGCCGGAGCCGTTCGAGCCCAGGACCGCGACGCGTTCGCCGTACCAGACCTCCGTGCCGAAGGGCTTCATGAGGTCCGTCAGTTCGAGGTCCTCGCAGACCACCGCCCGCTTGCCGGTGCGGCCGCCGTGCAGGCGCATCTTGAGGTTCTGGTCGCGCGGCGGGATCTCGGGCGGGCCCGCCTCCTCGAACTTGCGCAGGCGCGTCTGGGCCGCGCGGTAGCGGGACGCGAAGCCGTCGTTGACCGTGGCCTTGTTCCGCAGCATGGTGACGAGGTCCTTGAGCTTCGCGTGCTCCTCGTCCCAGCGGCGGCGCAGCTCTTCGAGGCGCTCGTTGCGGTCGCGGCGCGCGGCCGCGTAGGTGGCGAAGCGGCCGCCGTGGATCCAGACGCGGCCCGCCTCGACGGTGACGATGCGGTCGGCGGAGCGGTCGAGGAGTTCGCGGTCGTGGGACACCAGGAGGACCGTCTTCGGTGTCTCGCGGAGCCTCTCCTCCAGCCAGCGTTTGCCGGGGACGTCCAGGTAGTTGTCGGGCTCGTCCAGCAGAAGGACCTGATCGGGGCCGCGGAGCAGCGCTTCGAGGGCCAATCGCTTCTGCTCCCCGCCCGACAGGGTCCGGACTTCGCGCCAGCGGCAGCCGTCGTAGGAGATGCCGAGGGCCGCGACGCAGCAGGCGTCCCAGAGCACCTCGATCTCGTAGCCGCCCGCGTCGCCCCAGCCCGACAGGGCCGTGGCGTAGCGCAGCTGGGCGGGCTCGTCGTCGCGCTCCATCATTGCGAGCTCCGCCGCCTCCACCGCCTCGGCGGCGGTCCGGACGCGCGGCGGCGCGAGGGAGAGCAGCAGGTCGTGGACGGACGAGTCGTCGCGCATGCTGCCGATGAACTGGCGCATCACGCCGATGCCGCCGCTGTGCCCGACGGTTCCGGACTGGGGCGCGAGGTCCCCGGCGATCAGGCGCAGGAGGGTCGTCTTGCCGGCGCCGTTCGGGCCGACGAGGGCGGCCGTGACGCCGTCGCCGACGCGGAAGGAGACGTCGTTCAGCAGCATCCTGCCGTCCGGCAGTACATGGCTGATATGTCCGACTTCGACGTGTCCCACGGCTCCCCCTCGGTGGACCTCCGAGTCTCCGGAGGGGCGCCGCGAGCGTCAAACGGTTTTCGCCAGCAGCGACTCGATGTGCCCGGTGACCTCGGCCAGGGCGACCGCGGACGTCTCGCCGGTGGCGCGCACGCCGATCTCGGCGGCGCCTTCGGCCAGGCTGCGGCGGCCGATCGTGACCCGGTACGGGATGCCGGTCAGCTCCGCGTCGCGGAACTTCACGCCCGCCCGCTCCGGGCGGTCGTCGATCACGACCTCGACGCCCGCGGCGGACAGGGCCGCGTAGACGTCCTCGGCCGCCCGCGCCACCTCGGCGTCGTCGGACTGGGCCGGGACGACCGAGACCTGGAACGGGGCCACCGACACGGGCCAGACGATGCCGCGCTCGTCGTTGTGGGTCTCCACGATCGCGGCCATCGCGCGCTCCACGCCGATCCCGTAGCTGCCCATGATCACCGGGACGAGCCTGCCGTCCGGGTCCAGGACCTCGACGCCCAGCGCGCGGGCGTAGCGGTCGCCGAGCTTGAAGATGTGGCCCACCTCGATGGCCCGCACGATCTCCAGCGGCGACCCGCACCGGACGCAGGGCTCCCCGGCGGCGACCTCGCGCAGATCCGCCCAGGCGCCCACGGCGATGTCGCGGTCGACGTCCACGCCGCGCAGGTGGACGTCGTCGGTGTTCGCGCCGGTGAACATGTCGCGGCGGCCCCGGAGCGCCTCGTCCGCGATCACCGGAAGCGACACGCCGACGGCGCCGAGGCTCCCGGGAAGCGCCCCCAGCGCGTCCTGGATCTCGGACGGTTCGGCGGCGCGGATCTCGACGGCGCCCGTCGCGTCCACGAGCTTCTGCTCGTTGAGCGGGTGGTCGCCGCGCAGCAGCACGAGCGTCAGCGCGCCGTCCAGGATGTAGACGAGCGTCTTGACCTGCCGGTCGCCGGGCGCGTCGTAGGCCCGCAGATCGTCGATGGTCCGGACGCCGGGCGTGTCGAACCGCTCGGGCGCGGGCAGCCCCGGGCCGTCCGCGGCGGCGGGCAGCGCGGAGGTCGCGCGCTCGATGTTCGCCGCGTAGCCGCAGGCGGGGCAGTGGGCGACGAGGTCCTCGCCGACGTCGGACGGGCACATGAACTCGGTCGAACCGGAGCCGCCCATGGTGCCGCTGGACGCCTCGCAGGCCAGCGCCGGGATGCCCAGCCGGGCGAAGATCCGCGTGTAGGCGCCGTGATAGGCGTCGAACGACGCGTCCAGCCCGGAGCGGTCGATGTCGAAGCTGTAGGCGTCCTTCATCGTGAACTCGCGGGTCCGCATGAGGCCGCCCTTGGGGCGCGGCTCGTCCCGGAACTTCGTCTGGAACTGGTACCACTGCTGCGGCAGCCGCTTGTAGGAGCCGAGCTCCCGGGCGACGGTCGCGAAGATCTCCTCGTGCGTCATGCCGAGGGCGAGGTCGGCGCCGCGCCGGTCGCGGAGCCGGAACATCTCCTGGCCCATGAGCTCCCAGCGGCCCGACCTCTCCCACGGCTCGGCCGGGTGCATCGCCGGCAGCAGCATCTCCTGCGCGCCGATCGCGTCCATCTCCGCGCGCACGATGGCGATGATCTTCGACCGGACGCGGACGGCCAGCGGCAGCAGCGAGTAGTGGCCGGCGGCGAGCTGCCGGACGAAGCCCGCCCGCAGCAGCAGCCGGTGGCTCGGCGCGTCCGCCTCCGCGGGGTCCTCGCGGAGCGTGGGCACGAACATCTGGGACCAGCGCATCTCGCGAGCCTAGCCAATCGTTCCTGCCCGCCGCCGCCGGTCAGTACCCTTGTGTGCCGTGAGTCGAGAAGGTGTGACACCGCAGAGCGAGGATTTCTCCGCCTGGTACAACGAGGTGGTCGTCCAGGCCCAGCTCGTCGACCGCGGCCCCGTCCGCGGCACGATGGTCATCCGACCGTACGGGTACCGGATGTGGGAGCTGCTCCAGGCCGACCTGGACCGGCGCATCAAGGACGCGGGGCATGACAACGCCTGCTTCCCGATGTTCATCCCGGAGTCCTACCTCAAGCGCGAGGCCGAGCACGTCGAGGGCTTCTCGCCGGAGCTGGCGGTCGTCACCCACGCGGGCGGCAAGGACCTGGAGGAGCCGCTGGTCGTGCGGCCCACGTCCGAGACCGTCATCGGCGAGTACATGGCCAAGTGGATCGATTCCCACCGCGACCTGCCGCTGCTGCTGAACCAGTGGGCGAACGTCGTCCGGTGGGAGATGCGGCCCCGGATGTTCCTGCGCACCACCGAGTTCCTCTGGCAGGAGGGCCACACCGCGCACATCGACGAGGACGACGCGATGCGCGAGACGATGTGGGCACTGGACGCCTACGCCGCCGTCGCCCGCGACCTCGCCGCGATGCCCGTCGTCGCGGGGGAGAAGACGCCCGGCGAGCGGTTCGCCGGCGCCGTCCGCACGTACACGATCGAGGGCATGATGCGGGACGGCCGGGCGCTGCAGGCCGGCACCTCGCACTACCTCGGCACCAACTTCGCCAAGGCGTTCGACATCCAGTACCAGGACGAGGAGCGCAAGCTCGCGCACGCGCACACCACGTCCTGGGGGATGAGCACCCGCATGATCGGCGGCGTGATCATGACGCACGGGGACGACAAGGGCCTCGTGCTGCCGCCGCGCCTCGCGCCCTACCAGGTCGTCATCGTGCCGATCGGGCGCAAGGAGCAGGGCGAGCAGGCCGCAGCCGAGGCCCGCAGGCTCGGTGCGGCGATCAAGTCGGCGGGCATCCGCGTGCACGTCGACGACAACCGCCCGCAGCTGTCGCCGGGCTTCAAGTTCAACGAGTGGGAGATGCGCGGCGTCCCGGTCCGCATCGAACTCGGCAAGCGCGACATCGAGGGCGGCGTCGCGACCGTCGTCCGGCGGCTGCCGACCGTCGAGGGGCAGGGCAAGGAGCAGATCCCCCTGGACAAGGTGCCCGAGGTGCTGCCGGGGATGCTCGCCGACTTCCAGGAGTTCCTGCTGGCCAGGGCCGAGACGTTCCGCGAGGACAACACCGCGGCCGTCGACTCCTGGGACGCGTTCGCGGCCCAGGTCGCCACCGGGTGGGCCCGCGCGTTCCACTGCGGCGAGGCCGAGTGCGAGGACGCGATCAAGGCCGACACCGCCGCGACCCCGCGCGTCATCCCGGCGGACGCGCCCGAGGAGTCGGGCGCCTGCGTGAAGTGCGGTAAGCCGTCTGCCTACGGCAAGCGCGTCATCTTCGGCAAGGCGTACTAGGGCGGGGCGC
Source organism: Actinomadura bangladeshensis (assembly GCF_004348335.1). Lineage (GTDB taxonomy): Bacteria > Actinomycetota > Actinomycetes > Streptosporangiales > Streptosporangiaceae > Spirillospora > Spirillospora bangladeshensis. The sequence continues at coordinate 9,761 of NZ_SMJW01000106.1, read as the reverse complement.
AGTACGGGAGCCCGCGCGATCAGCCGTCCTCGGCCTCGGTCGCGCGGGCGTTCGCCGTCATGCGGGTCATGTACGGCTGGACGAACCACGCCCAGCCGCACAGCGCCAGGATCGCCACGGCCGTGAGGACGACGGCGACCGTCCGCTCCGACAGCGACTCCACGATCAGCATCGTGGCCGAGGTGATCGAGGTCGCCAGCGCGAACGCGCCGACGATCCCGAACCGGTTGGCGCGCTTGATCAGCAGGGGCTTCTGGCCGAGCCGGAACAGGATCCGGTGCTGGAACACCGGGGCGATGAAGCAGATCGAGGCGAGCGCCGCCCCGAACAGCGCGATGTAGAACAGCGGCAGGCCCGTGCCGTCCACCTTGTCGAAACCGGCGGAGAACGGGACGGTCAGCAGGAACGCGAAGAGCACCTGCACGCCGGTCGTCGCGACCCGGAACCCCTGGAGGAGCTCCATCAGCTGACGGTCGAGCCGCTCGTGCTCGGTCTCGTTGCGCGGCTTGTCCGCGGGATCGACGGTCATGTACCCGATCTACCCCGGCGAACGATCATCATCCCGACATTCCGCCCGTGCGGCGGGGCCGCGTCCCGGCCGGGGCGGCCCGTGCTATCCGAGGCTGGGCGGTTCCACGCGCAGCGCGAGCATGGAGACGTCGTCCCGCAGGTCGCCGTCGCAGAAGTCCAGCAGGGCCCGCTCCACCCCGGCGAGCATGCCCTCCGGCGTGTCGCCGGCGTGCCCGGCGAGCGCCTCCAGCAGGCGCTCCTGGCCGAACTCCTGCCGCGTCATGTCGCACGCCTCCAGGACGCCGTCGGAGTGCAGGATCAGCGTGTCCCCGACGGTGAGGTCGATCGTGTCCAGGCCGGCCTCGAAGTCCTCGAACAGGCCGAGCGGGACGCCGCCCCGGGACGCCGACCTGATCACCCCGTCGGCGCGCACCACGATCGCCGGCGGATGGCCCGCCGTGCCCAGCGAGACCAGGACCCGCTCGGTCTCCAGCGTCAGGCCCGCCATCACCGCCGTGACGAAGCGGTCCTCGTCCAGCAGCGCCTCGTTCACGATGCCGAGGACGTCGCCCGGGGACGCCTTCCACCGCGAGGCCAGCCGGACGCAGTGCCGCGCCGTCGCCGTCACCGCGGCCGCGTCCTCGCCCTTGCCGCACACGTCGCCGAGGACCAGGCCCCAGCCGTTCTCCGTGCGGAACACGTCGTAGAAGTCGCCGCCCACGTCCGAGCCGTGCGTCGACGTCAGGTACCTGGCGGCCACGCTCACGCCGGGGATCGCCGGCAGCGACTTCGGCAGCAGCCCCGCCTGCAGCGTGTCCGCGACCTCGGCGCGCCGCCGGTACAGCCGCGCCGCCCGGATCACCAGCGCAAGGTAGCGGCCGAGCCGCTGCACGACGCCGAGGTCCATCAGGTCGAACGGGCCGTACTCGCCGCTCGCCGCCAAGGTGATCGTTCCAATGGCGCGGTCGCCGTCCTCGATCGGCACGCTCAGCACCGAGGTCGCGCCGATCTTGCCGCAGACGGGATGCCCGTCCGGGCAGACGCCGAGGACGTCGAGGTTCTCCACGTGCGGCCGCAGCGCGCTCTGCCGGGTGACGAAGACGGTGTGCGGGAGCGTGCCCTGCGCGGGCTCGACCTCCTCCAGCATCCGCGCGGCCTCGACGGAGTGCTCGTCCTCCGGGCCCATCACGACCTGGCGGCGCAGCTCCGGCGCCCCGGCCGCGTGGATGCCGCCCTGGAGCTGCCCGCCGGGGCCGCCGTTCGGGCCGGTCAGGTCGATGAACGCCCAGTCGGCCAGCTCGGCGGCCAGCAGCCGGGCGCAGCGCCGGACGGCCACCGTCTCGTTGAAGACCGGCTCGTCGAGCAGCAGCTCGCTGGCGGTGGCGAGGACGTCCATCCGGTGCACGATCGTGGCCACGGCCTCGTCGTCGACCGGGGCGCCCTGCGCCGCCCGCGCCTGGTTCTTCGCCACGCCCTTCTGCGGCCGGTCGTCGGTGGGCGTGGTCGTCGGGCCCGCCGCCACCACGACCATCGGGTCGGGCTCGCCGCGGATCCACACCCGCGCCAGCGTCACCACGGCGTCGACGGGGTGGTCGCGGCCGAGGAAGCGCACGTTGACGCGGCGGCGCCGCCCCGTCCGGACGACGGCGGCGAGCTGCGACCGCACCGCCGCGCGGGTCGCCATGTCGCAGAACGCGGTGAACTGCTTGCCGGACACGTACCCGGACGACGTGCCGAGCAGCGTCGCCGCCTGCCGGTTGACGCGGCGGACGCTCGTCGTCCGGTCCAGCAGGAACAGCGGGACGGGGGCGTCCTGGAAGACGGTGCGCAGTACCCGGCGCTCGTTCTCCGCCGCGGCCGATCCGCCCTGCTCGCCGGTCTGCTCACCGCCCATGGTGCGCAGCACGGTCAGCGCCAGCTCGAGTTCGACCAGCGCCGCGTCCAGGGTGGCGCGCAGGTCGGGTTCGGGGATGCCGGCGGCTTGGCGCAGCTCCCCGATGCGTCCTTCGAGGTCCGAGATCTCCCGCAGCAGGGACTCGGGTTCGAGCTGGTCGGGCTGATCGTGCATCTGGTCTCCCTCTCGTCCGCGTCACACGGTGGAACCAGCTCGGCTCCCGCCCCGGACCGGGCCGGGCCACGATCCACGGGGCCGCTTCGGGCAGCCTATTCGCAACATCGGCATGCGTCTGTAAGCGCGGCTTAAGGAATGCCCTGATGACCGACGATACGCTGAGCGAGAGCGGTCAGCTTCACATGACGCGTCTGCGAGATGCGGCGCATCTCGGCGAAAGCCTCGTCGGCGTCGCACCCCAGCGCGTGCATGAGAATGCCCTTCGCCTGGTCGACGATCGCGCGCGCCTCGACCGCCTCCTGCAGCTGGACGGCGGTCCGGTGCACGTCGTCGTACTGCTGGCTGTTGGAGACGGCGGCGGTGCCCTGCGCGATCAGCAGCGACGCGAGCGCGTGCCGGCCGTGGCCGAGCGCCTTCGGCGTCACCCCGTACAGAGTCAGCGTGACGAGCACGGGCGGGTTCACGTGCGGGGTCGTGGTGAAGCAGCGCACCCCGCGGCGCAGCATGTCCGACATCGACTCGGGCCAGCGGGTCTCGGCGAGGATGTCGTCGGAGGTCAGCACCCGGCGCTCGCGCACCACGTCGAACATCGGCCCGTGCCCGCGGGACAGCTGCCGGTCGGTGACCTCGGCGAGATCGGGATGGCTCGCCGCCGTCGCCAGCGGCTCCGGGCGCACCTCCTCCATCGCCCCGGAGTCCACGGTGGTCTCGCCGGTCGGGGCCCCGTCGTCCAGGGGCGGGACGGTCCCGGGGACGGCCCATTCGGCGCCCGCGCCGGCGGCCGGGGGCAGCGCCCACCGCACGCTCGCGGCGCCCGCGCAGCCGGGGACGGCCCGCGCGGCCAGCTCGGTCACCCGGTGCAGGGTGCCGACATCGGAGGACTCCCCGACCATGCCGAGGCGGGCGATCTCCAGCGCCAGCTGGTCGGTCAGAACCGTTTCGGTGGGCGTCACCCCTCCGAGAGTATCCTGGCCGGTCGGCTGCGTGACATGCCCGGCCGCTCGACTTCCCCGGCAGTCCATCGGCGGGCGTGGCTCGTCGGCGGCGCGGTCAGGGGCTAGTTGTTGGGCGGCGCCTTGCTGATCTCCGAGAGCGGCCCCGCCTCGCCGTTGGCCACCGCGAGGTCGCCGATGGACACGATGCCCACCGGGCGCTGCTCGGCGTCCACGACGGGCAGCCGCCGGACCGCCTGCTCGCACATCAGACGCGCCACGGTCCCGGTGTCGTCGTCCGGATGGACGGTCGTCAGCTCCGCCGTGCACACGTCGCCGAGGGGCGTCAGCGACGTGTCGCGGCTCTCGGCGACCGCGCGGACCACGATGTCGCGGTCGGTCACCAGGCCGCACAGCCGTCCGGCGAAGGTGACCAGGACATCGCCGATCCCCTCGTCCCGCATCACGCGGGCCGCCTCGTACAGCGTCGCGTCCAGCGGCAGGGACAGCGGTGCCGCCGTCATCACGTCGCTGACCCTTGGTGGCATCGCGCGCACATCCTCCCGAATCGCCGGCGGCTCGCGGCCCGTGTGCGCGCCTTACCCACGGTCGCCGCGCCTATGCGGGCGGTTCCAGCTTCGGTCACCGTTTCGCATGCTCAGTGCCACCTGAAGCCGCCCGGCAGCCGGGGCCGGGGGCCGACGTGGTCACGCAGGGCAAGCCGATGGTAACCGATCACCCACGGAACGTACAGGCGAATCCTGGAGGGAAATTCTGGGAGCAAAGGGACGATCCCGCAGTCACGGGGCAACTGCGGGATCGCGACGGGGGAAGGCGACGTGCGCGAGGCGTCACGCGGCCAGGATGTGCGCGGCGCGGCGGTGGTCGGCGAGGGACTCGCGGAGCTGCTTGCGGCCGCGGTGCAGGCGGGACATGACCGTGCCGATGGGGGTGCCCATCATCTGGGCGATCTCCTTGTAGGCGTAGCCCTCGACGTCCGCGAGGTAGACGGCGTCCCGGAAGTCCTTCGGCAGGGCGCGCAGCGCGGCGATCACCTCGGAGTCGGGGATGCGGTCCAGCGCCTCGGACTCGGCGGACCGGAAGCCCGCGGCGGACGCCTCGGTCTGCGCGAGCTGCCACTCCTCCAGCTCCTCGGAGCCGGCGCGCTGGGGCTCGCGCTGCTTCTTGCGGTAGGTGTTGATGAAGTTGTTGGTGAGGATCCGGTGCAGCCAGGCCTTGAGGTTCGTGCCCTCCTGGAACTGGTGGAAGTTCACGTAGGCCTTGGCGAGGGTCTCCTGCACGAGGTCCTCGGCGTCCGCGGTGTTGCGGGTCATGCGGACGGCGCTGGCGTACAGCGGGTCGGCGAGGGGCAGGACGTCGCGCTCGTAGCGCTGGGTGCTCTCGATGTTCGTGATGCTCCTGTTGTCGCGGACAGGCGCGGTGACAGCGGTCATCGTCGTCGCTTCCCGTTGGTAGTGCCCCCCGGTGAAAGGGGCCGGTTGCATGGCGCGTGGTCGGGGGCACGCGCGGACCGAGCGGACGAAGCCGCCCCCCGTTGAGTGGTACGTGCCACCGTTCCCGGCGGGTTCGTGAGGGGACTCGGCCTCGCATGGAGCGTGGGCCGAAGGCCGTGCGCGGGATCGTGATGAGCCAGGGCGACCCCGTTCTCCGGGACGTCGCGGGCCTTGCCGGATCGAGCGCCGTTACCACCCGCCGGTGGTCTTCTTGCTATGTAAGACGCCCGGAGGGGGTCAAAAGGTTGCCTTGACCTCGGTGTTGCTCATCACACCCGGCGGCGTGTCGGCCGAACCGCTCGGCCGGATGATGTAGAGCGCACGGCCCGCGCACGTTATTCCTTAGGGCACCGCGTCGGCCGTTGGCCGATATTGGATCATTCGGTCGGTAGATGGCCCGCCAGCACCGCGCGCACGAGCCCCGCCGCGAACTCCTCCGGTGCCGCCGGGAGCCCGGCCCCCGCCGCCACCGTCTCCGGCCCGGCGAGCCGGGTCAGGAAGGCGTGCTGCTGGCAGCCGCCGAGCAGGGCCGCCGCGATGAACGGGAGCGGCGCGTCCGCCTTGACGCGTCCCGCCCGCCGCTCCGCCTCCAGGTAGCCGATCAGGGCGGAGTGCCCCAGTACCGGACCGGTCACCGCACCTCCGGCGGGGCCGGCCGGAGGGCCACCGGGCGCCCCGGGCGGCGGCGCTCCCGCGTCCTGGCCAGGTCCGGTCCGCACGCGCGCCTTGGCGGACGTCCCGTTCTGTGCTGGGGCGGCCCGCCTCTGCTCGCTGACCGGGCCGTTGTCGCGCAACCAGGCGATCAGCTCCGGATCGGCCAGGACGGGCCCCGTCATCGGCAGCAGTTCGCCATAGAAGCGGACCATGCCGGCGGCCAGCCGGACGAGGTTCTCCTCCACCGTGTCCCGGCCGGCCGACGCGGCGAGCGCCGCCATCGCCGTCCGCGCGGTTCCCGCGACCTCCGCCAGGGCCGCCGCGAACAGCGCCGTCTTGTTCGCGAAGTGGTTGTAGAGGCTGCCTTCGGACACCCCGGCGCTGCGCGCGATCTCCTTGGTCGTCGCGGCCGTGATCCCGCGCGCCCGGATCACCGCGACGGCCGCGGCGAGGATCCGGTCCCGCATCGGCTCCGTCCGTGCCGCCAACCCCGACTCACCGTCTTCCCATGTCGCCGTGCCCTTCGCCGTGGACGCTAGCACCCGCGGGCTGCTGAGTGAGCACTCACCCGATGCTTTTTGGAGGAGTCTCGGCACACCTGTCTCACACGAGGTAACGTCCCCCTCACCGCGTGTTGCCGGGGACTTCCGGCGTCGCTCGCCCGGGAGGGGGACTGCATGGTCATCGCGGACTTGCTGGGGGTGGCGAGCATGGCCGCCATCACCCTCGACGAGCGGGGACGGATCAGCCACTGGGACGAGACCGCCGCCGAGGTGTTCGGCGTCGGCCCGCCCCGGGCGCTCGGCCGCGCGCCCGCCGCGCTGCTGCGGCTGCCCCGCGAGCACCGCGGCGTCTTCGAGCCGGAGAGCTTCGGGCACGTCTGGTGCGGCACCTGCACCCTGCCGCGCGTCGACACCGGCGAACCGGCCGAGGTCGGCTGGTGGGTCTACCCGATCGAGCGGGCGCCGGGCGAGCACGGCGTCAGCGTGCTCGCGCTGGCCGCCGACCTGCGCCGGCTCCGCCGCAACGGGCTCGGCGTCACCGTCGGCGACCTGCCGCTCGCCCCGCCCGACGGGCCCGGCGGTACGGGCACCGCGGTCCGCCGGCCCGCCGGCCGGCTGCTGCGGGTCGAGCCCGCGCTCACCCCGGCGGCCGGGAACGGGCCCGACGCGCCCGCCGCCGCGTTCGCCGACCGGATCGCGGGGCTGCTGCCCGCGCTCGACCCGGCCGCGTCCGAGAAGATCGCCTCCCGGGTGCTCGGGCTCGGCTGCCCGGCCGTCTCGCTCGGGCTGACGATCCGGCTGCCGATCGTGCCGCCCATCGGCGCGTCCCCGGTCGTCCCGCCGCCGCGGCCCGCGCGGGCGCGCCGGCCCCGCCCGCTCCCGCGGGGCGTCCCCGAGACCCTGGAGCCGCTCGCCTACCTCAGCGAGGCCGGGCAGCAGATCGGCAGCTCGCTCGACCACCTCCAGGCGGCCCGGACGCTCGCCGAGGTCCTCGTCCCGCGGCTCGCCGACTTCGCGGCCGTCGAGCTGCTCGAACGCGTCGTCGCCGACTCGGCCCCGCCCGCCGACGAGGTCGACGAGACGACGCTGATGCGCCGCGTCGCCGTCGCCCACAACGACGAGTCCGGGCGCTGGGACGAGGCCGTCCCCGAGGGCGAGGCGCTGTTCCTGCCGTCCGGGACCCCGTTCGTCCAGGCCATGCGGACCGGACGGCCGGTGCACATCCGGCGCGTCGGCCCGGCCCAGGCCGCCCGGCTCGCCGCTGCGTTCGGCGACCGCGACCTGCGCCCGCTGTTCACCGGGCGGGCGCTGCTGATCGCCCCGCTGATCGCGCGCGGGCGGGTGCTCGGCACGTTCAAGCTGCTGCGCAAGTCCGACCGCCCCTGGTTCGACGAGGTCGACCTCGCCATGGTCGACGAGCTGGCCCGCCGCGCCGCGCTGTGCATCGACAACGGGCGGCTGTACCGGCGCGAGGTCCAGGTCGCCGAGGAACTGCAGCGCAGCATGCTGCCCGACGACCCGCCGGACGTCGCCGGCGCCCGCGTCCGCTACCGCTACCGGCCCGCCGAGCAGGCCGCGCAGGTCGGCGGCGACTGGTTCGACGCCATCCCGCTGCCCGGCTGCCGGCTCGGCATCGTCGTCGGGGACGTGATGGGGCACGGCCTCACCGCCGCCGCGATCATGGGGCAGATGCGCACCGCCGTGCGCACCCTCGCCGGCGACGACATGCGGCCCGACCGGCTGCTGCGCCGGCTCGACGGGCTCGCCCGCCGGCTCGGCGAGGACTACCTCGCCACCTGCCTGTACGCGGTGTACGACCCGGTCGAGCGGCGGTGCACGCTGGCCAACGCGGGGCATCTCCCGCCCGTCCTCGTCGCGGCGGACGGCGAGAGCCGGGTGCTGGCCGTCCCGCCGGGCGTGCCCATCGGGGTGGGCGGCGAGCCGTTCGAGACGATGGAGGTCAAGGTCGAGGACGGGTCGCAGCTCCTGCTGTGCACCGACGGGCTCCTCGAACGCCGCGGCCGCGACATCGAGGAGGGCCTGGAGGCGCTGCGCGCCCGGCTCGCCGGGGCGTCCGCCGACCTCGACGGCACCTGCGACGACCTGCTCCACACGCTCGCGTCCGACACCGCCGCCGACGACATCGCCATCGTCGCGGTCGGGTTCGACGGCATCCCCCTCGACGAGGTCGTCACCTGGGAGCTGGAACCCGTGCCGGACAGCGTCCCGTGGATCCGCGCGCAGGTCGCCGCCCGGCTCGCCGGCTGGGGCCTGGAGCGCCTCACCGACACGGCCCAGCTGCTCGTCAGCGAACTCGTCACCAACGCCCTCGTGCACGGCGCCGGGTCCCTCGGCGTCCGGCTGATCAAGGGGCGGACGCTGCTGTGCGAGGTGCACGACGACGGCGCCGACCTGCCGCACCTGCGGCACGCCGAGGCCACCGACGAGTCGGGGCGCGGGCTCCAGCTCGTCCACCATCTCGCGGCCCGCTGGGGGACGCACCGCACCGACGCGGGCAAGATCGTGTGGGTGGAGCAGCGGCTGCCGCGCTGATCGTGGGCCCGCCTCGCCGGTTCGGGAGGTAATTGTCCCGTTGCCGCCAGGTACTCTCCGGCGTCCCCATCGGCTGTGATCGAAGGGTGCCGGCTACCCGCGGGGGGCGAGTTTGGGTGAACATCTGACGCTGCCCGTTCCGGAGACCCTCTTCGGAACCTACGCCGTGGCGCTCGCCGAACCGCTCACCGACCCGACGTCCCTCGCCCGCGACCACGTGGCGCGGCACACCCCGCCGCCGCTGCGCGACCTCGTCCTCGGCATGCTCGGCAGCCCCATGATGACCCTCGACCAGCGTCCCACCGCCGACTTCCCGCCGCTGCCCGCCGACCTCCTCGCCGCCTACGGCGCCGCCGCGCCCGACCTGGAGGCGATCGCGTCCGCCGCCCAGGTGATCGCCGTCCGCGCCGCCTACCGCCCGGGCCGCCCGCCCGCGCACGAACTGGCGTCCCGCGCCGTCGCCGGCGCCCTCGGCACGATCGCCCGCGCCCCGGTGGTCGACGTCTTCACCCCGCAGGTCCTGGCGCCGTCCCAGCTGCGGCGCTCTTTGGGCACCTTCAGGCTCACCGACTGGATGCTGCTTCCGCACACGTCCGGGCCGGGCGGCTTCTTCGTCACCACCAAGGGCCTCGCCCGTTTCGGCCTCCCGGAACTGCAGACGGAGGGCGTCCCGCCCGCCCTCGTCGACCCCTGGGGCCGCCTCCTGAACGGCCTGGCGCACCGCCTCCTGGACCTCTGGCTGGACGAACTCCCCGTCGACGCACTGACCGCCGACATCCCCGGGACCATCACCGTCGGCCTGCGGGACATAGCCGCCGCCCAGGGCGCCGAGGACCCGTCCAGTCGCGAGGTGCCCGTCCGCCTCCGGCCGGCCCCGGGCCCCGTCCTCACCGCCGGCGACGACCCGCAAGCCCTGTGCACGGCCCTCTTCGGCACCCCACCTTGCCGATGATCTTGAAGAGAGCGCAGGATCGACACCGTGAGATTCGGCCCGCGTGACCGCCCCAGCCCCGAGCCCGAGGAC
>NZ_SMJW01000105.1 GCF_004348335.1 Actinomadura bangladeshensis | reverse complement strand
CGCCCGCTCGACCCGGCCGCCGACACGTTCGGGACCGCGCGGCACCTCACCCTCGACCTGCCCGCCGACGTGACCGAGCCGCTCCTCACCGAGGTCCCGGCCGCGTTCCACGGCCGGGTCAACGACGTCCTGCTGACCGGGCTCGCCCTCGCCGTCGCCGAATGGCGGCGCGAACGCGGCACGTCCGACGAGACGGCCGTCCTCATCGACCTGGAGGGGCACGGCCGCGAGGAGATCGTCCCCGGCGTCGACCTGTCCCGCACCGCCGGCTGGTTCACCTCCATCTACCCGGTCCGGCTGGACGCGGGCCGCCTCGACCCCACCGACGTCCGCGAGGGCGGCCCGGCCATGGGCACCGCGCTGAAGCGGGTCAAGGAGCAGCTCCGCGAGATCCCCGACAACGGCATCGGATACGGCCTGCTGCGCCACCTCGACGCCGCCGCCGGCGCGGGCCTCGCCGTGCAGCCGCAGATCGCGTTCAACTACCTCGGCCGCTCCGCCGCGCCCGAGGCCACCGACTGGGGACCGGCCGACCTGGCCGACAGCGACGCGCTCGGCGGCGGGCAGGACGCCGCGCTCGGCCTCGTCCACGCCATCGAGGTCAACGCGCACACCCGCGACCTGCCGGGCGGGCCGGAGCTGTCCGCCACCTGGACGTGGGCCGGGGAGTTGTTCGACGCCGCCGCGATCGAGGACCTCGCCGGCCGCTGGTACGCGGCGCTGCGCGGACTCGTCGCGCACGTCGTCGACGGCGCCGCCGGAGGGCCCGTCGGCGGGTTCACCCCGTCCGACCTGTCCCTCGTGGACGTCAGCCAGGACGAGATCGACGAGCTCGCCGCCGAGCTCGACGGTGAATGGGAGCTGGATTGAGCAAGTCGCAGCTAGCGGACATCCTCCCGCTGTCCCCGTTGCAGCAGGGCCTGTTCTTCCACGCCCTCTACGACTCCGGCCACGACGCCTACACCGCGCAGATCGTGCTCGACCTGCGCGGCCCCCTCGACGTGGACGCGCTGAAGGCCGCCGCCGCGACCCTGCTGCGCCGGCACGCCAACCTGCGGGCCGGGTTCCGGCAGCGCAAGGAGGGCTCGCCGGTCCAGGTCGTGCACCGCGCGGTGCGGCTGCCGTGGCAGGACGAGGACCTGTCCGCGCTCCCGGAACCCGACCGTGAGGCGAAGGCCCGCGAACTCGCCGGCGCGGAACGCGCCCGGCCGTTCGACATGGCCAAGCCGCCGCTGCTGCGGTTCATGCTCATCAAGATGGCGGACGACCTGCACCGCATGGTGTTCACCAACCACCACATCCTGCTGGACGGCTGGTCCACGCCCGTCCTGCAGACCGAGCTGTTCGCGCTCTACCTCGCCAAGGGCGACGACACCGGCATGCCGCGCGTCACCCCCTACAAGAACTACCTGGCGTGGCTCGCCGCCCAGGACCGCCCCGCCGCCGAGGACGCCTGGCGCCGCTCCCTCGACGGCGTCGACGAACCCACCCTCGTGGCCCCCGGCGCACCCGAGCCCGGCACCGGCGCGCCCGGCCGCGTCCGGACGACGCTCACCGAAGAGCTCACCACCGCGCTCAGCGCGCGCGCCCGCGCCCAGGGCGTCACCCTCAACACCGTCCTGCAGCTCGCGTGGGGGACGCTGGTCGGCGGCCTCACCGGCTCCACCGACGTCGTGTTCGGCGCCGCCGTGTCCGGCCGCCCGCCCGAACTCCCCGGCGTCGAGCAGATGATCGGGCTGTTCATCAACACCCTGCCGGTCCGGGTCCGTGTCCTGCCCGCCGACACCGTCGCCGCGGCCCTCACCCGCCTGCAGGACGAGCAGGCCGCGCTCATGCCGCACCACCACCTCGGCCTCGCCGACATCCAGCGGCTCACCGGGGCCGGGACGCTGTTCGACACGATGACCGTCCTGGAGAACTACCCGTTCGACCCGGACGCCGCCGGCGCCGACCTCGGCGGCCTCACCCTCCGCGACGTGGACGGCTACGACGCCACCCACTACCCGCTGACGTTCGCCGCCGTCCCCGGCCGCGGCCTGTCCCTGCGCATCGACCACCGCCCCGACCTGTTCAGCGGCGCCGACGCCGAGCGGCTGATGCGGCGCCTCCTGCGCATCCTCGACGCCATCGCGCACCGCCCCGACCTGCCGCTCGGCCGCATCCGCACGCTGGACGACGAGGAGCGCGCCGACGTCCTGGAGAACTGGCAGGGCCCGCGGACCGGCCGCACGCCCGGCACCCTCACCGGCCGCTTCGCCGAGCAGGCCGCGAAGACCCCGGAGGCGGCCGCCGTGCGCGCCGCCGGCGCGACCATCACCTACGCGGAGCTGGACGCCCGCGCGAACCGGCTCGCGAACCGGCTGATCGGGCTCGGCGTCCGCCGGGAGTCCCGCGTCGCCGTCCTGCTCGAACGGTCCGCGGACGTCGCCGTCGCGTCCCTGGCGGTCCTCAAGGCGGGCGGCGCCTACGCGCCCATCCACCAGAGCTACCCGCCCGAGCGGGTCGCCTGGGCGATCGAGGAGGTCGGCGCGCCCGTCCTGCTCGTCGACGGGCCGATGCGCGACCGGGCCGCCGCCCTCGGCACCGCCGCGCGGATCGTCGCCATGGACGACCCGGAGACCGCCGCCGCGCCGGCCGCCGACCCGGGCGTGCCGTGCCACCCGGACCAGGCCGCCTGCGTGTTCTTCACCTCCGGTTCCACCGGCCTGCCGAAGGGCGTCGTGATCACGCACCGCGACGCCGTCGACCTCGCCACCGACGGCCGGCTGCGCGGCGGCGCCCACGAGCGGGTCCTCGTCCACTCCTCGCACGCGTTCGACGCGTCCACCTACGAGCTGTGGACGCCGCTGCTGCACGGCGGCACCGCCGTCTTCGCGCCCCCCGGCCACCTGGACGGCGCCGCGCTCGAAGAGATCATCGCCACCGAGGACCTCACCGCCGTCTTCCTCACCACCACCCTGTTCAACCTCGTCGCCGACGAGCGGCCGCACGCCTTCGCCCGCGTCCGCGAGGTCCTGACCGGCGGGGAGGCGGGGTCGCCCGCCGCGATGCGCAAGGTGCTCGACGCCTGCCCGGACACCGAGGTCGTCCACATGTACGGGCCGACCGAGGCGACCACGTACGCGACGGCCGCGCCGCAGCGCGCGCCCCTCGCCGACCCGGCCGAGCGGACGCCCGTGCTCGGCCGGCCCTACGCCGACATGCGCGTGTACGTGCTGGACCGGGCGCTGCGCCCCGTCCCGCCCGGCGTCGTCGGCGAGGCGTACATCGCCGGGTCCGGCGTCGCCCGCGGCTACCTGCGGCGGGCCGCGCTCACCGCCGAGCGGTTCGTCGCCGACCCGTTCGGCGCGCCCGGCGACCGCATGTACCGGACCGGCGACCTGATGCGGTGGCGGCCCGGCGGCGACCTGGAGTACGTCGACCGCGCCGACTTCCAGGTCAAGATCCGCGGGTTCCGGATCGAGCTGGGCGAGGTCGAGGCGGTCATCGCCGGCCACCCGGCCGTCGCCAACGTCGCCGTCATCGCCCGCGAGGAGGCGCCCGGTGCCAAGGCCCTCGTCGCCTACGTCATCGCGCCCGCCCTGTCCGCCAGGGGGGACGACCCCCCTGGACCCCCCGATGAAAAGCGCATGGTGGACGGCCTGCGCGAGTACGTCCGCGAGCGGCTGCCGGAGTACATGGTGCCCGCCGCGTTCGTCCGGATGGACACCTTCCCCGTCGGCCCGACCGGCAAGCTCGACCGGCGGGCGCTGCCCGCGCCCGACTACTCCGGCGCCGCCGGCGGCCGCGACCCGCGCACCCCCGAGGAGGAGCGGCTGTGCGGGGTCGTCGCCGACGTCCTCGGCCTCGACCGGGTCGGCGCGGACGTCAGCTTCTTCGACCTCGGCGGCGACAGCATCGCCGCGCTGAGGCTCGTCAGCCGCGCGCGGCAGGCCGGGGTCGAGCTGACGCCCCGCGACGTGTTCACCCACCAGACCGTGGAGGCGCTCGCCAGGGTCGGCGACCCCGGGGACCGGATCGGCTTCGAGGTGCTCCTCCCGATCCGGACGGGCGGGTCCCGCCCGCCGGTGTTCTTCGTCCACCCGGCCGGCGGCCTCGCCTGGCCCTACCTGCAGTTCCAGCGGTACCTCGGCCCCGACCAGCCGGTCTACGGGCTGCAGGCGCGCGCCTTCACCAGCTCCGAGCTGCCGGAGTCGGTCGAGGAGATGGCCGCGGACTACCTGGAGCAGATCCGGGCCGTCCGGCCGTCCGGGCCCTACCACCTCGCCGGCTGGTCCCTCGGCGGGCTCGTCGCCTACGAGATGGCCGTCCGGCTCCAGGCCGCCGGCGAGAGCGTCGGGCTGCTCGCGCTCATCGACTCCTACCGCGGCCAGGACCTCGCCGGGGACGAGCGGGAGATCCTGCACGAGCTGCTCCAGGGCATCGGCGTCGACGCCGCGGCGATCGCCCCCGACGGCAACCCCGACATGCCGCAGATCATGGAGATCCTCGCCGACCGCGACGACGCCCTCGCCACCCTCGCCGAGGACGACCTCGTCAACGTCTACCGCAACTACGAGAACGGGCTCCGGCAGGCCGAGGAGTACCGGCCGGGGCGGTTCCGCGGCGACATGGTGTTCTTCACCGCGCTCCAGGGCCGCACCGAGGACTCGCCCACCGCGCGCGGCAACTGGGGCCCGCTCGTCGACGGAGAGATCGAGGACTACCCGGTCGACGCCGAGCACCACCTGCTCCTGGACCCGGGCCCGGCCGCCGAGATGGGTGCCGTGCTGGCCGCCAAACTGGACAAGCTCCACAGCTCACACTGAAAGGGATACCGATGAGCAACCCGTTCGAGGACCCGGACGGCACGTACCTGGTGCTCGTCAACGACGAGGGCCAGCACTCGCTGTGGCCGTCCTTCGCCGAGGTCCCCGCCGGCTGGACGGTGGCCAAGGACGAGGACACCCGGCAGGCGTGCCTCGACTACATCAGCGAGAACTGGACGGACATGCGGCCTAAGAGCCTCATCGAGGCCATGGGTGGCTGATCTGGAGATCCCCTCGGTCACCGAGTGGACCATGGAGATGCGGGACGCGGCCGACCTGCGCCCCGCGCCGCTGCCGGGCGTCGAGATGACCTTCACGCTGGCGGCGCTGCCGTCCGCCGACGTCAACCGCGCCCTGTACGCGACGGTCGGCGCCCGCGTCTGCTGGACGGACCGCTTCCCGTGGACGTACGGCCAGTGGCGGTCCTGGGTGGAGCGCCCCGAGCTGTCCACGTGGATCGCCATGGCCGAGGGCACGATCGCGGGCTTCTTCGAGATCGAGGCGCAGCCGGGCGGCGACACCGAGATCCACCTGGTCGGCCTCACCCCGGCGTTCGTCGGCCGCGGCTACGGCGGCTACCTCGTGGAGCAGTGCACCCGCCGCGCCTGGCAGCGCGGCGAGCTGTGGGCGCCCGACGCCGGCCCCGCCGCGCGGGTGTGGCTGCGCACCAGCAGCCTCGACCACCCGAACGCGATCGCCAACTACCGCCGCCGGGGCTTCAAGGTGGCGGCGGAGGCCACCGCGCCGAAGCTCGTCCCGGATCCGCGGGTCGCGCCGTGGCCGCTGCCGAACGACCCGCGCCGCGCCTCCCGCCGGTACGAGGAGGAGGAGTTGGTCACGTGACCTGGTTCCGCTGCGCCGAGACGCGCCCCTGGGCGTCGATGCGGCTGTTCTGCCTGCCGCACGCGGGCGGGTCCGCGGTGTTCTACCGGCCGTGGGCGAAGGAGATCAGCCCGGCCGTCGAGGTGCACGCCGTCCAGTACCCGGGGCGCGCCGACCGGATGGCGGACGCGTTCGTCACCGACGCCCACCGGCTCGCCCGCCTGGTCGCCGGCGCGATGGCGCCGCTGCTGGACCGGCCCGCCGCGCTGTTCGGGCACAGCATGGGCGCCGTCCTCGCCTACGAGGTGGCGCGGCTGCTGCAGGAGCGGGACGCCGCCCCGGTGCACGTCTTCGTCTCCGGCGCCCGGCCGCCGGACGACCGCGGCGGCGAGCGCGTGGCCGGCAAGGACGACGACGCCCTCGTCGACGAGATGATCGAACTGGGCGGCACCGACGCCGAGGCCCTGCGGGACCCGGAGCTGCGCGAGCTGGTCCTGCCGTACGTCCGCAACGACTTCGCGCTCATCGAGGACTACGCGCACCGGGACGGGACGCGGCTGGCGGTCCCGGTCACCGCGATCATCGGGGACGCCGACCGGCATGTGACAGCGGAGCAGGCGCGCGGCTGGGCGCGGGTCACCGACGGGCGGTTCGCGCTGAAGGTGCTGCCCGGCGGCCACTTCTACCTGACCGACCGGCGGCCCGCCGTCATCGCCGAGGTCCTCCGCACGCTCGAGGTCCCCGCCTGAGCCCGTACACGGCGGACGGGCCGCCCCCACGGAGTCCGGGTGGGGGCGGCCCGCCTCTCACGGTGCCGTCCTCTCAGTGGTGCCGCGAGATCAGTAGACGCTCAGCCCGTAGCGGGAGAGCGGCTCGGTGACGGGCTGGAAGAACGTCGTCCCGCCCGAGGAGCAGTTGCCGCTGCCGCCGGAGGTCAGCCCGAGCGCGGTGGAGCCCGCGAACAGGGAGCCGCCGCTGTCGCCCGGCTCGGCGCACACGGTGGTGCGGATGAGGCCGCTGACGCTGCCCTCGGCGTAGTTCACCCGCTGGTTGAGCGCGGTGACCCGGCCGCTGTGCAGGCCGGTGGTGCTGCCGCTGCGGTACACGGTCTGCCCGACCGCCGCGTTCCCGGCGCTCGTGATGTCGCGGGTGCCGGAGTAGAGGCTGACGCTGCCGGTCGTGTCGGTGGGCGCCGAGGTGTACTGCACGACCCCGTAGTCGTTGCCGGGGAAGCTGCTGGCCACGGTGCGGCCGAGCGTCCGGCCCGAGCTGTCGGTCCAGGTCGTGCCGATGTTGGTGCAGTGCCCGGCGGTGACGAAGTAGTACGTGCTGCCGGACCGGACGTTGAAGCCGAGCGAGCAGCGCGCGCCACCGGTGTAGATGGCCTCGCCGCCGCGGGTGAGCTTCTGGAACGTCCCGGCGACGCGCTCGGTGCGGACCGCCGCGCCCTGCTCGGCGACCGCGGCCTTCACCTTCTTGAGCTTGGCGCCCTTGACCGTGCTGTCCATGGTGAGCAGGACCTGGTTGGTCGCCGGGTCCACCGCCCACGCGGTGCCGGGGACGGCCGCCTCGCGGTCGAGCGCCTTCATGACCTTCGCCAGGTCGGCGCCGCTGCGCGCGACGGTCTTCGGCACGGCGCCCGCGGCGCGGACCGCCTGCGCGGCCTGCGCGCTGGTGACCGTGACGACCAGCTTTCCGCCCTTGAGGTAGGAGCCCGCGGTCTGGGCGCCGAGCTGCTGGGCGAGGGAGGTCGCCAGCGTGCCGGGCGCGGCGGGAGCGGCCGGCGCGGCGGGGCTGGCGGACGCGGCGGGAGCGGTCGCGAGGGTGGCGGCCACGAGTCCGGCCGCGGCCGCGGTGACGGCGGCGGCGCCGACGCGCCTGTGACGGTTCTTCACTTGTGCCTCCAGCGGGGGGGTTGGCGCACCCTTGTGGTGCGCCGGAGGTCCTCGACATGGTGTAAGAACCGTCAATGCGGACGTAAGACGCAGAAGGTGACCAATTCCGGGCGGCGTCGTTGGCATCCTGCGGGGCCGCAGGTGGTCAGTCCGGGCATGCCGGACTCCCGGCCCGGCGAACCGAACGCGATTATGTCTCGGGATGCGGCCGCGCATCCCGGACTCCGGCCTTGCGGACCGGGCGTCCGATGTGGGCCTCCCCGGCGCGCCGTTCCCGACGTACAGTCGAAGCGGCGGGGGACCGGACACTCTGACGCGGAACCCCCGCCCCCGGTTCCCCGGCACGGGAGTGCCCATGGGCGTCGAGATCCGGGTGGAAGGGCTGCGGAAGTCGTTCGGGCGGCAGGTCATCTGGGAGGACGTGTCGCTCACGATCCCCGCGGGCGAGATATCCGCGCTGCTCGGGCCGTCCGGCACCGGCAAGTCGGTGTTCCTGAAGAACCTCGTCGGGCTGCTGCGCCCCGACCGCGGCCACGTGTACGTCGGCGGCGGCGACGTCCCGCGGCTGCGCGAGGACGAGCTCTACGAGATGCGCCGCAAGTTCGGCGTGCTGTTCCAGGACGGCGCCCTCTTCGGCTCCATGGACATCTACGACAACATCGCCTTCCCGCTGCGCGAGCACACCAGGAAGGGCGAGACGGAGATCCGGCGCATCGTGCTGGAGAAGATGGACATGGTCGGCCTGACCGGGTCGGAGAACAAGCTGCCCGGCGAGATCTCCGGCGGCATGAAGAAGCGCGCCGGGCTCGCCCGCGCCCTCGTCCTGGACCCCGAGATCATCCTGGCGGACGAGCCGGACTCCGGCCTCGACCCCGTCCGCACCGCCTACCTTAACCAGCTGTTCGTCGACCTCAACACCGAGCTCGGCGCCACGTTCCTCATCGTCACCCACGACATCGGCACCGCCCGCGTCCTGCCCGACAACCTCGGCCTGCTGTTCCGCCGCGGCCTGGTGATGTTCGGGCCCCGGGAGATGGTGCTGTCCAGCACGCACCCGGCGGTCCACCAGTTCTTCAACGCCCGCCGCCAGGGCCCCATCGGCATGGCGGAGGAGAAGGACGTCGCCGACATCGCCGCCGAGCCGCAGACCCCGCCGATGCCGGCGCCGATCCAGCCGCAGCTCATGCCGAGCGACGGCCGGCTCCGCCCGTCCATGCGGCGCCCCGGCGCCTGGCTGCGCGACCACCGGGTCACCCCGCCGCCCGGCTCCTTCATCGACGAGCAGGGCCGCGACTGGCTCAACGACTGGGACACCCTCACCACCTTCCGCCGCCCCCGTTGACCTGCGGCGTGTTGTTGTTATCCGGCCGCTCATAACAACAACACGCCGCAGGTCAAAGGAGGATGAGGGTCGCTGGGCCGAGGAGGCCGGAGGTGCGCTGGCCGGGGAACACGAAGTGGGTCGGGCTGGTCTCGTCGAGGTAGGGGGCGAGGGTGCCGTAGACGACGATCTCGATCTCGTTGCGGCCTTCGCGCAGGGCCGTGCCGAGGTCGACGGCGTAGGGGGCGCAGATCCGCACGCCCGCCGGGTGCCCGTTCACCGCCACCTCGGCGGTGCCGCGGACGCGGCCGAGGTCGAGCACCGCGCTCGCCGGGGCGGCCGGCAGGTCCAGGACGCGCCGGTAGCGGACGCCGCCGCTGTATCCGGCGAGCCCCGCGTCCTCCCAGTCGCCCAGCTCGATCGTGCCCGCGCCGACGGTGAACTCGACCGGCCCCGCGAGCGCCGCGCCCTCCCGGTGCTCCGGCCGGGTCCGCAGCCGCAGCTCGGCGGTCCGGACCGGGCTCGCGCGGCCGGGGAGCCCGACGTCGAAGCGCCCCGAGCCGTCGTCGGCGGCGGGCAGCGCAACGCCGTCGAGGAGCACGGCGGTGACCTCGGCGCGTGCGGTGAAGCGCATCCCCGTCGCGCCCGGCGGCACCGCGAAGCGCAGCAGCTCGGTCCTGGGCAGGGCGTCGGGGACGGCGAAGGTCGCGGGCAGGACGGTTCCGTCGCCGGTGTCGCCTGCGTCGTCCTCCAGCCAGTGCGCGCCGGGCAGCGGGTGCGGGCGGCGCCGCAGGTGCAGGGCGGCGGGATCGCCGGTCTGCGCCCGCCTGGGCACGACCGGCGCCGGAGCGCCGTCGCGGGTCGCGGTCCAGCCGGCGCCGGACACCACCGGCCCGTCCACCAGGACCGCCGCCGGGCTCCCGCCCTCGGTGAGAGCGAGGGTGAGGCGGGCGCCGGGCGCGTCCGGCAGGTCGTAGCGGCCGACGCGGGGCGCCGCCTGCTCGGCGTACGGGTCGAAGCCGCCCTGCCGGCCGATCTCCGCGCCGTCGAGCAGGATCCGGCACGGCGACGCCGACGCCACCTGCAGGACGGACGGGCCGGTGCCGCGCGGCAGCTCGGTGCCGAGGGCGACGTCCGCGCCCGGGCGCGCGGTCCCGCCGGCGGTGATCCACTCGGGCCGGACGCAGCGGCCGGGGTCGGTCGCGACGGACAGGTGGCCGCGCAGCCGCACGTCCTCGCCGGGGACCAGGCGGAGCTCCAGCAGGTGCCCGCCCGGCGCGAGCGGCTCGCCGGCCACCGCGAGGTAGCCGCGGTCGTCGAGCGGGATCTCGGTCCCGTCCGCCAGGAGCGTCTTGGCGGCGGGGAAGCCGAGCACCGGGAAGCCGCCGGGGGCGGGCACGGTCACGCGGGTGCGCAGGACCGCCTCCCGCCCGGCCTCGACGTCGCCGAAGTCGAGGAACTCCTCGGGGACGTGGCCCTTCGGGCCGAGGACCGGCCGGTGGACCGGGTCCTTGCGGATGCCGCGCGAGTCGGAGTAGACCACCGGCCGCCACTCGTCCCCGGTCGACCGGACGCCGTGCGGGCCGAACGTCGCGTGGACGGGAGCCCAGTCGGCGGACGAGCCGTCCTCCGCCCGGTGCCAGAGCCGCCAGCGCTCCAGCTGTGCCATCGCACCGGCGGGACGGGCGAAATCGCCCCAGGTGTTGTCGAGCGTCGGCACCAGTTCCATGTCCCAGGCGGAGCCCAGGTCGAGTTCGGTCGCCGGGCCGTGCGCGGCGGCCGGCGGCCGGTGCTCCCGCCCGGTGGCCGTGCCCGGGAACACCAGCAGGGCGGCCGGGCCGTCGTCGAACGGCACGACGACCTCCGCGCCCGCGCCGGTGGAGGTGACGGGCAGTTCCCGGGGCGGGCCGCCGAACGGGCTCACCAGGTAGGCCGGTCCCGCCGCGCCGCGGACCCGGACCGGCATGTCGCGGTGGTAGCGGCCGGGATCGAAGTCGTAGGCCACGTCCAGCCAGCCCAGGTCGATGCCGCGCTCGTCCGGGCGGCCGACCGACACGCGGGACGCCATCGACTCGGCGGCCGTCACGAAGACGACGGTCGCGCCGTCGACCTCGCGGACCAGGGCCGGGACCGGCGCCTCGACCCGCCGGGAGCCGTCCAGCAGGGGGCCGAGCGCGCCCGCGTCCGGCACCGTCTCCAGCAGCGCGGCCAGCTCCGCCACGGCCTGCCCGGCGGCCGGATCGCCGACGCCGCGCCGGGGCGGCGGGCCGACGGCCACCACCCGGCCGCCCGCCTCGATCAGCGCGACCAGCCGCCGGGCGGTCTCCCCTTCGAGCACCGTGCACGCCGGCAGCAGCACGGTCGCGTAGGACTCGTCCGCGACGTTCAGCCGGCCGCCGGCGACCGCGGCGCGCCGGACGGAGTCGTCGTCGATGACGTCGGCGTCGACGCGGAACCGGTCGAGGGCCCCGGGCGCCATCCGGAACCACGCCATGTCGCCGACCAGCGCCCGGTAGGTCTCCTGCGCGAGCGCGGCGGACGCGTCCACGCCGTCGAGCCGCGTCCCGGCCTGGGCGGTCGCGGTCGGGAGCAGCACGGCCGTGTCGCAGACGTGGCGGCCCAGCGACAGCGCCGCGCACAGCCGCGTGACCGCGTCGGCGAACACCCGGTGGTGCGGCCAGTAGGGCTGCCGCCAGTCGGTCGAGGGCGGCGCCCACTCCCACCAGCCCGCCTTGGTCGAGTAGTACACCGCGTGCGGGTTGTAGAGCGTGGCGCCCGCGCGCAGCCACGGCAGCAGCCAGTCGAAGGTCTCCTCCAGCGTGCCGCCCCATCCGCTGGAGTGGAACGCCTCGATCCACACCCGGTCGCGGCCGTAGAGGTGGGCCAGGGACGCGTGGATCCGGGCGTCGCCGTGGTGGTCGGAGCCGGGCGCGCCGAACCAGCGGTGCGTGCGGGCGTAGTCGGCGTAGAGGCGCACCCCGTCCACCGGGTGCCCGGCGCGGGCCGGGTCCTGCTGGTCGCAGCCGTGCAGCAGCCCGTGCCGCTCGTGCCACTCGGCCAGCGGCCGGAAGAACGCCTCCTCGGCCAGCTCCGCCCGGGTGAGGTGGTAGTCGCGGCGGACCTCGCCCGCCTCGCCGCCGCCCTTCCACAGGGACGGCAGGTGCGGGGTCGGGTCGTAGCCGCGGCGGGCGGCGAACTCCGCCGCGAACCCCTCGGTCCAGGTCGGCAGCGCGGGCAGCTCGTCCTGGAAGGAGCCGGCGATGACGGTGCCGAGGCGGTGCCCGAGGCGCCGCTCGAACTCCCCGTGGACGCGGTCGAGCAGCGCCGCGCACGCCGGCGCCGACAGGTAGTCGAAGCCGCGCGCCGTGGTGCCGCCGTCCGGCTCCAGCCACTGCCCGGCGAACTCGGGGACGTCCCGCACCAGCCGCGCCTGGAGGTCGGCGCCGGAGAACCCGAGCTGGTCGTAGAACCACAGCGACACCCCGAGCCCGGCGGCGTCCTCGCACACGCCGTCCAGCAGCTCCCACCAGGCGTCGGTGAAGAACGCGGGCTCGTCGGCGTCGGAGCCGAACATCGGCCCGGACGGCGCCAGGTTCAGGATCACGAGGTTGTACACGCCGCCCTCGGCGAACCGCCCGAGCTGGTCGCGCAGCCGCCGCCGGTCGAGCCGCTCGCCGCTCCACCACCAGATGGGCGCGGGGGAGTACGCGCGGGGCGGCGCGTCCAGCACCGCGCGGAGCCGGTCCGGGATCACCGGGTTCACCCCTTCAGCCCGCTCGCGAAGCCCTTGATGACGTACCGCTGCAGCAGCAGGAACACCGCCAGGATCGGCAGCGAGGCCAGCACCAGCCCGGCGAAAACGAGCCCGTTGTCCGAGACGTACTGGCCGACGAAGGAGAACACCTTCACCGGGACCGTCTCGCGGGTCGAGCCGCCGAGGTACAGCAGCGGCGTGAAGAAGTCGTTCCAGATGAACACCGCGTTGAGGATGAGCACGGTACCGGTGATCGGCCGCAGCAGCGGGAACACCACCCGGGTGAACGCCCGGACGTGCCCGGCGCCGTCGATCAGCGCGGCGTTGGCGTAGTCGCTCGGCAGCGCCCGGATGAACCCGGTGTAGAGGAAGATCGTGAAGGGCAGCTGGATCCCGCTGTAGAAGACGATCATGCCGGCGTGGGTGCCGAGCAGGCCCGCCCCGTCCACCAGCTTGAACAGCGGGATCATCCCGAGCTGGAACGGCAGCACGATGCCGAGCAGGAACAGCACGTACAGCCCGTAGCCCAGCCGGGACGCGGTGCGCGACAGGAAGTAGGCGGCGAACGAGCCGACCGCGATCAGCACCAGCAGGCTCGCCACCGTGATCACCGTGCTGTTGAACAGCGCCGGGCCGAGTTCCGCGCGCGTCCAGGCGGCGGAGTAGTTGTCCAGCGCCGGGTCCGACGGCAGGGCCAGCGGTGACTCGGCGACCTCCCGCTGGTCCTTGAGCGAGAGCGTGACGAGGGCGTACACGGGGAACAGGAAGGCGACCGCCGCGGCGATCATCACCATCTCCAGCCCGAACGTGCGGAGCCCGTACCGTAGGTTCACGCGCTCACCTCCCGGCCCCTCAGGTAGTGGATCTGCACCATCGACACCGCCGCGACGAACAGCGCCAGCACCAGTGCGATCGAGGTGCTGTAGCCGTAGTTGCCGAAGACGAACGCCTGCTTGTACAGGACGGTGGACAGCGTCTCGCTGGCGTGGCCGGGACCGCCGCTTGTCGCGGCGTAGACCTGGTCGAACAGCTTGAGCCCGCCGATGGTCGACAGCATCAGGTTGATGGTGACGGCGGGCGCCAGCATCGGCCACGTCACGTTCCTGAACCGCTGGAACCGGCCCGCGCCGTCGATCATCGCGGCCTCGTGCAGCTCGGCGGGCACCCCCTCCAGCCCGGCCAGGAAGATCACCATGGAGTACCCGGCGAACTGCCAGATCACCATGCCCGCGACCGACCACAGCGCCAGCGACGGGTCGCCGAGCCAGTCCTGCCGCAGCGAGCCCAGCCCGACCGCGCCGAGGACGCCGTTGAGGCCCGCGCCCGGCGCCGGGTTGTAGATGTACTTCCACAGGAACGCCACCATCACCGGGCTGACCACGGCCGGGGCGAAGAACACCACCCGCAGCACGGTCCGCGACTTGATCCGGGCGTGCACGCCGAGCGCCAGCAGCAGCCCGATCCCGTTCTGCACGAACACGATCGCGACCGTCAGCAGCAGCGTGTTGACCAGGGAGCCGCGCGCCGCCTCGTCCCGGAACAGCCGGGTGAAGTTGGCGAGGCCGTTGAAGCTCCGCTCGCCGAGGCCGTTCCAGTCGGTGAAGGCGTACACGATGCCGCTGAGGCTCGGGTACAGCACCACCAGGGCGTAGACGGCCAGGGCGGGCGCCGCGAACCACCACGGCGGGGACAGGAAGCGGGCGCCCCGCCGCCGGCGGCGGCCCGGCGCGCCCGGCGGCGCGGCGGACTTCGCCGGGGCGGGGCGAGTGGTCGAGGTCACGGGTCAGTTCTTCCGGTAGGTCTCGTCCAGCTTCTTCAGCGCCGCGTTCACCGACGTCTTGCCGCCCAGCAGCTCCTGGACCACCGCGAAGTGGGCCGGCTGGATCTCGGCGTTCGGCCACGCCTGGTCCATGAACGGCACGGCCTTGTTGCCGTCGATGAACGGCAGGAACGGCTCCAGCACCGGGTCGATCTTGGACGTGGAGTCGCGGCTGAGCGGCACGCAGGCGACGGCCTCGGCCCACCGGTTCATGTTCCGCTGCTCGCCGAGGAACTCGATGAACGCCTTGGCCTCGTCCACGTTCTTGCCGCGGGCGCTGACCCCGAGGCCGACGACGACGCCCGCCGGGATCCACACCTGGCCCGCGTCGTCGGCCCCGGGCACCGGGAACATGCCGAGGTCGGCGGCGTCGGCGGCGGACTTGCGGAAGTCGGGCAGCACGGCCGACACCTGGATCGCCATCGCGGCCTTGCCGGTGGCGACCATGGCGGTCTGCTGCTCGAACGTCGTGCCGTTGGGGTTGTCGTTGAAGTACCCGCGCTTCTGCAGCTCCAGGTACATCTCGAAGGCGTCCGCCCAGCCCGAGCCGGCGAAGCTCGCCGAACCCGCCTTCATCTGCTCGTCGAACTTCGGGTTCTTGGCGTAGACCGTGGACGGGACGAGCGCGTAGGTGATCAGCTGGGTGACCCACTGGGTCTGCGCGCCCAGCGCGATCGGCACCTTGCCCTTCTTCTTGATCTTCTCGCAGACGTCCAGGAAGCCCTGCCAGGTGGTGGGCGGCTCGACGCCGGCCTCCTGGAAGACCTTCTTGTTGTAGACGGCGCCGATGACGCTGGAGCCGGCGGAGTAGATGTAGGTCTTGCCGTTGTTCTCGAACGCGGGCTTCAGCCCGGCCGGGATCCGCTTCGTCCAGGCCTGGCCGCTCAGGTCGGCCAGCAGGCCGGCCTGGGAGATCTGCGCCATGCTCATCGCCGACCCGTTGCCGGGGTACACCACGTGCACGTCGGGGGCGTTGCCCGCGCCGAGTTGCGTGCGCACCGAGGTCTGCACCTGGTCGGTGGGCGCGTAGGACGCGTTGAACTTGCTCTTGGTGTACTCCTTGGTCAGCAGCTCGAGCGGCTTCTGCTGGTCGGCGACGCCGACCAGGCGCAGCGTCCCGCCCCCGCCGCCCGAACCGGACGTCCCGCCGCAGGCGGCGAGCGCGCCCATGGCGGCGACGCCGCCGGTCAGCCCGAGAAAGCCGCGGCGGCTGAGCCCCGTGGACGATGTCATGAGTCCTCCTCGAAACGCGGCCCTGCGCCGCGATGGTTCTGCGCGTCCGGTGCCGCCGCGGACACGGCGGCCTCGGACGCGGTGAAGCGGTAGTCCCCCGAGGCGACCCGGCACTGGAGCGTTCCCGCCCCGGTGCCGAGGACGTCGATCCCGGCGGCGGCCGCCACCGGGACCCCGCTCTCGCGCACGCCGCCGGGATCGCCGGTCGGCACGTGCACGATCGCGGTGGCCCCCGGCGGCACGCTCACCTCCAGCCGCAGCTCGCCGTCCACGCGCGCCCACGCGGTCGCGACGGTGCCGCGCACCGACTCGTAGGAGGCGCGCGCCCAGTCCAGCCCGCCGGGCCGGGGGCGGACCAGCAGCTCGCGGTAGCCGGCGGAGCCGGGTGCCTGGCCCAGCCCGGCGACGCCCTGGTAGAGCCATTCGCCGATCGAGCCGAGCGCGTAGTGGTTGAAAGAGTTCATCGCCGCGGCCTGGAAGCCGCGCTCCTCGGTGTAGCCGTCCCAGCGCTCCCAGATCGTGGTCGCGCCGTGCCGCAGCGGGTGCAGCCAGGACGGCGGGTCGGTCCTGCGCAGCAGCGCGTGCGCGAGGTCGGGGCGCCCGCACTCGTCCAGCACCGGGGCGAGCAGCCCCACGCCGAGGAACCCGGTGGTGGGGCCGGGCCCCGCCGCCTCGACGAGCTCGGCGAGCCGGTCGGCGGCGGGCCGGACGAGGCCGCCGGGGAGCAGCCCGAACGCCAGGGCCAGCAGGTAGCCGGTCTGGGTGTCGCCGGACACCCGGCCCTCGGGCGTGACGAAGTGCTCGGCGAACGCCTTGCGGACGTGCCCGGCGAGCGTGCCGTACCGCTCCGCGGCGTCCCGCCTGCCGAGGACCTCGGCCGCGCGGGCGGTGAGGTCGGCGCTGCGGGCGAAGTAGGCGGTCGCGACGACCTCGCGCGGCGTCGGCTCGGGGGCGAGCCAGTCGGCGTAGTGCGGCCCGACGCGGTGCCGCCACACCAGGTCGGGGTTGTGGCGGTGGACGTGGTCGACCCACGCGCACATGGCGTCGAGGTTGTCTTCGAGGAAGCGCTCGTCCCCGTACACGCGGTACAGGTGCCAGGGGACGATGACCCCGGCGTCGCCCCAGCCGGGCGCGCCCTCGTCGGCGACGCCGGCCAGCCTCGGCGCCACGTTCGTGAACGCGCCGCCGGGGGACTGGGCGCCGCGGACCTCCCGCAGCCAGCCGGCGAAGAAGGCGGCGACGTCGGCGTTGAGGCAGGCGGTCGGGAGGAACACCTGCGCGTCGGCGAGCCAGCCGAGCCGCTCGTCGCGCTGCGGGCAGTCCGTGGGGACGCTGACGAAGTTGGAGCGCTGCCCCCAGCGGACGGCCTGGTAGAGGCGCTCGACGTCCGGGTCGGAGCAGGCGAAGTCGCCGGTCCGCGGGGTGTCGTTGTGCAGGACGACGCCGGTGATGTCGGCGGCGTCCAGCTCGGCGAGGCCGGTGACCTCCGCGTACCGGAACCCGTGGTAGGTGAAGCGGGGCTCGAACACGGCCTCGGGGTCGTCGCCCGCGATGAGGACGTCCGTCGCGTCGGCGGTGCGCAGGTTGGCGGTGTAGAGGGCGCCGTCGCCGTCCAGGGCCTCGGCGTGCCGGATCACCACGCGGGCGCCGGGGGTGAGGCCGCGGGCGCGGAGCCGGACGCGGCCGGCGAAGTTCTGGCCGAAGTCCACCCGGTGCCGGCCGGCGCCGGTGCGGGTGACGGTGCGGGCGGGCAGTTCCGCGACGGCCCGCACGGGCGGCGCCACCGAGGCGGTCAGCAGTCCGCGGTCGGCGCCGGTGACCTGCGCGGGACGCCAGCCGTCCGCACCGCCGAACGCGGGGCGGTCCCAGCCGGGGGTGTCGAGGCGCAGATCGTGGCACTCGCCCTTCAGCAGGTCGGCGTACCGGACGGGGGAGCGGCGGGTCCGCCAGGTGCCGTCGGTGGCGATGACCTCGCGGCTTCCGTCGGCGTGGTCGAGGTGCAGCTCGGCGAGCAGCTCCGGGAACGTTCCGTAGTGGGCGCCGGGGCGGCGCGCGTCGAAGCCGGCAAAGCCGCTCCACCAGCCGTCCGCGAGGGTCGCGGCGAGGACGTTCTCGCCGGCGCCGACGAGCGCGGTCACGTCGAGGACCTGGTAGTCGATCCGGTCGCGGTAGTCGGTCCAGCCCGGCGCGAGCTCGGCGTCGCCGGCGCGCCGCCCGTTCAGCCGCATCTCGTAGAGCCCGCGGGCGGTGACGTAGAGGCGGGCGCGGACGGGCGCCGCGGCGGTGTGGAACGTGCGCCGCAGCCGGATCGCGGGCTGCAGGCCGTGGTCGGGGATCGCCAGCTCCCCCTCTTCGGGGGCGTCGACCACGTCGAGGTCGCCGGTGTCGTGGGTGATCCAGGACGCCCGCCAGGCCGCCGGGCCGAGCAGCCCGGTCTCGAACCAGGATCCGGCCGCGGCGGTCGCGCCGTCCCCGGCGGTGACGGCGACCTCCCAGCGGTGGCGGGTGCGGGGGAGCAGCGGCGCGCCCGCGTAGCGGACGGACACCGCGGCCGGGTCGTCGACCTCGCCGGTGTCCCAGACCTGCGTCTCGTCCTCGGACGCGCCGGCGGGGACGGCCCAGACACGCACCCGGTAGCGGGCCGGCGCGTCGCCGCGCCGGCCGGACGCGAGCCGCCACGCCAGCAGCGGCGCGGGGTCGTCGACGCCCATCGGCTCGGCCAGGTGCGCGCAGCGGAGGCCGTAGGGCGCCAGTGCCGCGGTGGAGCGGTCGCTCATGCCTCCGCCTCCGTTCGTTTCGTTGTCATGCGGTTTTAACACTTCTGGATGTGAGATGGAGCGTAGAGATACCGGGATTCAGTGTCAAGATGTCAGGTAGATCACAGTGCCGCACGCGCTCGCGACCCACGTCTTCACCGGTCAAAGCGCCGAAAGCCGGTAAGTCCGGCCGTGTTCGGTCGGTCGCCGACCCGGTAGATCGGGGTGCGATAACAACGTGCGCGAGTGTTATAAAGCGGCGCGCCAGCGCTCGCGGGCGGTCTCCACCCGCGCCAGGTACTCCCGGTACTCCGCGTCGTGGAAGGCGGCGCGGGCCGCGTCGGGGTCGCGCACCGAGGCCGGGCGCGTCCACGCCGCGGCGTCCAGCCCGTGGCCGCCCGCGAGCACCGCGCCCCGTGCGCCGGCCTCCTCCGCCGCGACCCGCAGCGGGCGGCCGAGCACGTCGGCGAACAGCTCCAGCCAGCGCGCGCTGCGGGTGCCGCCGCCCGCGACCGACAGCGCGCCGCGCAGCCCGGCGGCGTCCAGGCAGTGCCGCGCCGCGTAGGCGATGCCCTCGCAGGTCGCCCGCACCAGGTCGGCGGTGGTGGTCTCCAGGCTGACCCCGGTGATCTCCGCGCGCGCCGCCGGCTCGACGAAGGGCGCGCGCTCGCCCGAGGGGGAGAAGAACGGCAGCACCCGCACGCCGCGCGCCCCCGGCGGCGAGGCCGCCAGCAGGCCGTCCAGGTCGCGGTGGGACGCGCCCACCCGCGCCAGCACCCACTCCAGCGCCGCCGTGCCGACCATCGCGGGCATGCCGCGCAGCCACCGGTCCGGCCGCCCGGTGGCGAAGTGGAACCCGGTCGGCGGGCCGTCCAGCGCGGGCTCGTCCACCACGGCCAGGCAGGCCAGCGTCGTCCCGATGATCAGCAGCCCGTCGCCGGGCTCGGTCACCCCCGCCCCGAGGGCGCACGCGGGCACGTCGAAGGGGCCGGCCGTGACCGGCGTGCCGGGCGGCAGCGGGACCCCGTCCAGCGGGACGCCCCGCGGCAGCGGCACGGCCACCGGCGCGAGCAGGTCCGCCCGGTGGGACAGCCCGCAGGCGGCGAGGGCGCCGGGGTCGTAGTCGCGCGTGCGGGGGTCGAGGAACGGCACCGAGGCGTCGCTCGCATCGGTGGCGCGCACCCCGGTGAACCGCTGGAACACGACGTCCTTGCAGTAGGCCGCGGTGGCGGCGGCGTCGAGGGCGGCGGGCTCGTGCCGGTCCAGCCAGGCCAGCAGCGGCGCCGGGCAGCCGGGGAACATGGCGTTGCCGGTCCGCGCGAAGACCTCCGCCGCCACGCCGCTCGCCGTCCACTCGGTGACGATCGCGGCGGCGCGGCCGTCCATCCAGGAGATCGCGGGACGGACCGGCCGGGCCCGCCCGTCCAGCAGCCACACGCCGTCGCCCTGGCCGGTCACCCCGGCCGCCGCGGGGCGCCGCCGCGCGGTGAGCGCGCCGAGCACCTCCCCGGCGGCGGCCACGACCTCCTCGGCGTCCTGCTCGACCCGGGCGTCTCCGCGCAGCGTGCGGGCCGGGCGCGACTCGACCGCGAGGGCCCGGCCGTCCTCGTCGAACGCCGCGGCCTTCACCACGGACGTGCCGACATCGATCCCGACGTACATCGTCGACCTCCTCGCCTTGTCCGGACGCGGATCAGGCCGGGTTGAGGCAGTGCGCCAGCGGCTCGCCCCGGTGCAGCCGGCCCACCTCGGCGGCGACGATGCGGGCGGCCCGCTCGGCCACCGCGCGGGACGCGCCGCCCAGGTGCGGGGTCATCACGACGCCCGGCAGGCCGAACAGGCGCGAGCCGGCGGGCGGCGGCTCGACGGCGAAGGTGTCCAGGCCGGCGCCCATCAGGTGGCCCGACTCCAGCGCGTCGCACAGCGCGTCCTCGTCCACCAGCGGGCCCCGCGCGCAGTTCACCAGCACCGAGCCGGGCGGCATCAGCGCCAGCTCGCGGGCGCCGATCATGCCGCGGTTCCCGGGGGTCAGCCGGGCGTGCAGGGAGACCACGCGGGAGCGGCGCAGCAGATCGTCCAGACTCGCGGCGAAGCCGCTCCGGGGGGTGTGGGGGGTCGCCCCCCCTCGGGGAACACTGCTCGCGGCGCCGGCCCCCGGGAGGTAGGGGTCGTAGATCTGGACGTCGGCGCCGAAGCCCTCCAGGATGCGCGCCACCCGGCCGCCGACGGCGCCGCCGCCGATCAGCCCGACGGGCGTCCCCTCCAGTTCCAGGCCGGTGGCCTCGTAGGCGTAGTAGCGCCCGCCCCACTCGCGCCGGCCGGCCAGCGCGGCGTGGGTCTCGGGGATGCGGCGCAGCACGGCGAGCATCAGCCCGACGGTGTACTCGGCGGTCGCGGTCGCGTTGCGGCCCGGCGCGTAGCAGACCCGCACGCCGCGCGCGGTGGCCGCGTCCAGGTCGACGTTGACGGGGCCGCCCCGCGCGACGGCGACGAGCCGCAGGCCGGGGGCGTTGTCCAGGACCTTGGCGGTGACGGGGGCCATCTGGGTGACGCACGCGTCCATGCCGGCGAGCGCCTCGATCATGGTGTCCTCGTCGCCGGACGCCTCGTCCACCTCGGCCACCGGGCCGAACGGGACGTCCGGCCACGGCAGTTCCAGCCGCCGGACCTCGGCGGCGCCGCCGAGCTCGGCGGCCAGCGCGCCGGCCAGCAGGTCCGGCAGGACGAAGCGGTCTCCCGCGGCCAGAACTCTCATCGCGTCACTCTCATGAAGGTCGCTCCCGTCGGGTTCTCGGATGTGCGGGCACCGGGGCCCGGACCGGTCAGGTGGCGGCCACCTCGTAGGCGACCTTGTGCTCGTCCAGGTCGCGCAGGACCTCGCCGCTCGCGCCGTCGTCGACGATGACGCGCTCGAACGCCGACAGCGGCGCCACCCGGTGCAGCGCGACGCGGCCGAGCTTGGAGTGGTCGACGAGTAGGACGTTGCGCGCGGCGGCGTCGAGCATGGCCCGCTTGACCGACACGATGTGTTGCTCCTGGTGGTAGGCGAACCCGCCGGAGACGGCGGAGGTCGACACGAAGCACAGGTCGACGTGGAGCGCCGTGACCGCGTCCACGCACGGGACCCCTAGAAAGGAGTCGTGCAGCGAGTCGTACTCCCCGCCGAGCGCCATCAGCCGGATGCCGCGCTCGCGCGCCAGCAGATTGGTCGTCTCCAGGAAGTTGGTGACCACCGTGAGCGGGGTGATGCCGCCCAGCCGGCGGGCCAGCGCCAGCGTGGTGGTGGAGTCGTCGAGCATCACCGCCATGCCGGGCTCCACGAGCTCGGCGGCCTTCGCGGCGATGGCGTCCTTGGCCGGCCGCATCGACTTCATGCGGTAGGCGACGTTGCTCTCGAACACCCCGGAGGGCTGCGCGGTGACGCCGCCCCGGTACTTGCGGACGATGCCCTGCCGCTCCAGGTCGTCGAGGTCGCGGTGGATCGTCATGAGGCTGACGCCGAACCGCTCGGCGAGGTCGCCCGCGGTGACCGAGCCCGCGGACAGCACATGGTCGGCGATGGCCTGGCGGCGCGCGTCGGGGCCGCGCCGCCCGCTGATCTCCTTCGTCATGCTGCGATCCTCTCGCGGCCGCCCGCCGGACACCGGCGATCCGCCACCCGCACGGACGATATCTACGTCCGTGATCTTAACAACCATCACCTCAGGAAGAACGAGCTTTCCGCACCGGAACCGGCCACGTCAACCCTGGCGGCGCGCCCGGGTCCGCCCATCGGGACGATAACAAGGGGTTGTTGTGATGCTCCGGCGCTATAAGTTAACATCCCAGAACGATAAAAGTAGGGGGAGTGCTGTGCGAACTGGCGCGTCCGGACCGGTGTGGGTCGGCGTGGACGTCGGGACCCAGGGGGTGCGGGCGCTCGCCGTCACCGCCGACGGCCGGGTCGCCGGACGCGGGTCGGCCCCGCTGACCGGGCGGCGGGACGGCGCGCGGCACGAGCAGCGCCCCGGCGACTGGTGGACGGCCGTCACCCTGGCCGTCCGGGAGGCGCTGCGGGACCGCGCCCCGGAGTCGGTGCGCGGTGTGGCGGTGTGCTCCACCTCCGGCACCGTGCTCCTCACCGACCGGGACGGGCGGCCGCTGACCGGCGGCCTCATGTACGACGACGCGCGGGCGTCCGACGAGGCCCGCCGCGCGCAGGAGGCCGGGGCGGAGCTGTGGGAGCGGCTCGGGCACCGCGTCCAGCCGTCCTGGGCGCTGGCGAAGGTGCTGTGGCTGGCCCGCGCCCGGCCCGGCGACCTGGCCCGCGCCCGCCTCGCCCACCAGGCCGACCTGGTCACCGCCCGGCTGGTCGGGACGCCGGTGGCCACCGACTCCAGCCACGCCCTCAAGACCGGCTACGACCTCCTCGGCGAGCGGTGGCCGCGCGACCTGCACGACCGGCTCGGGCTGCCCGCCGCGCTGTTCCCCGAGGTCGTCCGGCCCGGGACGGTCCTCGGCGAGGTCGGCGCGCGGGCCGCCGCCGAGACCGGGCTGGCGGCGGGCACGCCGGTGGTCGCGGGCATGACCGACGGCTGCGCCGCGCAGCTCGGCTCGGGCGCGCTGCGGGTCGGCCGGTGGAACTCGGTGCTCGGCACCACCCTGGTCCTCAAGGGCGTGTCGGAGGCGCCCGTCCGCGACCCGGCCGGCGTCATGTACAGCCACCGGGCGCCGGACGGGTCCTGGCTGCCCGGCGGCGCGTCCAGCGTGGGCGGCGGCGTCCTCGCCGGCGTCGCGGACCTGCCCCGGCTGGACGCCCTGGCCGCCCGCCACGAGCCGTCGAGCGCGGTCGCCTACCCGCTGGTCTCGCCCGGCGAGCGGTTCCCCTTCCTCGCGCCGCAGGCCGAGGGCTTCATGCTCGGCACGCCCCGCGACGAGGGCGACCGGCACGCCGCACTGCTGCAGGGCGTCGCGCTCGTCGAGCGGCTCGCGCTGGCCTACGTGCGCGGGCTCGGCGCCGCCGTCGACGACCCGGTCACCTTCACCGGCGGCGCGGTCCGCAGCGACTACTGGACCCGGCTCAGGGCGGACGTCCTCGGCCGCCCGGCCCGCATCCCCGAGCACGCCGACGCGGCGCTCGGCATGGCGGTCCTCGCCGCCTACGGCACGACGCCCGGGCGCTCGCCGGCCGACGTGGCCGAGTCGATGGTGCGCATCCGCACGGTCGTGGAGCCCCGTCCGGGCATGGCCGAGCGCTTCGCCGCCCCGTTCCGGCGGCTGGTGGACGAACTGGAGAACCGCGGCTGGCTACCCTCCGAAGCGGCCGCCCACGCACGGGAGCACGGGTAGAAGGGCATGGGGGAGACCAATGGGAAGACCAGGGGGGACGACACGGTGAGCACGACCCTGTACCTCGTCCGGCACGGCGAGACCGTATGGCACGCGGAGAACCGGTACGCGGGCGTCAGCGACGTCGCGCTCACCGCGGCGGGGCGGGAGCAGGCCGCGCGGCTCGGCCGGTGGGCGGCCGGGGCCGGAGTGGACACGGTGTGGGCCTCGCCGCTGAGCCGGGCGCGGGCGACGGCGGCCCCGGCGGCGTCCGCCCTCGGGTGCCCGCTCACGATCGACGGCGACCTCGCCGAGGTGGACTTCGGCTCCGCCGAGGGCCGCACCCTCGCCGAGCTGGACCCCGCGGAGGCGGCGGCGTTCCTCGCCGACCCGGTGCGCGGCGCGTTCCCCGGGGCGGAGGACCCGCGCAAGGCGGTCGAGCGCGGCACGGCGGTGCTGCGCCGCATCGCCGCCCGCCACCGCGGCGAGCGCGTCCTCGTGGTCGCCCACAACACGCTGCTGCGGCTGACCCTGTGCGGGCTGCTCGGGATCGCGCCGTCGTCCTACCGCACGGTGTTCCCGCAGGTCCGCAACTGCGCCGTCACCGAGTTGCGGGTCACCGGGCGCACCGCCGCGCTGATGGCCTACAACGTGCCCACCGGCTGACGCCCCCGCCCTGCGGGAGAATGGTCCCGTGACGCTCCTTCTGAACCGTTCCGACCTTGAGGCGCTGCTCGACCCCGCCACCTGCCTCGACGCGCTGCGCCGCGGATTCACCGCCGCCGCGGACGGGACGGCCGCGCGCCGGGTGATCACCAAGCTCCCCGGCCAGGGCACGGCGACCGCGCTGCTGCCCGGCGTCGTGGCGGAGGTGCCGGCCTACACGGTGAAGGTCAACGCCAAGTTCCCGGGCAGCCGCCCGGCGCTGCGCGGCGTCGTCTGCCTGCACGACCTCGGCACCGGCGAGCTGCTGGCGCAGCTGGACTCGGCCACCGTGACCGCCTGGCGCACCGGCCTCGCCGCCGCGCTCGGCACCCACGCGCTCGCCCGCCCCGACGCGGGCACCGTCGCGGTGATCGGCGCCGGCGCGCAGGCGGAGCTGGTCATGCGGGGCCTGGCGGAGCTGCGAGAGGTGCGCGGCCTCACCGTCTGCGACCTGGACGCCGGGCGCGCCGCCGCCTTCGCCGAGCGGCACGGCGCCCGGCTCGGCGTCCCGGCCTCGGTCGCCGCCGACCCGCGCGCCGCCGTCCGGGACGCCGGGATCGTCGTCATGGCGACGTGGGCGCGCCGCCCCCTCCTGCACGCCGCCGACGTGGCGCCCGGCACGCACCTCACCTCGCTCGGCGCGGACGAGCCCGGCAAGGCCGAACTGGGCGCCGACCTGCTGGAGGGCGCCCGGGTCGTCGTCGACGACGTCCCGCTCGCGGTCGAGATGGGCGTGCTCGCCGGTGCGGGCCTCGACGTGAAGCACGCCGCCGGGACGCTCCGCGACCTGCTGTGCGGCCAGGTGCCCGGCCGGGTGCGGCGCGGCGAGGTCACCGTGTACGCGCCGGTCGGGCTGCCCTGGCAGGACCTCGCGCTGAGCTGGACGGCCTACCGGGCGGCCCGGCACGCGGGCGTGGGAGTGGAGTTCGATTTCCTGACGTGATCAGGTGTGCGCCGCGAATGTTGCGGAATACCGCTCTGTGACCGTTGTGCCCCCTTCTTTACAATGACGCCCTGAATAGTGTTGACTTCTCTCGGTAATATCGCCCCTGGCCCTCCGTCAAGGTGACTGAATGCAACCTCCTTTTCGTCCCGACCGAATCCCGGGATTGCCGACGAGATCGCCGCCCGCGAATGCGCGACCTCGGTAATGGGTTCTTCCAGGGCCACTGTGGGTGGCTGGCCAATGGAGACGAAAATGATTCGGATACTTCTCGCCGAGGGAGCGCCGCTCCTTCGCGGCGGGCTGGTCGCGTTACTCGAGGGGGTGAAGGACATCGACGTCGTCGCCGCGATCGGCTCCGGTGAGCAGGTGCTGCGCACCGCGTGCGGGCACCGGCCGGACGTGGCGCTCATCGACGTCGCCCTCCCCGGACTGGACGGCTTCGCCGCGGCGCGCGCGCTGCGCGAGGCCGTCCCCGAGTGCAGCACCGTCCTCATGGCGGGACGCTGCCGGACGGGCGACCTGCGCCGGGCGGTCGCCGCGCAGGCCAGCGGGCTCGTCATCAAGGACACCTCGCCCGGCGACCTCGTGGACGCGATCCGGCGGGCCGCGGGCGGCGCGCGCGTCATCGACCCCGACATGGCCTTCACCGAGCTGACCTCGGCGGGCAACCCGCTCACCGAGCGGGAGACCGAGGTGCTCTCGCTCGCCTCACGGGGCGCCTCGGCGGCGCAGATCGCCGAGGATCTGGTTCTCACCATCGGCACCGTCCGCAACCACCTGTCCCGCATCAACCGCAAGGTCGGCGCGCAGAACCGGGTGCAGGCCATCCGGATCGCCGAGGACGCCGGCTGGCTGTGACGGCGGCCGCGCGCCGGCCTCCCAGCGCCCGATGAGGTCCCGGTAGAGCGGGCAGGCCGCGGGCAGGTCCGCGTGCCGCCCGAGGTGGGCGCGGGTCCCGTCCAGCACGAGGACGCGGCGGGCGCGGGCGGCCGAGCTGATCCGGTGCGCGATGACGATCAGCGTGCCCGGCCGCCGCGCGAACGCCTCCTCAGCCCGCGCCTCGGCGGCCGCGTCCAGCCGGTACGCGGCCTCGTCCAGGACGACGAGCGGCTGCGGCGCCAGGTAGGCGCGGCACAGCGCGATGAGCTGCCGGCGCGCCTCGCCCAGCGCGCCCGGGCGCAGCTGCGCGCCGTAGCCGCCGAGGTCCCGGACGAGCCCGGCCAGGCCGAGCGCGTCCACGGCCCGGCCGACCTCCTCGGGCCCGGCCCCGGGCGCGTAGTAGGCGAGGTTGTCGTACAGGGACCCGGTGAACACGTACGCCTCCTGCGGGA
>NZ_SMJW01000104.1 GCF_004348335.1 Actinomadura bangladeshensis | reverse complement strand
CGCCCGTCCCGCCCCTGCCCGGTCCGCCTTCCGCCCTGCCTGGTGTCGTCAGCCGAAATCGCCATGACCGAACGCATACCCGCGGATGGGCTCTCAATACGGCGCGGGCCCGCGGGCGAGGCGGCTCGCGGCCTCGAGCAGCTGGGCGTGCACGAACGCCTGCGGGATATTGCCGCGCAGCTGCCGCTGCCGCACGTCGTACTCCTCGGAGAACAGCCCGCTGGTCGCGCTGCCGGACCGGGTCCGCTCGAAGGTGCCGAGCGCGCGGGCGGTCTCGCCCCGCCGGTGCTCGGCGAGGGCGAGAAAGAACCCGCACAGGGTGAAGGACCCCTCGGCGACGCCGAGGGGCTCGCCGCCGACCCGGTACCGGTAGACGAAGCCCTCCTGGACGAGTTCGGCGCGGACGGCCTCGAGCGTCGCGACGCTGCGCGGGTCGCCGGTGGGCAGGGCGCCGCGCAGCGGCGGGATGAGCAGCGCGGCGTCGACGCGGTCGTCGTCGGCGGCGCGCCTCCACCGGCCGCCGGCGGTGAGCGCCGTCCGGGCGGTCTCGGCGAGGACGGCGTCGGCGAGGGAGTTCCAGGAGGCGGACTCGCCGGGGCCGCCGAGGACGCGGGCGGCCTGCCGGAGCCCGGCGACGCAGATCAGCCGGGAGTGGGTCCACAGCCGGTCCTCGGTCTCCCAGATGCCGGCGCCGGGGTCGCCCCAGCGGCGGCCGATCACGTCGGCGGCGACGCGGGCGGCCTCGCGGGCGGCGGGCTCGGCGCGGTCGTGCTCGGCGGCGGTGGCGAGCAGCAGCAGCGACTCGCCGAGGGCGTCGAGCTGCCACTGCTCGCTCGCCCGGTTGCCGGTGACGACGCGCGCGCCGGGGTAGCCGGGCAGGGCGCTGTCCCGCTGCTCCGGCACGGGGTCGCCGGTGACGGTGTAGGCGGGCCGGAGCCGGCCCCGGTCGGCCAGGATGCGGGCGGTCGCGAAGCCGGCGGCGCCGCGCAGCAGCTCCGGCGGGCCGCCGTGCGCGGCCACGGCCTGGCCGGCGAAGCACTGGTCGCGGATCCAGGCGTAGCGGTAGTCGAAGTTGCGGCCCTCGTCGGCGCGTTCGGGCAGCGAGGTGGTCGCCGCGGCGACCATCCCGCCCGCCCGGCTGGTCAGCCCGGTCAGCACCGCGTAGGACAGCCGGGCGTCGCGGGGCGCGATGGTGTCGTCGCAGGAGGGGACGGCCTTCCGCCAGTCCTGTTCGGTGGCCTCCCAGAGGGCGTCGGCGCCCGGCGCCGGCGCCGGCTCGGCGGCGCCGGCCTCGGCGAGCTCCAGCACCAGGTCGCGGGATTCGCCCTCGTCGAGGTCGAAGGTCGCGGCGAGGAGGGCGCCGCCGTCCGGGCCCTCCCGCACGACGGCCTCGTCGGCGCCGCGCCAGCGGATCCGGGCGCCGCCGCTGCGGGCCGTCCAGTCGGGGTCGTGGTGGCGCACGCCGCGCATCCGGGCGCCGCCGGCGCGGACGTCCAGCAGGGCGCGCAGCCGGGCGCGGCCGCGCACCGCCCGGCAGCGGCGCAGCAGGACGGCGCGGTCGCGCCGGGCGGGGCGGGCGAGCGCCTCGCGGCACTCGACGATGGAGCCCTCGCCCGTCACCCACCGGCTGTGCCAGATGAGCCCGCGGTCCTCGTAGTAGCCGCCCCAGACGAACCGCTCGCCGACGGGCCGGACGAGGTAGCCGCCCGGCCCGCCGAGCAGGCTCGCGAAGGCGGGGGCCGACTCCCAGTGCGGGAAGCACATCCAGGCGTACTCGCCGTGCGGGCCGACGAGCACGCCGCGCTCGCCGTCGGCGATGAAGGCGTAGTCGCGCAGGGCCGTGGGCGTGGCGGACGGGGTTCCGGGGTCGGTCGCCATGCCGTCCCACTACCCGCGAACCGGCCGATGATCCAAACCCACCGATAAGGAATCCTGTCTTGACGAATCAATTTGTCGGTGACCATCATGGACGCATGCTGGACGTGACGGTGATCGAGGACGCGGAGGCGGCGGCCGCCTCCCTGGACCCCATGCGGGCGCGGCTGCTGGCCGAGCTGGGCGAGCCGATGTCGGCGGCGGCCCTCGCCGCGCGGGTGGGACTGCCCCGCCAGAAGGTCAACTACCACCTGCGGACGCTGGAGCGGCACGGCCTCGTCGAACTGGTCGGCGAGCGCCGCAAGGGCAACATGACCGAGCGGCTGATGCGGGCGACGGCGGCGTCCTACGTCATCTCCCCGCTGGCGCTGGCGACGCTGCAGCCCGACCCCGACCGGCACCGCGACACCCTGTCGGCGCGCTGGCTGCTGGCGCTCGCGGCGCGGCTGGTCCGCGACGTGGGCGCGCTGATCACCGGGGCGGCGCGCGCGGACAAGCGGCTCGCCACCTACGCTCTCGACGGGGAGGTCGTGTTCGCCTCGGCGGCGGACCGGGCCGCGTTCATCGAGGAGCTGACCGCCGGGGTCGGCGCGCTCGTCCGCAAGTACCACGACGGGGCGGCGGCGGGCGGGCGGGCGCACCGCGTCGTCATCGCCGTCCACCCGGCCCTGAAGAGGGGGCCCGCGGCTTCGCCGGCCGACCGGCCGGACTCCCAGGGGCAGATCGACGGCTGAGAGGCGAGGAGAGGAACCATGGGCAGGGAATTCGAGATCGTCCGCGAGTACGAGACCGGGGCGTCCCCCGAGCAGGTGTGGGAGGCCGTCACCACCGGCACCGCCGCGTGGCTGTGGCCGATGGAGTTCGAGCCGCGCGAGGGCGGCGCGGCCGGCGGCATCGGCGTCATCACCGCCTGGGACCCGCCGCACCGGCTGACCAGCCGCGCGGAGGACCCGGACGGCCTCGGCGGCATGCCGCAGACGCTGAACGTCCTGGACCACCTGATCGAGCCGCGCGAGGGCGGCGGCGCCTGGGTCCGGTACGTGCACAGCGGCATCTTCACCGGCGACTGGGACGACCAGTACGACGGCGCGAGCAGGCACACCGACTTCTACCTGCACACGCTGCGCCAGTACCTGGCGCACTTCACCGGGCGCCGGGCGGTTCACTCCGACGTCCAGGGACCCCAGGCGTCCATGCGGAAGGGCTCGTTCGCGGCCGCCGTGAAGGCGCTCGGGCTGGACGGCGCCGCCGAGGGCGACACGGTGCGGGTGGACCTGCCCGGCACCGGCCCGGCCGACGCGGTGCTCGACTACCGCACCGAGCACTTCGCGGGGCTGCGCACCGGCGACGCGATGTACCGGATCTTCGGCCGGGACGCGTGGGGCGGGCCGGTCGGAATCGCCCTGCACCGGTTCGCGCCGGACGCCGCCGCGTCCGCCGAGCAGGCGCGCGAGGCCTGGCAGGAGTGGCTGAACGGCGTCTACGCCTGACCCGCGGCGCGCGGCGCCCGCGCGGGCGCCGCGCGCCGCGGGGTTCAGCCCGCGCGCTCCCGGACGAGCGTGGCCAGGTTCATGCGGGCGAGGCCGCGCAGCCCGGGCCGCTGCGCCAGCCACGCGACGGCGATGACGGCGAGCGCCGACCAGGCGAACGTGGCGGGCCTGATCTCGGTGTGGAAGGACATCAGGTCGCTGTTGAACGCGCCGAGGAACGCGCCGGTGGCCAGCCGCCCGAGGACCAGGCCGGGGATCGCGCCGGCCGACACCACGAGGAGGTTCTCGGCGGTGACGAGGCGGCCGAGGCGGCGCCGGCCGACACCGGCGGCGCGCAGGGTGGCCAGTTCGGTGCCGCGTTCGGCGAGGTTCACCGACAGGGTGGCGAACAGGACGGTGAACGCCAGCAGCCCGCCGAAGGCGAGCATGATCGCCACGAACACGTAGAACAGGTTCATGTACTCGTCCATCGTCTTCTTCACCG
Organism: Actinomadura bangladeshensis; assembly: GCF_004348335.1. GTDB lineage: Bacteria > Actinomycetota > Actinomycetes > Streptosporangiales > Streptosporangiaceae > Spirillospora > Spirillospora bangladeshensis. Next base: position 22,890 of record NZ_SMJW01000104.1, on the reverse strand, counting down.
CCCGCGCGTCGGTGTAGGCGACGACGCCGGGATGGGCGGCGAGGGCGTGCTCGACGGCCGCGCGGTCGGCGCCGGGGTCGAAGGTGACGAGCACGGTGTCGGGTTTGGTGCCCGGCGCCCATGCGGCGACTTGGCCGAGGGTGGCGTAGGCGTAGGTGCCGAGCGGCTCGTCCACGAACCCGGCGATGGTCGTGGTGGCGGTGCGGCCCCCGGCGAGGCGCAGGCCGATGCGGTCGCCGACGTCCACGCCGAGCCGTCCGCGCAGGGCGGCGCCGACCAGCGCGCCGTGCTCGGGGAGGGCCCGCTCGCCGCCGCCGGGGGTGAGGAACCGGTGCATGCGGGTCCCCGGCGGGAGCCCGACGACGGTGGTGGAGTAGCCCTTGTCCCCCGCGGTGATGGTGACGGGCACGTGCGCGGACGGCTCGGCCGCCCGCACGCCGCCGGTCGCCGCCAGCGCCTGGAGCTCGGAGCCGGCGAGCGGCCGCCCGAGGGCGAGTTCGGCGTCCTGCCGCTGGATCCGGTCGAACTGCCGGGACACGGTGGCCTGCGAGGAGTCGAGCATCCCCCAGGACACCAGGATCAGCACCAGGGCGAGGACGACGCCCGCCATGGTGTAGAGGGTCCGGCGGAACTGGCGGGTGGGGCCGCGCAGCACCAGCCACGCCCCGGCGGGGAGCCGCCCGGCGGCGGGCACCGCGCGCTCCAGCCGGGCGAGCGGCCCCGCTCCCCCGGTCGCCGGGACGGTGCCGCGCATCGCCTCGGCGGGCGGGACGCGGGCGGCCGACACGGCGGGCGCGAGCGCGGCGAGCGCCCCGGCGACCACCCCGAACGCCAGCCCGGCGAGCACGGTCGACGCGCGCACCGACACCAGCGTCTCCGGCAGCCCGATCGCCTCCCCGTACAGCCGCGTCACGCTCCCGGCGAGCAGCAGCCCGGCGGCGACGCCGAGGACGGACCCGGCGAGCCCGACCGCGATCCCCGTCATCAGGTAGTGGCCGACGAGGGTGCGGCGGCCGAACCCGGAGGCGCGCAGCGTGCCGATGACGACGCGGTCGCGGGCGACGCGGCGGGTCAGCACGACGTAGACGGCGACGCCCGCGGCGGCGAGGAACAGCAGCGGGAACATCACGGCCAGCTCGGAGAAGCCCTTGATGTCCTCGGCGAGGGTGGCGTTGGAGGGCTGCTCGGCCCGGGTGATCGCGGCGCCCGCGCCGTGCCGGCGGGCGGCGGAGGTGAGGGCCGCGTCGAGGCCGGCGGCGTGCTCGCGCCCGCCGGCGGTGTAGTAGACGGCGGCCTGGTTCGGCGCCGCCGCCCCGGCGATCCGGCGGGCGAGCGGTTCGGGGACGAACAGGACGCCGAACGAGCCGGGCGCGGGCAGCACGTTCTGGCGGCTGGGCGCGGGCCACAGGTACTCGGGCGAGGACGCGGTGCCGCGCACCGACAGCGTCCGCCACGCGTGGCCGTCCCACACCGACACCCCGTCGCCCGGCTTCAGCTTCGCGTGGTCGGCGAGGTGCTTCTCGGCGAGGACGCCCTGCGGTGCGGCCGGGTCGAGGTAGGCGCCGTCCAGGACCTTCACCCGGTTCACGCCGGGCTGCGCCCCCGCGGGCAGCCCGACGACGCGGCCGACGAGGGTGGCGCCGCCGGGCATGCGCAGCGGCACGTCCGCGACGGTGCGGACGGCGACCGCCTCCACCCCGGGTCTCGCCGCCGCCTCCTTCGCGATCGCGGCGGTGTCGCCGCCGGTCAGGGTCAGGTCCGCGAACCGGTACTTGTGGAACAGCGCCTGGTAGCCGGAGTCGAGGTTCCTGTAGGCGTCGTAGGACGCGCCGAACAGCGCGACGCCGAGCATCACCAGCACCACCACCGACACCAGCTGCGCGGGGCGGCGCCGCAGATCGCGGCGGAGCTTGACGTTGAGGACGCTTCCGCTCACCAGGTCACCTCGCCGGCGTCCGCCGGAGCGGGGTTCGCTGCGACCTCGACGATGCGGCCGGACCGCATCCGCACCACCCGGTGCGCGATGGCGGCGATCGCTGCGTTGTGGGTGACGACCAGGACCGTCCGGCCCTCGCGGTTGAGGTCCTGCAGGACGCGCAGGACGCCGCGGCCGGTCTCCAGGTCGAGGGCGCCGGTCGGCTCGTCGCACAGCAGCAGCGCCGGGTCCTTGGCGATGGCGCGGGCGATCGCCACGCGCTGCTGCTCGCCGCCCGACAGCTGCGCGGGGAAGTGGCCGCCGCGCTCGGCGAGCCCGACGGCGGCGAGCGCCGCCCGCGACCGCTCCCGGTCGCCGCGGCCGGTCAGCTCCGCGACCAGCCGGACGTTCTCCAGCGCGGTCAGCGACGGGACGAGGTTGAAGAACTGGAACACGAACCCGACGGTGTCGCGCCGGTAGGCCGTGCGGGCGTCCTCGCCGAGCCCGGAGATGTCGCGGCCGCCGGCGATCACCTCGCCCTCGGTGGCGGGCTCGATCCCGCCGATCAGGTTGAGCAGGGTCGTCTTGCCGGACCCGGACGGGCCGAGCAGCACGACGAACTCGCCCCGCGGCACCTCCAGGTCCACCTCGCGCAGCGCGTGGACCCGGGCGTGCCCGGTCCCGTAGGTCTTGCCGGCCCCGCGCAGCAGGACCGCCGCCGGGGTCCCGTCCCCCGCCTCGTGCGGGTCCGGTGCCGGGTCGTCCAGGCGGGCGGACGCCCGCTCACCGCCGTGTCTCGTCATCTCCGTCTCCTTCGCCTGCCTGCCCGGGCGGGGGGCCGGCCGGGCGCAGCAGGGCGGCCAGCCCGGCCGTCGCGTCGCCGGCCTCGGTGCCCGGGTCGATCAGCACGTGCACGAGCAGTCCGTCCAGCAGGGCGGCGAACACCACCGCCAGGCCGCGCGGGTCGGCGTCGGGGCGCAGCAGCCCCGCCGCCTGGTTCTCGGCGAGGCGGGCGGCGAGCAGGTCGCGGAACATCCGGATCTGCCGCTCGGTCTCGGCGCGCAGCTCGCCGTCGCGGAGGCCGTGCGTCATCGCCTCGACCATCACCCGCTGCCCGGCGGTGCCGGAGCCGCGGTCCACGAGCTCGCGGACGGCGTCGGCGACGCCGGTGAGGGCGTCGTCGGCGCGCAGGATCGCCTCCACGGGGCCTTCCAGCTCCTTCTCGACCGCGTGCATGATCGCGGCCCGCCGCAGGGCGTCCACCGACCCGAAGTAGTAGTGCACGAGCGCGTTGTTGGCCCGCGCCCGCTCGGCCACGGCCCGCGACGTCACCGCCGCCCAGCCGCCCTCGGCCATCACCGCGACGGCCGCCTCCAGCAGCCGGATCCGGGTCGGCACCGCGCCGTCCGCCATCGCTCTGCCGCTCCTTGGCCACTCGCCTCTTGGTCACTCGCTTTAAGCAACTGACCAATACACTAGCCCCCAACCTTTGCACCATGCAACAGTCCAGCTGGGAGGGGGTGCGGGAACGCGAACGTCCCCGTGCCGGGATCCGGCACGGGGACGTGGGGGCGGGAGCCGCTCAGGCGTCCCGGCGTTTGAGCAGGTACGCGGCGAGGGCGAGGAGCGCGACCGTCCAGAGGGCGAACACGCCGTAGCCCTGCCAGGGCGACAGCAGGTCGTCCGGCCCCTGGTGGGCCTTGGCGATCAGGGTGCCCGCCTCGGACGGCAGGTAGGCGTGGACGTGGTCGCCGATGCTGCCGGGCAGCAGCATGGCGAGCGGCGCCAGCACCAGCACGAACCCGATGACGCCGGTGATGCCGCCCGCGGTGTGCCGCACGATCGCGCCGATCGCGAGCGCGAACAGGCCGAGCATCGCCAGGTAGAGGCCGCCGCCGATGACCGCGCGCAGCACGCCCGGGTCGCCGAGGGAGACCTCCATCCGGTCGCCGACGAGGCTCGCGCCGATGAAGAACGAGGCGAACGACACCGCGACGCCGAGGACGAGCACGACCAGCCCGAACACCAGGGCCTTGGCCCACAGCATCGGCAGCCGGCGCGGCACGGCGAGCAGGCTGGCGCGGATCATGCCGGTGGAGTACTCCGAGCCGATCACCAGCACGCCGAGGACGCAGACGGTCAGCTGGCTGAGGAAGAACCCGCTGCCGAGGATGAAGCTGACCGGGTCGGCGGCGACCTGCGCGCGGTCGCCGGGGTCGGTGTTGTCCCACTGCGACACCGTGAGGCCGACGAACAGGGCGGTGAACCCGAGGTCGAGGACGACCAGCAGGATCAGCGACCACAGGGTGGAGCGGACCGTGCGGATCTTCGTCCACTCCGACAGCAGCAGCCGGCCGAAGCCGGGGCGGCCGAACTCGGGCGGGCCGGCGGCGGGCCCGGCGGCGGCGGTGGTGGGCGCGGTCATCGGGGGTTCCCCTCCTGGCTCGGGACGGGTCCGGGCACGGCTGCGGGCACGGCGTCCGGGACCGCGCCCGGCGCGGCGCCGGCGGCCGTGCCGTACTCGACGCTGTCGCGGGTCAGTTCCATGAACGCCGCCTCCAGGGAGCCGCGGCTCGGGGTCAGCTCGTGCAGGACGATCCCCGCCGCGGCGGCCAGCTCGCCGACCCGGGGCGCCTCCATGTGGGTGACGGTGATCAGGCCCTCGCCGCCCGGGGCGACCTTGCCGCCCTCGGCGGCGACGACGCCCGCCAGCCGCTCGGCCTCGGGGCTGCGCACCGTGACCGTCTTCTCGGTGCTGCGCTCGATGAACTCCTCGGTGGAGCAGTCGGCGATCAGCCGGCCGCGGCCGATGACGATGAGGTGCTCGGCGGTGACGGCCATCTCGTTCATCAGGTGGCTGGAGACGAACACCGTCCGGCCCTCGGCGGCCAGCCGCTGCATGAGGGTGCGGATCCACACGATGCCCTCGGGGTCGAGGCCGTTGACGGGCTCGTCCAGGATCAGCACCGAGGGGTCGCCGAGCAGCGCGGCGGCGATGCCGAGCCGCTGGCCCATGCCGAGGGAGAACCCGCCCGCCCGCTTGCGGGCGGGGCCGGTGAGCCCGACCAGGTCGACGACCTCGTCGACGCGCCTCTTGCCGATGCCCTGCGTCTGCGCCAGGCACAGCAGGTGGTTGTAGGCGCTGCGGCCGGTGTGCACGGCCCGCGCCTCCAGCAGCGCGCCGACGACGCGCAGCGGAGCGTTCAGGTCGCGGTAGTGGCGGCCGTGGATGCGGGCGTCGCCGCGGTCGGGCCGGTCCAGGCCGAGCAGCAGCCGCATCGTGGTCGACTTCCCGGCCCCGTTCGGGCCGAGGAACCCGGTCACCCGGCCGGGCAGGACGGTGAACGACAGGTCGTCCACCGCGGTCTTGTCGCCGTAGCGTTTGCTGAGGTTCTCCGCCTCGATCATGCGCACTTCCCGGGGCCGGTCGGCGTGTTTCCGTGATCGTGATCACACTAGCGCGCCCGGCGCGGTGCCCGGCTCCTCCGCACTGAGGAGGCGCCTCCGCCCCGGGTAGGGGCCGGCCCGCTCGGTAAGATCGCCCGCATGTCCGACACCTCAGCGGCCGTCCCGGCACACGCCTCCGGCACCTTCGCCATCGGCGAGCACACCGTCCACCGCCTCGGCTACGGCGCGATGCGGCTGACCGGCCCGGGGACCTGGGGCCCGCCCCGCGACCGGGCGGAGGCGGTCCGGGTGCTGCGCCGCGCCGTGGAGCTCGGCGTGGACTTCATCGACACCGCCGACTCCTACGGGCCCTTCGTCAGCGAGGAGATCATCCGGGAGGCGCTGCACCCCTACCCCGAGGAACTGCTGATCGGGACCAAGGCCGGGTTCGTGCGCACCGGGCCGGACGCGTGGCACATGCTCGGCCGCCCCGCCTACCTGCGCCAGCAGGTCGAGATGGCGCTGCGGCGCCTCGGCGTGGAGCGCATCGGGCTGTTCCAGCTGCACCGGGTCGACCCGCAGGTCCCGCTCGCCGACCAGGTCGGGGAGCTGGCCGCCCTGCGCGACGAGGGGAAGATCGCCTCGATCGGCCTGTCGGAGGTCGGGGTGAAGGAGGTCGAGGAGGCCCGCCGGGTCACCGCGATCGCCACCGTGCAGAACCGCTACAACCTGACCGACCGCAACCACGAGGACGTTCTGGACCACTGCGCGGCCGAGGGCATCGGATTCATCCCCTGGTTCCCGATCAAGGCGGGCAAGCTGGCGCGGCCGGGCGGCCCGGTCGAGGAGATCGCCGCCGCGGCCGGCGCCACCCCCGCCCAGGTCAGCCTGGCGTGGCTGCTGGCGCGCTCGCCGGTCATGCTGCCGATCCCCGGCACGTCCACGGTCGCGCACCTGGAGGAGAACACGGCCGCGGCCGGGGTGGCGCTGAGCGCCGAGCAGGTCGCCGCGCTGACCGCCGTCGGCTCCTGACCCGCACTGACCCGCGCGGACACCGCCGTGCGGGGGCCGGTCCGGGCTTATTGACCGTCCGTCAATAGTTGCGCGAGGATGGGGCGAGGTTCCGACCGCCGGGAGGCCCGCCTTGCCCGCCACACCCCCGATCCCCGCACCCGACCGGCCGGCGGAGCGGCTCGCCGACCGCGACGTCCTGCGCACGCTGGCCGCCGAGCCGCTCGTCGGCCTCGCCGCCGGGCGGGCGCTGCTGATGCAGCTCGCCCACCCGGGCGTGGCCCGCGGCGTCGCCGAGCACAGCGACTTCGCCGACCGCCCCCTCGCGCGCCTGTTCGGCACCCTGGACTTCCTGCTCGTCACCACGTTCGGGACGCCGGAGCAGGTCGCGCGGATCGCCGCGAAGGTCCGCGGCATCCACACGATGGTCCGCGGCGAGGGCTACTCGGGCAACGACCCGGACCTGCAGATGTGGGTCAACGCCACGCTCATCGACTCGGCCCTGTACATCCACGAGACGCTGATGCGGCCCCGCGACACCGACCCCGAGGAGTACTACCGGCAGGCCCGCGTCGTCGCCGAGGTCCTCGGCTGCCCGCTGGAGGCGCAGCCGCCCGACCTGGCCGCGTTCCGCGCCTACATGGACGAGACGCTCGCCGGGCTGGAGGTCACCGACGCGGGCCGCGAGGTGGCGAACGCCGTCCTGTGGCCGCGCAAGCTGCGCGCGCTGTCCCCCGCCCTCGCCGTGTTCCGGCTGATCACCACCGCGCTGCTGCCCGAGCGGCTGCGCGCGGAGTACGGGCTGGAGTGGACGCCGGGCCGCCGCCGCGCCGCCGGGCTGCTGCTGTGGAGCGCCTCCGCCGGCCACCGCGTGACGCCCCGGTTCCTGCGGCGCCCGCCGCAGCCGCTCCTCGTCCGGCTGGCGACCCACCGCGTCGACCGCACCCTGTCCGCACGCCGCGCCCGCCACCGCGCCGACCGCCCCCGGATGCGTTGACCTGCGGCGTGTTGTTGTTTTCAACACGCTCATAACAACAACACGCCGCAGATCAACGAAAATGGCGGCCGGTCGACGTTCGTGATGGCGGGACGGGCGGCGGGGCGGTCAGCCGACGGAGCTGTAGGCGACGACGCCGCGGCGCATCGCGTCCATCGCGCGGCGCGCGGTCTTGCGGATGTGGCTGTTCGGCGGGGCCGCGTCGGCGACCTGGCCGAGCAGGTCCAGCAGCTGCTTCACCGCGCGGACGAAGTCGCCGGCGGTCAGGTCGCTCTCCAGCAGCACCTCGTCGAGGTCGTCGCCCTTCGCCCACCGGTACGCCGTCCACGCGAACCCGAGGTCGGGCTCCCGCAGGAACGACACCCGGTTGTCGTGCTCGACCGCCTCCAGCTGCCCCCACAGCCGCACCATCGCGGCGAGCGCGTCCTGCGCGGCACCGGCCGGGGTGCGGGGCGGGGCCGCGTCGTCGGGCTGGCGCGACTCGTACACCAGCGCCGACACGCACGCGGCCAGCTCGGCGTGGCCGAGCTTCTCCCACAGCCCCTCGCGCAGGCTCTCGGCGGTCAGCAGGTCGAGCTCGTTGTAGATGCGGCCGAGGCGGCGGCCCTCGTCGGTGACGGAGTCGCCGTCGAGGTACCCGAGCTGCTGCAGGACGGCGCACACCCGGTCGAAGGTGCGGGCGATCACCTGGGAGCGGCCCTCGACGCGGCGGCGCAGCTGCTCGGTCTCCCGGTCCAGGCGGTGGTACCGCTCGGCCCAGCGGGCGTGGTCCTCGCGCTTGTCGCAGCCGTGCACCGGGTGGCGGCGCAGGTCGGCGCGCAGCCGGGTGATCTCGGCGTCCTCGGCCGCGGCGGAGTCGGCGCGGGAGCGCTTGCGCTCGCGGACGTCGTCGGGCACCCGGTTGCGCAGCGTGGACGCCAGGTCGCGGCGGTCCTGCGGGTTGCGGGGGCTGAACGACTTCGGGATCCGGATCCGGTCGACCGGCTCCACGGCGCGCGGGAAGTCCTGGATCGACAGCCGCTGCACCGACCGGTTGACCGTCAGCACCAGCGGCGCCGGCCCGTCCGAGCGCCGCCCCACCCCCGGGTCGAGGACGACGGCGAGCCCGGAGCGGCGTCCCGACGGCACGATCACCACATCGCCGGGCCGCAGCCGCTCCAGCGACTTCGCGGCCTCCGCGCGGCGCGCCGACGACCGCTCCCGGGACAGCTCCGCCTCCCGCTCCGACAGCCGCCGCCGCATCGCCGCGTACTCCATGAAGTCGCCGAGGTGGCACTGCGCCGCCTCGGCGTACCCCTCCAGCGCCTCCTCGTTCTTGCGGACCTGCCGGGCCAGCCCGACCACGGCCCGGTCGGCCTGGAACTGCGCGAACGACTCCTCCAGCAGCGTCCGGGCCCGCTCGATGCCGACGGCGCCGACCAGGTTCACCGCCATGTTGTACGACGGCCGGAAGCTGGAGTTCAGCGGGTAGGTGCGGGTGCCGGCGAGCCCGGCGACCGACGCCGGCTCCACACTGGGGCCCCACACCACGACGGCGTGCCCCTCCACGTCGATGCCGCGCCGCCCCGCGCGCCCCGTCAGCTGCGTGTACTCGCCGGGGGTCAGGTCGACGTGCGCCTCGCCGTTCCACTTGTCGAGCTTCTCGATCACCACGGTGCGGGCCGGCATGTTGATGCCGAGCGCGAGCGTCTCCGTCGCGAACACCGCCTTGATCAGCCCGCGGGTGAACAGCTCCTCGACGATCTCCTTGAACGTCGGCAGCATCCCGGCGTGGTGCGCGGCGACGCCGCGCTGCAGGGCCTCCAGGAAGTCGCCGAACCCGAGGATCCGCAGGTCCTCCGGCGCGATGTCGGCGGTGCGCAGCTCGGCGTGCGCGCGGATCTCCTCCGACTCCTCCTTGGACGTCAGCCGGATCCCCGCGTGCAGGCACTGCAGGACGGCCGCGTCGCAGCCGGCGCGGGAGAAGATGAAGGTGATCGCCGGGAGCAGCCCGGCGCGCTCCAGCCGCTCGATCACGTCCGGGCGGGCCGGGGGCCGGAACCGCTGCGGGCGCGGCGCCCGGCGGCGGCCGGTGCGGCGGCCCTGGTTGACCTTGGCGCGCCGGACCTCCTCCACCGCCATCCGGGTCAGCTGCGGGTTCAGCCGGGCCTGCCGGTCCCTGCCCTTGCCGGTGTCGACGAACAGGTCGTACAGGCGGGTGCCGACGAGCATGTGCTGGAACAGCGGGACGGGGCGGTGCTCGTCCACGATCACGGCGGTGTCGCCGCGGACCTCGTGCAGCCACTCGCCGAACTCCTCGGCGTTGGACACCGTCGCCGACAGCGCCACGATCCGCACCGAGTCCGGGACGTGGATGATCACCTCTTCCCAGACCGCGCCGCGGAACCGGTCGGCGAGGTAGTGGACCTCGTCCATCACCACGAACGCCAGGCCCGCGAGGGTCTGCGACCCCGCGTACAGCATGTTCCGCAGCACCTCGGTCGTCATCACGACGATCGGCGCCTCGCCGTTCACGCTGTTGTCGCCGGTGAGCAGCCCCACCTTCTCCGGCCCGTAGCGGCGGACGAGGTCGGCGTACTTCTGGTTCGACAGCGCCTTGATCGGCGTGGTGTAGAAGCACTTGGCGCCGCCGGTGAGGGCGAGGTGGACGGCGAACTCCCCCACCACCGTCTTCCCGGATCCGGTGGGCGCGGCGACCAGGACGCCGCTGCCGTCCTCCAGCGCCCGGCACGCCTCCAGCTGGAACGCGTCCAGCTCGAAGTCGTACAGGGTGCGGAAGTCCAGCAGGGCCGGGCCGTTCCCGGCGGTGCGCCTGCGGTAGGCGGCGTACCGCTGGGCCGGAGTCTGGTCGGCCGACGCCGTGTCGGGGGTGGTCATGCCTTCGAGCCTACGGTTTCGACCGGCCCGATACCCAATTCGCGGTCAGCGGGCCGCGTCGCCCTTCTCCAGCTCGGCGTCGATCGCGTCCAGGTCGAGCGGGGACGCCTCGTCGTCCGCCAGGCCCTCGTAGGGGTCGGGACGGCGCGCGCGGCGGCGGTCGTTGAGGAACGCCAGCAGGGCCGCGATCTCGAACAGCAGCACGGTCGGCAGCGCCAGCGCCAGCATCGTGAACGGGTCGGCGCTCGGCGTGGCGACCGCCGAGAACACGAAGATGCCGAACAGGATCATGCGCTGGAAGCGGCGGATCCGCTTGGAGCTGAGCACCCCGGCCAGGTTCAGCACCACCACGAACAGCGGGAGCTCGAACGTCAGCCCGAACACCAGCAGCATCGTCAGCACGTAGCCGAGGTAGCTGTCGACCGTGATCAGCGGTTTGACGTCGTCGGCGACGAACCCGAGGAAGATCGCCAGGCCCTTGTCGACGGTCACGTACGCCAGCGCCGTGCCGACGAAGAACAGCGGGACCGCGGCGCCCAGGAACACATACGTCCAGCGCCGCTCGCGGCTGTACAGGCCCGGCGCGACGAACGCCCACATCTGGTACAGCCACACCGGGGCGGAGATCACCGCGCCGATGATGCAGGAGATCTTCAGCTTCAGGAAGAACGAGGAGAAGATCCCGTTGACGAACAGGGAGCACTGATCCTTGTCGATCACATGGGACTGCGGCAGCGAGCAGTACGGCTGCTTCAGGAAGTCCCACACGGGGTCGAACAGCAGCCAGCCGACGACCGCGCCGACCACGAAGGCCAGGATCGCCTTGATCAACCGGTTCCGCAGCTCACGGAGGTGGTCCATGAGGGGCATGCGGCCGTCGGGGGCGGCGTCGTGCCTGCTCAGCTTCATCGTCGGCATTCGGGCTCGGGGGTCGGCGGGAATCGTCGGCGGCCGGGCCGGTCAGCCCTGGCGGAGCTTGCCCGGGTCCGACACCGGCACGCCCTGGATCGGCTCACCGGACCCGATCGCGCCGCGCGGGCGCTGGCCGGCCTCGCCGGCCGCCGCCTCGCGGTCCAGCCGCGCCGCCTCCTCGCGCAGCCGCGCCGCACGCTCCCGGGGGTCCTCCGGCTGCGCCGCGGCCTGCGCCGGGGGGGCCGCCTGGGCGGGCCGGTCCGCGGGCGCGTCGTCGTCGTCCTCGCGCAGCCCCTTGGTCTCGGCCTTGAGGATCCGCGCCGACTTGCCCAGCGACCGGGCGAGCTGCGGCAGCTTCGCCGAGCCGAAGATCAGCACGACGACCAGCAGGATGATGAGCAGTTCGGGAGTCCCGATGTTCGGCATGGCAATCCTCTTCAGCAGAATGGCACTCAGGCCGATCGTACGCCCTCGCCGGGCGTTTGTGACGGCCGGGCGTCCTCGGTACGGGAGAGTTCATCGCGCAGCGCCGACTGTTTCGGCTCCAGCCTCCGCCTGGTGCGTTCCAGTTCACGACCGAAACGCCGCACGCCGAGCCACACCTTGAAAGCGCACCAGGCGAGCACGGCCAGGCCGGCGAAGCCCAGCGACACCGACACCGCGACCCACATCACCCGGCCACGTTATCCGATCCGCGGCGCCGCGCCCCACCCCGCGCCGCCGGCCCGCGCCCTCAGCCCATGCCGTAGCGGGCCAGCGCCCGCGCCGCGTCCTCCCGCACCGCGGCGGCGACGCCCCCGGGCGCCACCACCCGGCCCTGGTCGCCGAGCCGCAGCGCCAGGCCCCGGATCCAGCGCGCGTCCGGGGTCCGCAGGACGACCCGCAGCCGCCCCTCCCCCAGTTCCCGCACGCTCTCGCACGGGTAGTAGTCGGCCACCCACCGGCCGCGCGGCGTCAGCTCCAGCGTCACCGCCTCGTCCTGCGGCGACGGCCGGAACAGGCCCGCGTCCACGTCGATCGGCTCGGCCTCGTCCGGCACCTGCGCGGGGACGTCCAGCACCGACAGGTCGGCGATCCGGTCCAGCTTGAACAGCCGCACCGCCTCCGCCCGCCGGCACCACCCCTCCAGATAGGTGTTGCCCTCCACGACCAGCAGCCGCATCGGGTCGACGTCCCGCTCGGTGTTCTCGTCGCGCGCGGGCACGTAGTACGTCAGGTGCACCCGGCGGCCGGCGGCGATCGCGTCGCGCAGCACGCCGACCGCGGTGCGGGCCGGGTCGGCGGTCCCGCCGTAGGCGTCCACCTCCACCGCGACCTTGCTGGACACCGCCGCGGCCTCCCCCGCCGCGCTCTCCAGCTTCGCGATCACCCGGCTCAGGGCGTCCCGGTCGTCCAGGTCGGGGATCCCCGCCAGCATCCGCAGCGCCACCAGCAGCGCCGACGCCTCGTCCACCTTCAGCCGCAGCGGCCGGGCGATCGACTCCGCCTCCGCCACCGTGATCTCCCCGCCCTCGTAGGACAGGTCGATCGGGCAGTACGGGTCGGGCGCCCGCAGCTCCACGCACCACAGCAGGTTCAGGTCGTCGATCAGCTGCTTCTCGGTCACCCCGAACGCCGCCGCGGCCTCGCCGAGCAGCACCGAGTCGCGGTTCACCACGTACGGGACGAGCGCCAGCAGCCGCCCCAGCCGGTCGGTGGACGTCGTCGCCCCCGCCTTGCCGCTCATCGGGCCTCCCCCGCTTCCTCCGGCCGCCCGCCGGTGGACGCCAGCACCGACTTCAGGTGCTGGATCACCGCCTCCCGCAGATCCGGCGGGTCGAGCACCACCACGTCGTCGGCGAACCGCGCCAGGTAGGGCGCGAACCGGTCCGCGTCGCGGAACGTCAGGACCGCCTCGTCCCACTCGCCGTCCCACCCCGCGTCCTCGGCCGGGCGGACGTCGCGGGCCCACCGCCGCGGGCCCTGCGCGGCGCCGCGCCGCAGCCGCACCGTCGCCGGCCGCGGCTCGCTCACCGGGTCGCCCCAGTCGAACGCGATGCGCCGCACGTCCACCCCGTCCGGGACCGTCACCGACCCGGCCGGGCCGTCGGCGGCGACGTCCCCGACGACGCGGCTCAGCCGGAACACCCGCTGCTCGTCGCGGTCGCGGTCGAACCCGACCACGTACCAGCGGCCGCGGCGGCTCACCACGCCCCACGGCTCCAGGTGCCGGCGCGCCACCGACGTCCGCCCGATGCCCTGGTAGTCGAACGCCACCGGGCGACCGTCCCGCACCGCCTCCCACAGCGCGGCGAACGCCGGCTCGTGGGTGTTCACCCGCGGCTCGATCCCCACCGCGGGGGCCGCGTCGGTCTCCACGCCCGCCGCGCGCAGCTTCAGCAGCGCCCCCGACGCGGCCTCGGCCATGCTCGCCCGCTGCCACACCCGCGCCGCGAGGCCCAGCACCGCGGCCTCGTCCGGCGTCAGGTGGATGTCGGGCAGCTCGTAGGCCTGCGGCGGGATCCGGTACCCGATCTCCTCACCGCCGCCGCCCTGCAGGTCGCTGCCCACCTCCAGCGGGACGCCGAGCTCGCGCAGCTCCTCCTTGTCCCGCTCGAACATGCGCTTGAACGCCTCGTCGGAGTCCGGGTAGCCGGGCACCGCCCGGCGGATCTGCTCGGCCGTCAGATAGCGCCGGGTCGCGAGCAGGCAGACCACCAGATTCAGCAGGCGCTCGGTCTTGCGCCGCGACACTCCGCCACCACCTCGTTCCTCCGTGAGCCCCCCGCCCGGGTGGGCCGGTCGTCCCCGCGAGCCGTCGTGCAGGACGCTACCGTTTCCCGGTGTGATCCGATGGCGCAAAGGCACAGTTGAGGACATCCGCCGCGAATGGCCGGGAGCGGTCGAGCTGAACGTCTCGATCGGGGGCGACGGCACGCACCGCGCGCTGGCCTATCCCGCTCTGGTGGGACGGCCCGAACCGGGCGATACCGTCCTGCTCAACACTACGGCCTTGACGATGGGCCTCGGCACCGGCGGCTACGCGATGGTCGTCGCGGTCCCCGACCGGCTCCCGCCCGACCCCGACGGCCCCGGCCACCTCGTCAAGGCCCGCTACACGCCCCTGCAGGCCACCGTCCTCGGCGCCGACGAGCAGGGCTCCCCCCACCACGACCTGCTCCGCGACGCCGACTCCCTCGGCGGCATGCCCGTCATCGTCGCCGACCTGCACTCGGCGCTGCCGCCGATCCTGGCCGCGCTGCTGGCCGCCCGCCCCTCCGCCCGCGTCGTGTACGTCATGCAGGACGGCGGGGCGCTGCCGTCCTGGTTCTCCATGTCCATCGCCCGGCTCAGGGAGGCCGGCGCCCTCACCGGCACCGTCACCGTCGGGCAGGCGTTCGGCGGCGACCTCGAAGCCGTCACCGTCCACACCGGGCTCCTGGCCGCGCGGCTCGTCCTGGACGCGGACGCCGTCATCCTCGCCCAGGGGCCCGGCAACCTCGGGACCGGGACGGCGTGGGGGTTCTCCGGCGTCGCGGCCGGGGAGGGCGTCAACGCGGCGTCCGTCCTCGGGGGCCGGCCCGTCGGGTCGCTGCGCGTCAGCGAGGGCGACCGGCGGGAACGCCACATCGGCGTCTCCCACCACTGCCTCACCGCCTACGGCCGCGTCGCGCTCGCCGCCGCCGACATCCCCGTCCCCGAGCTCGGCGGCACCTTCGGCGCCCGCGTCGCCGCCGAGGCCGCGCCGCTCGGCGACCGGCACCGGCTCGTCCCCGTCCCCGTCGACGGCCTGCACGAGACGCTGCGGGCCGCCGAGAAGGACTGGGGCGTCCGGCTGTCCACGATGGGCCGCCGCCTCGACCAGGACCTCGCCTACTTCCTCACCGCCGCGGCCGCCGGGCGCCACACCGCCGGCCTGCTCGGCTAGCCGCGCAGGGCCGCCGGCCCGGCGCCGGCGGCCTCCCCGGCGGTCTCGCCCGCGGTCTCCCCGGCGGCGGCCTCCTCGGCCGTGTAGGCCGAACTGAACGTGAACGCGCGCGGGGACGGGCCCTCGGCGCGCAGCAGATCGAGGCGCTCCAGGGCCTCCTCCACCGTCGGGACGCGGCCCGCCGGGATCCACCACATGACGACGTGCGCCTCCGCGTGCCGGTGGAACCACTCGCGGCGCCGCCGCATCGTCGCGAGGTGCGCGCTGCGGTAGACGAAGTCCCACAGCGCCTCCGCGGACTCCCACACCGAGTAGTTGACGATCACGTCCGCGCCGGCGGGACGCATGCCGGTGGCGTCGGGCCGGCCCTCCTCCACCAGCCGCCACACGAAGCCCGGCGCGGCGTCGGCGAGCGCGTTCACCGGATCCAGGAGCGCGACGAAGTCCGCCGTGCGCAGGTCGTCGAGGGGGTGGCGGAGCGTGGCGACGTTGAACTGGGCGAGGTGGTACCGGGCGTCTTCGGTCATGATCCCCAGCCCACCACGGGACGCGCTTCTATGTCAATTCTCATTGTTTTTAGAAGGTTCGGCCGCCACGCAGCACCAGCCCGGACGCGGATCCATCCGCACCCGCACCGCCGACCCCTCCGTGAGCCCCTCCAGCAGCGCCAGGTTCATCCCGCACACCAGCGGCGGGAACTGCTCCGCCACCGCGTGGAAGGGGCAGTTGCGCATGCGCAGGACGCCGGCCTCCTCGTCCCGGACCGGCTCGTAGCCGCGCTCGGCGAGCACCTCCGCCAGTTCCCCGACGCCGCCGGGCCGCTCCCGCAGCGCCCGCCCGCGGCGGCGCGCCGCGTCCTGCAGCTCCATGTCCAGGCCCGCCGACTCGGCCGCCTCGGCCAGCAGGCCCGCCGCCGTCCGGTAGTCCCGCCCCGGCACCGACACGGCCCGCTCCACCGCCGACCGCCGGTACACCTTCGCCGGACGCCCCGCACCCGGCCCCGACCGGCCCGTCAGCCGCCGGCTGCCCGCCTCCAGGAGTCCCGCGTCCACCAGCTTGTCCAGATGGAACGCGGCGAGGGTCCGCGCGACGCCCGCCGCCTCCGCCGCCTCGTTGCGCCCCACCTCGCGGCCGCGCGCGGCCACGTACTCGTACAGCCGCCGCCGCACCGGATCCTGCAGCAGCGCGATCGCGTCGATGTCCTCCACCCCGCCATTGTAAGAATAACGGGGTTACCGCTTAGAAAACGGCGATCAGTTCACACCGAGCAGGTCGACCACGAACACGAGCGTGTCGTCCCCCTTGATGCCGGCCTGCGCCAGCCCCTTCTTCCCGTACCCCAGCGACGGCGGGACCACCAGCAGCATCCGGCTGCCCACCCGCTGGCCGACGAGGCCCTCGTCCCAGCCCTTCATCACCTGGCCGGTCCCGATCGGCACCGCGCGCGGTCCCGCCTTCGACCACGACTCGTCGAAGACCTGCCCGTTCCGCCAGAAGTACCCCGCGTACTGCAGCACCAGCAGCTGCCCCTTCCGCACCGCCGGCCCGTCCCCCTGTACCAGCGCCCGCACCTGCAGCTTCGCCGGCGGCGCCGACCGCGGCACCGTCACCACCGGGGCCTTGCCCGCCGGGGCCTCCGCCACCGCCGGCAGCCGCGGGTCGTTCAGCGGCGCCTGCCGCTTGCCGTGCGGGCCCGCCGTCTTGGGGTACACCGCCCGCACGTCCAGCACGTACACCAGCGTGTCGTCCGACCCCACCTGGTGCTTCGGATCGCCGTCGGTGCCGAAACCGTCCTTCGGAGGGATCCGCGCGACCACGCGCGACCCCGCCCGCGCGCCCTCGAACGCCTTCACCAGCCCCGGCACGAGCTGCCCCGTCGGGAACGCGCCCGGCTGCCCCTTCACATAGCTGCTCGCCAGCAGCTTCCGCCCGTCCTTGCTCCACCGGTAGCCCACATAGTCGGCCACCACCAGATCGCCCTTGCGGGCCGCCGCGCCCTTGCCCTCCGTGATGGTCTCCACCGCCAGCGAGTCACCCGGCTCGCCCTTCGGGAACTTCACCTCCGGGACCTTCCCGAAGTCGCCCCGCACCGTCACGTCCACGCCGTCGCCGCCCCACCAGCAGCCCGCCGACAGCGCCAGCGGCGCGGCGAGCACGACGACGAGGGACAACGACCGGAAACGGCGGCGCATACGGGGGTCCTCCGAGGGGTGCCGAGGGGTGACGACCGCTACTGCGCGCTCACCCTACCGCCCGCGTGACCAGCCGGTAGCCCCCGGCGCGCGTGTCGCGGCCGCCGCCGCGGCACGCGCCGCCGGAGGCCCCGCTACATCCCCGCGATCAGCTTGTCGACCCGCTCGTCGACCGAGCGGAACGGGTCCTTGCACAGCACCGTCCGCTGCGCCTGGTCGTTCAGCTTCAGGTGCACCCAGTCCACCGTGAAGTCGCGCCGCTTCTCCTGCGCCTTCCGGATGAACTCGCCGCGCAGCCGCGCCCGCGTCGTCTGCGGCGGAACCGACTTGGCCTCGAAGATGTCCAGGTCACGGGTCACCCGGTCCACCGAGCCGCGCTTCTCCAGCAGGTAGTACAGCCCCCGTTCGCGGTGGACGTCGTGGTACGTCAGGTCCAGCTGCGCCACCCGCGGCGACGACAGCGGCAGATCGTACTTCCGCCGGTACCGCTCGATGAGCTTGTACTTGGTCACCCAGTCGATCTCGCGCGAGACCAGGTCCAGGTCGCCGGTCTCCACGGCGCGCAGCGTCCGCTCCCACAGCTCCAGCACCCGCTTCGCCGTGGCGTCGCCGCCGCGGGCGTCCACGAAGTCGCGCGCCTTCCCGAAGTACTCCTTCTGGATCTCCAGCGAACTCGCCTCGCGGCCGTTGGCCAGCCGCACCTTCCGCCGGCCCGTCATGTCGTGGCTCACCTCACGGATCGCCCGGATCGGGTTCTCCAGCGTCAGGTCGCGCATCACCACCCCGGCCTCGATCATCCGCAGCACCAGGTCGGTCGCCCCGACCTTCAGCAGCATCGTCGTCTCGCTCATGTTCGAGTCGCCGACGATCACGTGCAGCCGCCGGAACCGCTCGGCGTCCGCGTGCGGCTCGTCCCGGGTGTTGATGATGGGGCGCGACCGCGTCGTCGCCGAGGACACGCCCTCCCAGATGTGCTCCGCCCGCTGCGACACGCAGTACACCGCGCCCCGCGGCGTCTGCAGCACCTTGCCCGCGCCGCAGATGATCTGCCGCGTGACCAGGTACGGGATCAGCACGTCCGCGAGCCGGCCGAACTCGCCGTGCCGGCCCACCAGGTAGTTCTCGTGGCAGCCGTAGGAGTTGCCCGCCGAGTCGGTGTTGTTCTTGAACAGATAGATGTCGCCGGCGATGCCCTCCTCGCGGAGCCGCCGCTCGGCGTCCACCAGCAGCCCCTCCAGGATCCGCTCGCCCGCCTTGTCATGCGTCACCAGGTCGACGACGGAGTCGCACTCCGGCGTCGCGTACTCGGGGTGACTCCCCACGTCCAGATAGAGCCGCGCCCCATTGCGCAGGAACACGTTGCTGCTACGACCCCACGACACCACCCTCCGGAACAGATAGCGCGCCACCTCGTCCGGTGACAGCCGCCGCTGCCCGCGGAAGGTACACGTGACGCCGTACTCGTTCTCAAGCCCGAAGATGCGCCTGTCCACACCCCAGACCCTATGCGGCCGGGCCGCGACTTGGCAGTCTCTCGACCCCACCGTTTCCCGCGGGCCCCCCGCGCACGCGACGGGCCCGCCGCGGCGGAGGCGGCCGCGGCCGCCCCGCCCCGACGGGCCCCGCACCGGCCGGCGCCCGCACGGCACCGGCCCGCGCCTCAGTCCTCGTCCGCCTCCGGCGCCGCTTCCGCGGAGCCCTCCGCGCCCTCCGGCGCGGCACCCGACCCCGAAGCCGACCCGGCGGTGCCGTCCGCCGCGGACAGCAGATCCGCGATCCGCGCCGCCGTCAGCCGCTTGAACAGCCGGTGCTCCCGGTTGCGGTCGAGCACCGCGACCTCCAGCGAGGTCGCCTCCAGGTGCCGGTCGGCGTCCTGGGCCTCCAGCGCCCGCACGGCCGTCCGCAGCGCGTCCCCCAGCGACGAGCCCTCGCGGTAGCCGTCCTTCAGCGACTGCGCCACCGCATCGGCCTGCCCGCCCATGGCCACGTAGCCGTGCTCGTCCGCGACCGAGCCGTCGAACGTCAGCCGGTAGATCTGGTCGGTCTCGGCGTCCTCCCCGACCTCGGCGACGACGAGCTCCACCTCGTACGGCTTGTTCGTCTCCGTGAAGATCGTCCCCAGCGACTGCGCGTACACGTTCGCGAGCCCCCGGGCCGTCACATCGCGGCGGTCGTACTGGTATCCGTTGATGTCGGCGTACCGCACCCCGCCGAGCCGCAGGTTCTCGAACTCGTTGTACTTCCCCACCGCCGCGAACGCGATCCGGTCGTAGATCTCACTGATCTTGTGCAGTGCCCGCGACGGGTTGTCCGCCACGAACAGGATGCCGTCGTCGTACTGCAGGACCACGACACTGCGGCCGCGCGCGATGCCTTTGCGCGCGTAGTCCGCCTTGTCCTTCATCTGCTGTTCGGGCGACACGTAGAACGGCATGGACACCGGTCAGGATCCCTTCTATCGCAGCGGGGCGGTCGGACCGCCCGGCGAGTCGTAACGTCCGTCGACGACGGCCTGCGCCAGCGCGCCCACCTCGTCCTCGCCCAGCCGGCGATACCCGTCGGACGTCACCGACGCCACCACCGGGAAGATCCGCCGCGCCAGATCGGGCCCGCCCGTCGCCGAGTCGTCGTCGGCGGCGTCGTACAGCGACTGCACGCACGCCAGTGCCGCGTCCTCCGCCGACAGGTCCGCCCGGTACAGCTTCTTCAGCGCACCGCGCGCGAACACCGAACCCGAGCCGATCGAGTGGAAGTCCCGCTCCTCGTACCGGCCCCCCGCGGGGTCGTAGGAGAAGATCCGGCCCTCGTCCCGCTCCTCGTCGTAGCCCGCGAACAACGGCACCACCGCGAGGCCCTGCATCGCCATCCCGAGGTTCTGCCGCACCATCGTCGCCAGCCGGTTAGCCTTGCCCTCCACCGACAGCGTCCGGCCCTCGCGCTTCTCGTAGTGCTCGAGCTCCACCTGGAACAGCCGGACCATCTCGATCCCGATCCCGGCCGTCCCGGCGATCGCGATCGCGGAGAACTCGTCCGCGCGGAACACCTTCTCGATGTCGCGCTGCGCGATGACGTTGCCCGCCGTCGCCCGCCGGTCCCCCGCCATCACCACCCCGCCGGGGAAGCTCACCGCCACGATCGTCGTCCCGTGCGGGATGTCCTCCCCCGCCCGCGACGCCGGCGGCGTCCGCCCGCCCGGCAGCAGCTGCGGGGAGTACGCCCCCAGGAACTCGGTGAACGACGACGTGTCCGGGTTCGCGAACAACCCGGGCAGACGTCCGGTGTGCGATTCGTGGGACGCCACGCGACTCCCTTCCCTCCACCATGGCACCGGCGCTCCAACCCCACCGGCACGGACGTCTACGACCCTACTGTTCAAGGTCGCCCGCGCGCATGCCGCGTCACCCCCGCCACGTCAGCCCACGGCGAACCCCGCGCCCGCCCGGCACCCGCGGCACCCGGGCCGGGACACCCCCGGCATGAGACATGGGCGGGACTGCGCCAGTCCGCCCATGTCCTTGCCGTCTTCGATGTCGGTCACACAGAGAAGAGCAGATCGTTCCTCTCGAAATTCGTCCCTACCAGGAGCTCACTGGCCGCCCTTTTGGACATACGACCTGATGAATTCCTCTGCGTTCTCTTCGAGCACTTCGTCTATTTCATCCAGAATCGTGTCCACGTCGTCCGTGAGCTTCTCCTGGCGCTCTTGCACGTCCTCGGTGGTCGTGGCCTCGGTCTCCTCGACCTCTTCCGTGCGCCGGGTGGTCTGCTTCTGACCGCCGGTGTCCTTCGTGGCCATTCCGTACCTCCGCTCTGCCGGTGCCTCCGACCCTAGCCGGGATCATCGAGGGCGAGCGGATCTTGCGAGGTCCGTTTCGCCGTCTCCGCCGGAGGCCGCAGGCATGCTCGGGTTATCGCCCGTCCACCGACGAGCGAAACGGGCAAAGCGGTCACGAAACCGAGATCTCACCCGTTGGCGCAGGTCAGTGCGGTATTGGGGCTGGACGGCCACAGTACCCGGTGGAACGCGGGAGCCGGCCGGCGCGCGCGCCGCCCGGCTCCCGGAACGCCCTTGATCAGCTCTGGCCGGTCAGCGTGGCCACCAGGTCGGCCGCGGTGCGGCAGCGGTCCAGGAGGGCGCCCACGTGCTCCTTGGTGCCGCGCAGCGGCTCCAGCGTCGGGACGCGCTGGAGCGACTCCCGGCCCGGCACGTCGAAGATGACCGAGTCCCAGGACGCGGCGGCCACCGACTCGGCGTACTGGCGCAGGCACCGGCCGCGGAAGTAGGCCCGCGTGTCCTCGGGCGGGTCCTCGACGGCCGCCTGGACCAGCTCCTCGGTGACGACGCGGTCGATGCGCCCGCGGTCCACGAGGCGGTTGTAGAGGCCCTTGTCGGGGCGGATGTCGCTGTACTGGAGGTCGACAAGTTGCAGGCGCGGGTGGGACCAGTCGATGCCGTCGCGGCTGCGGTAGCCCTCCAGGAGGGCGAGCTTGGCGACCCAGTCGAGTTCGCGGGACAGCTGCATGGGGTCGTCGCCCAGGCGGTGCAGGACGGACTCCCAGCGGTCGAGGACGTCCTTGGTCATCTCGTCGACGTCGGCGCCGAAGCGGTCCTCGACGTACTTGCGCGACTGCTCGAGGTACTCCATCTGGAGCTGGACGGCGGTCATCTTGCGGCCGTCGCGCAGGGTGAGCAGGTGCTTGCAGGACGGGTCGTGGGACACCGCGCGGAGCGCGGCCACCGGCATGTCGACGGACAGGTCGACGGTGAGGAAGCCGTCCTCGATCATGGCGAGGACGAGCGAGGTGGTGCCGAGCTTGAGGTAGGTGGACAGCTCGGCCATGTTGGCGTCGCCGATGATGACGTGCAGCCGCCGGTACTTCTCGGGGTCGGCGTGGGGCTCGTCGCGGGTGTTGATGATGGGGCGCTTGAGCGTGGTCTCCAGGCCGACCTCGACCTCGAAGAAGTCGGCGCGCTGGCTGATCTGGAAGCCGTCGCCGCGGCCGTCGACGCCGATGCCGACGCGGCCGGCGCCGGTGACGACCTGGCGGGAGACGAAGAAGGGGGTGAGGTGCCGGACGATGTCGGCGAACGGCGTCTCGCGGCGCATGAGGTAGTTCTCATGGCAGCCGTAGGAGGCGCCCTTGTTGTCGGTGTTGTTCTTGTAGAGCTGGATGGGGTGGGTGCCGGGGACGAGGGCGGCGCGCTGGGCGGCGTCGGCCATGACGCGCTCGCCGGCCTTGTCCCAGATGACGGCGTCGCGCGGGTTGGTGCACTCGGGCGCGGAGTACTCGGGGTGCGCGTGGTCGACGTAGAGCCGGGCGCCGTTGGTCAGGATGACGTTGGCGAGGCCGAGGTCCTCGTCGGTGAGCTGGGTGGGGTCGGCGACCTCGCGGGCGAGGTCGAACCCCCGGGCGTCGCGGAGGGGGTTCTCCTCCTCGAAGTCCCAGCGGGCCCTGCGGGCCCGCGCCGCCGATGCCGCGAGGTAGGCGTTGACGACCTGGGAGGAGGTCACCATCGCGTTGGCCCCTGGCTGCCCGGGTACGGAGATGCCGTACTCGGTCTCGATGCCCATCACCCGCCGAACACTCATATCGTCGAGCCTATCGGGGCGGCGGGGGTGGAGCCGCGGCCGTCGACGCCGATGCCGACGCGGCCGGCGCCGGTGACGACCTGGCGGGAGACGAAGAAGGG
>NZ_SMJW01000103.1 GCF_004348335.1 Actinomadura bangladeshensis | reverse complement strand
CCTCCTCACCCACGCCCACCGCCCGTGAGCGCCCGATGGGTCAGCCGGCGCGCCGGCGCATGTCGGCGTCGTACTCGGCCATGGGCTGGAGGCCCACGGCGGCGCGCCGCTCGTCGAGGCGGTCGGCGTGCGCAGACCCTGCCAGAGCGTCAGCCGGCCCTCGGCTCCGGCGGCCGGCTCCCTGACCCGCCGGTCCCGCTCGGCCCGCCTCGGCAACCCGTCCCTCGACACCCCGCCGGGGTCAGGACACCGAGTCCTCGACCTGCTTGCGCAGCACCTTCCCGGTCGCGTTGCGCGGGAGCGGGTCGGTCGTGATGTGCCAGCGGGACGGGACCTTGAAGTAGGCGAGCCGCTCCTTGGCGAAGGCCGCCAGCTCCTCGGGCGACGGGGGGTCGCCGGCGAACACGGCGACCGCCGCGACCTCCTGCCCGAGGTCGGGGTGCGGGACGCCGATGACGATGCACTCGGAGATCCCCGGGTACTCGGCGAGGACGTTCTCGATCTCCGTCGGGTAGACGTTCTCGCCGCCGCGGATGATCAGGTCGGAGCGGCGGGTGGTGAGCCGCAGCCGGCCGTTGTCGATCATGCCGATGTCGCCGGTGCGCAGCCAGCGGTCCGCGTCGATGCTCGCGGCGGTGGCCTCCGGGTCGCGCCAGTAGCCGACCATGTTGTAGGCGCTGCGGGCGCAGACCTCGCCCTCGGTGCCGTCCGGGACCGGCTTGCCCTCGGGGTCGCGGATCTCCACCTGGACGCCGATGTTCGGGGCGCCGAGCGTCCCCGGCGCCTCGGCGAGGTCCATCGGGGTGGCGACGGAGATGGCGGTGCACGACTCGGTCAGCCCGTAGCTGTCGACGAGGGCGCCGCGCGCCGGCGGGAACACCGACTGCAGGCGCTCCTTGAACGCGGGCGAGGACGGCGCGGAGGCCAGCGCGAACGCGGTCAGCGACGACAGGTCGTACTTGGACAGGTCGCCGTGCTCCATCATGCGGTGCGCCATCGTGGGGACGGCGCCCCAGTTCGTCACCTTCTCCTTCTCGACCAGGCTCAGCACCTTGTCCACGTCGAAGCCGCCCATGTGCATGACCACGGCGGTCCCGGTGGCGAGGCGCGGGACGGCCAGGTTGTGCAGGGACGCGATGTGGAACAGCGGCAGCGCGAGCAGGTACCGGCGGGTGGAGGTGTCGATGCCGAACGCGCCCATGATGGCGTCGTTGTACCGGTGGTACTCGATCACCGAGGTCAGGTTCCGGTGCGAGTGGACGGCGCCCTTCGGGCGGCCCGACGTGCCGCTCGTGTACAGGATGACCGCGGGGTCGTCCTCGGCGACGTCCGGGACGTCCAGTTCCGCGCCGGGGTAGCGGGAGGTCAGCGACGGGACGTCCTTCTCGATCGTCAGCACGTCCTCGGAGATCAGGGCGGCCCGCTTCGCGTCGGCGATCACGATCTTGGGGTCGGTGTGGCCGAGCGCGTACTCGATCTCCTGCGGCGTCCACCACGCGTTGTAGCCGACCGCGACGGCGCCGGCGGCGATCGCCGCCCAGAACGAGATGATCCACTCGGGGCTGTTCGCGGCGTTGATCGCGATGCGGTCGCCGGGCCGGACGCCGAGGTCGTCCCGCAGCGCCTTCGCCATGGACGCGACGGCGGCGGCGTGCTCGGCGAACGACAGCCGGCGGGACGCGGTGACGATGTAGTCGCGATCGCCGTGGGCCGCCGAGCGGACGAGCACCTCGCCGAGGCTGCGGGCCCGGTTCGCGAACACCGGCAGCCGCGCGCCGAGCACGTCGTCCTCCCGCAGTTCGAACTCGCCGCCGGGACCGGTCAGCTTCGCGATCATCTCCATCGGACCCCTCCTCCTCGCCGGAACGGCCCATTGTGTGCTGCGGCACACCCGCGCCACCAGGGCATTCCGCTCAGCGGGACGGTTACGGACCGTTCCAGGCCGAACTCATTCCCGCTGAGCGGGACTGGACCGTTTACGTGCGCCGCGTCACATCACCATGACCGCACCAGTACTGGGCAGACCGGGCTGACCAGGCATGACCTGGACGGTCCGGGCTGGGCGCGCAAGCAGGACTGAGCGGAGAACCAATGGCAAGCCTCAGCGACAAGGTCGCGATCATCACCGGAGCGGGGCAGGGGGTCGGGCAGGGGATAGCCCTGGCTCTGGCGTCGGAGGGCGCGTCGATCGCCGTGCTCGGCCGTACGGAGTCCAAGCTGGACGCCACCTGCGAGCTGATCCGCGAGCGCGGTGCGAAGGCGGAGTCCTTCGTCTGCGACGTCCTGGACACCGCGGCGATCCCGGGCGTGGTGGAGCGGGTCGCCGAGGCGTTCGGCGGCGTCGACATCCTCGTCAACAACGCCTACTCGGGCTGCTACGGCCCGCTGCTGGAGTTGACCGACAGGAACTTCCAGAAGGGGTTCGTCAGCGGTCCCTTCGCCGCGTTCGCGTTCATGAAGGCGTGCCATCCGCACATGAAGGCGCGGGGCGGCGGCAGCATCGTCAACCTCGTCACGTCCGCCATGGTCCGCTGGGATCCGGCGACGTTCGGCGCCTACGCGGCCGCCAAGCAGGCGCTTCGCTCGCTCACCCGGACGGCCGCCGCCGAATGGGGCGCGGACGGCATCCGCGCCAACAACATCGCCCCGCACGCACTGTCGCCGGGGCTGAAGTGGTGGGTGGAGAACAACCCCGAGGCGGCCGAGGAGTTCCGCAAGACGATCCCGCTCGGCTACATCGGCGAGTGCGAAGAGGACATCGGCCGGGCCGTCGTGGCGCTCGTGCAGCCCGCCATGCGCTACCTCACCGGTGCCACGATCCCGCTTGACGGCGGCCAGGCCAACTTCGGCTGACCCGGTCCGACCGACTGACCACCGCCGGCCCGCGAGCGGGCGGCGACAACGCGCGGTAGCGCGCGGCCAACACGCGGCGACGTCCGCATCCGGCGTACCAGCGGGCCGCCGGGTGGGTCGCCCGCACCCACGAACCACGTCCCCCGCCTGCCCGCAACACCACTCGCCGCCCTGCGGCCAGTGAAAGGAGTACGACCTATGAAGGTCGACAAGATCGGACGCCTCGCAGCGGGCGCCCTCGCGGTGGCGCTCGTCACCGCGTCCTGTTCCAGCGAGCGTTCGGGCACGGACGGCGTGTCCGAGGGCACCGGCTCGAAGGGCGGCGCCGCCGCGTCGAGCACGACGTTCGGGACGCTGGCGTCCCCGTGCGGCCCCGGTGACGCCAAGGGCAAGACCGACCAGGGCGTCACCGACGACGCCATCACGATCGGCTTCGGCGACGACCGCGGCTTCACCTCCGCGCCGGGCCTGTCCAAGGAGATGGGCGACGCCGTCGCCGCGATGATCGACTGGTGCAACCAGCAGGGCGGCATCAACGGGCGCAAGATCAAGGGCAACCAGTACGACGCCGCCTACATGCAGTCGGCGAAGGTGGTGCAGGAGTCCTGCAAGCAGGACTTCATGCTGGTCGGCCAGGGCTTCGCGATGGACGAGGCCGCCGAGCAGTACCGGGTGGCGTGCAAGCTGCCGACGGTCGCCGGCTTCACCGTCGGCCCGAACGCCGCGATGGGCCCGATGAAGTACGAGTCCGTCCCGTACCCGGTGGACATGATGAACATCGGCGGGCTCCGCCTCGCCGAGAAGCTGTTCCCCGACTTCAAGGACAAGACCGACATCCTGCTGTCGACCTCCCCGGCCGTCAGCACCGGCACCGGCAAGATCGCCCGCGCCATGAAGGGGATCGGCATCACGCCGCTGGAGTGCGGCGTCCGGCTGAACGACAAGGGCGAGAGCAGCTACATGCCGTTCGCCGAGAAGATCAAGAAGTGCGAGGCGGGCTACCTGTGGTCGTCCGACTCGCCCGACCCCGGCCAGTTCAGCCTGCTGGAGTCGATCGAGCGGGCCGGCGCCAAGCCGAAGTACGTCTTCGAGGCGACCTGGTACAGCACGATGGTGTCCAAGTGGAACACCGCGGGCGCGGGCGACAACCTGCACGTCGGCATGATCTTCCAGCCGCTGGAGAACGCCGCGAAGGTCCCGGCGGTCAAGCAGTACATCGACATCGTCAACGGCAAGCAGGGCAAGGTCGCGCTGCTCGGCATGCAGGCCACCTCGGCGTTCCTGCTGTGGGCGCAGTCCGCGCAGAAGTGCGGCTCCGACCTCACCCGGCAGTGCGTGATCAACGAGCTGTCGAAGGTGCACGAGTGGACGGGCGGCGGACTGCACGCGCCGACCGACCCCGGCAACAACAAGCCGGCGTCCTGCTCGCTCATGGTCAAGCTCAACAAGACCAAGTACGAGCAGGTCTACCCGAAGAACGTGGGCGAGTTCGAGTGCGGCCCCGAGTTCGTCGTCAAGACCGACCCGAAGGCCTCGGGGGTGACGCTCAACGATGACCGGATCTCGACGAAGTTCCTGACCGACGACGTCATCAAGCCCCAGTCCTCCTGATCCGACCCGCCGGAAACGGTGACCACTTGGCGGTGAGCAGTCTAAGTGACGACGTTCCTGACCTACACGATCCTGGGTCTCGTCCTGGGCTCGGTGTACTCCATCGCGGCCTCGGGGCTCGTACTGACGTACAACACCTCGGGCATCTTCAACTTCGCCCATGGCGCGCAGGCGATGTTCGGCACGTTCCTGTACTGGCACTTCACCGAGCGGTGGGGCTGGCCGGTGTGGCTCGCGCTGATCATCGTGATCGGCCTCGTCGGACCCGCGATGGGCGCCGCACTGCACGCCGCCATCATGAAGGGCCTGCGCGGCACCGCCGACGTCACGAAGATCATCGTGACGGTGGCGGTGCTGCTCGGCACCGTCTACCTCGCGCAGTGGATCTGGAATCCGGACGAGGCCCACACCGTTGACATGTTCTTCGGCGCGGGCGCCAAGATCACGGTGGCCGGCGTGGTCGTCCGGTACCACGAGATCGTCTGCCTGGTCGCCGCCGTCGCGATCGCCGTCGGGCTGCGGGTGCTGTTCACCCGCAGCCGGATCGGCGTCGTCATGCGCGGCTCGGTCGACGACCCCGACCTGCTGCGCCTGAACGGCCACGACCCCGAGCGCGCCGCGATGCTGTCGTGGGCGCTCGGCTCCACCCTCGCCGTCCTCGCCGGCGTGCTGATCGTGCCGATCAGCGGCGGCGGCCTGGACGCGAACATGCTGACGCTGCTGGTCATCGACGCGTTCGCGGCGGCGATGTTCGGCCGGCTGCGCAGCATCCCCCGCACCTTCGCCGGCGCGATGGTGCTCGGCCTGGCCGCCAACTACGTGCTCGCCTACCTGCCGTCGGCGGGCACGTTCACCGGCAACCTGCGCGTCTCGCTGCCGATGATCCTGCTGTTCGTGGTGCTGGTGGTGCTGCCCCAGGACCGGCTGCGCGGGGCCGCGATCCGGACCCGCGAGCGGTACCGGGTGCCGACCGTCCGGGGCGCGGCCGTGTGGGGCCTCGTCCTCGTCGCGGTCGTCTACCTCTACAGCCTGCTGCTGTCGGACGGCGCGATCACCACGTTCTCGCTCGGCATGACGTTCGCGATCATCGCGCTGTCGCTGACCGTCCTCACCGGCTACGCGGGCGAGCTGAACCTCGCGCCGCTGGCGTTCGGCGCGGTCGCCACGGTCGTGGCGTTCCACGCCGGGGTGGTCGGCACCGGCCTGGACGCGCGGATGAACGTCCAGGGCGTCGTGCTGGGCGTCGCGGTGGCGGCGCTGGTCGGCGGGCTCGTCGCGCTGCCGGCGCTGCGGCTGCGCGGCCTGTACCTGGCCCTGGCGACGATGGCGTTCGGCGAGTTCCTGTCGAACATGGTGCTGCGCGACACCACCCAGCACGAGTTGTTCGGGGTCACCTTCACCCTGTTCCCGGACGGGTCGCTGGTCGTCCCGCCGCTGAAGGTCGGCCCGCTCGACCTGCGGGACGGGACGACGTCGCTGATGACCGCCACGGTCCTGTTCGCGCTGATCGCCGTCGGGCTCGCCGCGCTGCGCAACAGCGGGTACGGGCGGCGGCTCGCCGCGATGAAGGACAGCCCGGCGGCGTCGGCGATGCTCGGCCAGAACCTCGTCCGGCTGAAGCTGAGCGTCTTCATGATCTCCGCGGCGATCGCGGGCCTCGGCGGCGTGCTGATGTCGGCCGCGACCGGGACCGTCGCGCAGGAGAACTTCACCTTCATCGGCAGCCTCGCGCTGCTGATGCTCGTCGTGGTCGCCGGCATCGGCTACCTCAGCGGCGCGCTGGCCGGCGGGCTGATGGCGGGCGTCGGGGCGGCGGTCCTCGTGTCCACGTTCAGCGACCTGGCGCTCGGCAACGAGGGCATGGCGACGATCTACAACGCGCTCGGCCACCTCGTCCTGGTCGGGACGGCGCTGGTCGGGATGGGCGTCGGCCGCAACCCGAGCGGCTTCGTCCACGACCTCATCGAGGGCTACCGGGCGATCCGGAGCGCCAAGCCCGTCCTGTACGGGGCGGCGGCGCTCGGGGCCGTCCTCTACGTCCTCGCGCTGACCGGCGTGATCGGGACGTGGACGTTCGCGCTCATCGCCCTCTGCGCGGTCATGCTGCTGCCCGTCTTCGGCCGCATGTACCTGGACGAGGGCCGCCGCGACCGCCCGACCCCGCTGGAGCTGATCGGCGTGGACGAGCCCTACACCGACGACCTGCGCGCACGCCTCGACCGCGAACTCGGCCTACCCGCCGTCCTGGAGAAGGGAGGTTCACGTGCCACCGCTTGAGACGCCGCTGCTGGAGACGCGGGGCATCACCGTCCGGTTCGGCGGCAACACCGCCGTCGACAACGTCGGCCTCACCATGGACGAAGGCCGAATCACCGGGCTGATCGGACCGAACGGCGCCGGCAAGACGACGATGTTCAACACCATCACCGGCTTGCAGAAGCCCGCGTCCGGCCAGGTCCTCCTGGACGGCGACGACATCACCGGGCTGTCCCCGGCCAAGCGCGCGCGGCGCGGCATGGCGCGCACGTTCCAGCGGCTGGAGCTGTTCCTGTCGCTGTCGGTGCGCGACAACGTGCGCGTGGCGGGCGACATCCTGCGCAGCCACAGCCGCAAGCGCTTCGACCTCGACGAGGAGACCGACAAGATCCTCGAACGGACCGGGCTCACCGACGTCGCCGGCCGCGACGTGTCCGACATCCCGATCGGGCGGGCCCGCGTCGTGGAGGTGGCGCGCGCGCTGATGACCTCACCGCGCGTCCTGCTGCTGGACGAGCCCGCGTCCGGCCAGACCGAGCGCGAGACGGAGGCGTTCGCGCAGATGCTCACCGGCCTCGCCGCCGAGGGCCTCGCGATCTGCCTGGTCGAGCACGACCTGCCGCTCGTGATGAAGCTGTGCTCGACCATCCACGTCCTCGACTACGGCGCGCTGATCGCGTCCGGCACGCCGGCGGAGATCAAGGAGTCGCCCGAGGTCATCGCCGCCTACATCGGCACGGAGGAGGCGTCCCATGGCTGAAGTGATCCCGGAGCCGCAGACGGCGGCCGACGACGCCGTGGCGGAGACCGAGCCGCTGCTCGAGCTGGTGGGCGTCCGCGCGGGCTACGGCGCGATCGAGGTCCTGCACGGCGTCGACCTGGCGCTGAAGCCGGGGTCGCTGCTGGCGCTGCTCGGTCCGAACGGCGGCGGAAAGTCGACCACGATGCGCGTGTGCGCGGGCCTGCACCCGCCGACCGGCGGGGAGCTGCGCTTCGCGGGCCGCACGGTCAACGGCATCTCCGCGCAGGACGCGGCCCGCCTCGGCGTGTGCTCGATCCCCGAGGGCCGCGGGATCTTCCCGAACCTGACGGTCCGGGAGAACCTGTGGGCCGCCACCGGGACCGGGGCGAAGCGGGAGGACCTGGAGGAGAAGGCGTACGCCCGCTTCCCCCGCCTCGGCGAGCGCCGCGACCAGCTCGCCGGATCCATGTCCGGCGGCGAGCAGCAGATGCTCGCGCTGTCGCGCGCGCTCGGCACCGACCCGGCGGTGCTGCTGCTCGACGAGCTGTCCATGGGCCTCGCGCCCATGATCGTCACCCGGATGTACGAGACGGTCGCCGAGCTGGTCGCGGGCGGCCTGTCGGTGCTGGTGGCCGAGCAGTTCGCCCGCGCCGTCCTGCCCATCGCCGACACCGCCGCGCTGATGCTGCACGGGCGCGTGGTGGCGGCCGGCCCGCCCGCCGAGATCGAAGACCGGTTGTCCAGCGACTACCTGGGAGGTTGACCCATCATGCTCACCGAGGAACGACGCCAGCAGTTCAAGGACGACGTGGCGAACCAGAGGCTGAAGACCGACCAGTCCCGCTTCGACGGGGTGCTCCGCATCGTCGGCGTCGTCGCGATGGTCGCCGGCGTCGCCGGCGTCTTCATCGCCTACAACGTCTCCCTCACCAAGGACGACATGCGGGACGTCGGGTCCCTGCAGACCCTCGCCGTCGGCTTCCTGGCGGTGACCGTCCTGGGCGCGGCCCTGTACCTGGCCGCCGCGGTGACCCGCGTCCTGCGCCTGTGGCTCCTGCGCCAGCTGCTGGAGCAGCAGGCGCAGACGGACCAAATAGCCGCCGCCCTCCGCCACGACGCCTGACCCCTCCGTTGACCTGCGGCGTGTTGTTGTTATGAGCCGCCGGATAACAACAACACGCCGCAGGTCAACGAAGCAGCGGAGGTCGATGCTCCCAGTCAGCGGGATGTCCGGAGTGCCTGGACATCCCGCTGATTAACGTCTAGTCCGGATGGAGGACTTTTCATGAACGACCCGAAGCCCGACGTGTTCGCCCCTGGGAAGCTGGGGCCCGTCACGCTGCGGAACCGCACCGTCAAGGCGGCGACGTACGAGGGGCTGACGAAGGACGGCCAGGTCACCGACGCGCTGATCGACTTCCATGTCCGGCACGCGCGCGGCGGCGTCGGCATGACGACCGTCGCGTACTGCGCGGTCGCGCCGGAGGGGCGCACCGACCGCCGGCAGATCTACTGGCGGGACGAGGCCATGCCCGGCCTCCGCAAGCTGACCGACGCCGTGCACGCCGAGGGGGCCGCCGTCCAGGCGCAGATCGGGCACGCCGGCCCGGTCGCCAACCCCAAGAGCAACAAGCTGCCCGCGCTCGCGCCCAGCCGCCACTTCCACCTGACCACGCAGACCGTCGCCAAGGCCGCCACGCACGCGGACCTGAAGCGCGTCGTCGAGGCGCACGCCTACGCGGGGAAGATGGCGATCGAGGCCGGTTTCGACTCGATCGAGATCCACATGGGGCACAACTACCTGACGAGCTCCTTCCTCAGCCCCAAGGTCAACCACCGCAAGGACGAGTACGGCGGCTCGCTGGAGAACCGGGCCCGGCTCGCCCGCGACATCGGCCGCGCCGTCCGCGACGCCGTCGGCGACCGCATCGCGATCACCGCGAAGCTGAACATGGACGACGGCGTGCCCGGCGGCTTCTGGATCGACGAGGCCATCCAGGTCGCGCGGTGGCTGGAGGCCGACGGCTCTGTCGACGCCCTCCAGATGACCGCGGGCAGCTCCCTGCTCAACCCCATGTACCTGTTCAAGGGGGACGCGCCGCTGCACGAGTTCGCGTCCGTGATGAAGCAGCCGACCAAGCTCGGCATCAAGCTGATCGGCAAGCACTTCCTGAAGTCCTACCCCTACGAGGACCTCTACCTGCTGAAGGACGCCCGGCAGATCCGCGCCGCGGTGAAGCTGCCGATGATCCTGCTCGGCGGCGTCACCGACCGGGCCGGCATGGACACCGCCATGGCGGAGGGCTTCGAGTTCGTCGCGATGGCCCGCGCCCTGCTGCGCGAGCCCGACCTGATCAACCGGATCAAGGACGACCCCGCCACCGAGTCGCTGTGCATCCACTGCAACAAGTGCATGACGGCGATCTACGGCGGCACCCACTGCGTCCTGTCCACCGAGCCGGCCTGGGGCAGTCCGAGTGCGTGACGAGACGATCGCCGGGATGCTGCTGGCCAGGCTGGGCGACACCCGGCCGGGCCTGCGCAGCCGCGAGCGGACGTGGACGTGGGACGAGGTCGTCCGGGAGAGCGCGGCCCGCGCCTCGCTGGCCCGCGAGCTGCGCCGGGACGGCCCGTTCCACATCGGCGTGCTGCTGGAGAACGTCCCCGAGTACGTCCTGTGGCTGGGCGCGGCGGCGCTGAGCGGCGCGACGGTCGTCGGCATCAACTCGACCCGGACGGGTGCCTACCTGGGGCAGGAGGTCCGGCACACCGACCTCCAGCTGCTGGTCACCGACCGGGCCGGGCTGAAGCTGCTGGACGGCCTCGACATCGGCGTCCCGCGCGACCGCTTCCTCCTGATCGACGACCGGGACTACCCGGCGCTCGTCTCGTCCCACGCCTGCGAACCCGCGGCCGACGAGTCGGTCACCCCGGCGACGCAGATGCTGCTGCTGTTCACGTCAGGGACGACGGGCGCGTCCAAGGCGGCGCGCTGCTCGCAGGGCCGGCTCGCCGAGCTCGGCCGCAACAACAGCGCCAAGTACGACGTCAAGCGCGACGACATCAGCTACTGCTCGATGCCGCTGTTCCACGGCAACGCGCTGATGGCGCTGTGGGCGCCGTCGCTCGCGGTCGGCGCGACCGTCGTGCTGGCGCCGAAGTTCTCCGCGTCCGGGTTCCTGCCGGACGTCCGGTTCTACGGTGCGACGTTCTTCAACTACGTCGGCAAGGCGATCGGCTACGTCCTCGCCACGCCCGAGCGGCCCGACGACGGCGACAACACGCTGACGCACGGGTTCGGCACGGAGGCGTCCCCCGAGGACAAGGCGGAGTTCCTGCGCCGGTTCGGCGCGCGGCTGCTGGAGGGCTACGGCTCCAGCGAGAGCGCCGGCATGATTAAGCGCGACCCGGCAGCGCCGCCGACCGCGTTCGGGCGCCCTGCCCATGACGGCGTCCGGATCGTGAACCCGGAGACGCGCGAGACGTGCGCACCCGCGATCCTCGACGAGCACGGCCGCGTCACCAACGCCGAGGCCGCCGTCGGCGAGATCGTCGACGTGCGCGGCGCCGCGAAGTTCGAGGGCTACTACAAGAATCCGGAGGCGGACGCCGAGCGGGTCCGGCACGGCTGGTACTGGACGGGCGACCTCGGCTACGTCGACGGCGACGGGTTCCTGTACTTCGGCGGACGGTCCGGTGACTGGATCCGCGTCGACTCGGAGAACATCTCCGCGCTGCTCACCCAGAACGTCGTCCGCCGCCACCCGAAGATCGTGGACGCGGTCGCGTTCGGCGTCCCCGACCCGCGCTCTGGCGACCAGGTGATGGCCGCGATCGAGGTCCCGGCGGGCGTCGCGTTCGAGGACCTGGACCTCCCGGCGTTCCTCGCCGCCCAGGACGACCTCGGCACCAAGGGCGCGCCGCGGTTCGTGCGCGTCTCGCACGCGTTGCCGACGACCGGCTCGGGCAAGCTCAAGAAGAAGGAACTTCAGCTCGACGGCTGGCGGACCACCGACCCCGTGTTCTGGTGGGCCGGCCGCGGAGCACCCGAGTACGTCCTGATGACCGAGGCGGACAAGGCGGCGCTCCGCGAGGAGTTCACCGCCGCCGGCCGCCGGCGCTTCCTCCCGTGATTTGCAGAAGGGGCAGGTATGGATCTGCGTGAGTCCGACGCGCATCGCGAGCTGCGCGCGGAACTGAGGGCGTACTTCGCGGGCCTGCTGCCCGAGGACGTGCGGCGCCGCGCCGGCGAGCAGGGCGTCGGCGGCGACCGGTTCCGCGAGATCGTCAAGATGCTCGGCAACGACGGCTGGCTCGGCTACGGCTGGCCGGCCGAGTACGGCGGGCAGGGCAAGTCGATCGCCGAGCAGTACGTGTTCTTCGACGAGGTGCAGCGGGCGGGCCTGCCGTTCCCGTTCGTCACGGTGAACACGGTCGGCCCGACGCTGATGCGCTTCGGCACGGACGAGCAGAAGAAGAAGTACCTCCCCGGCATCCTGTCCGGCGACCTCGTGTTCGCGATCGGCTACACCGAGCCCGACGCCGGCACCGACCTCGCGTCGCTGCGGACCAAGGCCGTCCTGGACGGCGACGAGTTCGTGGTCGACGGCAGCAAGGTGTTCACGAGCGGTGCCAACACCGCCGACCACATCTGGCTCGCCGCCCGGACGAACCCGGACGCGCCGAAGCACAAGGGCATCTCGATCCTGATCGTCCCGACCGACGCGGACGGGTTCTCCTGGAGCCCGATCCCGACCGTCGGCGGCATGGTCGTGACGTCGACCTACTACCACGGCGTCCGGGTGCCCGCCTCGTCGGTCGTCGGGGACGTCGACGGCGGCTGGAGCCTGATCACCACCCAGCTCAACCACGAGCGCATCGGCCTCGCCGCGCTCGGCGGCCGGATGATCCGGCTGTGGGAGGACGTCCGGGACTGGGCCCGCGACAGCGGGCTGATCGACCTGCCCTGGGTGCGCGCCGACCTCGCCCGCGCCTACGCGCGGCTGGAGGCGATGCGGCTGATGAACTGGAAGATGACCATGGCGGTCGAGGCCGGCGAGCTGACCGGCGCGCAGGCCGGCGCCGCCAAGGCGTACGGGACGGAGACGCACATCTTCGTCCAGCGGACGCTGACCGGGGTGCTCGGGGCGGCCGGACGGATCCGTCCCGAATCGCCGGGCGCGTTGCTGCACGGGCAGATCGAGCAGCTCTCCCGGCAGGGGATCGTGAACACGTTCGGCGGCGGCGTCAACGAGGTGCTCCGCGACATGGTCGCCGTGCAGGGGTTGGGCCTTCCGAGGATGAAGCGGTCATGAGCGACGACTACGAGGACAGGCTGCAGGCCTGGGTCGGCAGGGAACTGCTGACCCGCCGGTTCGGGCAGGACCCGGTGAACGTCCCCATGATCCGGCACTGGGTCGAGGCGATGGAGGACGGCAGCCCCGTCTACCTGGACGAGGACGCCGCCCGCGCGTCGGGCCGCGACGGCGTCGTGGCGCCCGCGTCGATGGTGCAGGCGTGGACGATGCGCGGCTACGCGGCGTCCGTCCACCCGGACCCGTCGCCGAACGGCTCCGACGAGCTGACCGCGCTGCTCGCCGAGGGCGGCTACACCTCCGTCGTCGCCACCGACTCGGAGTTCGAGTTCGTCCGGGAGCTGGTGCCGGGCGACCGCGTCAGCGTCGAGGAGGTCGTGCAGGCGATCTCCCCGGAGAAGAAGACCGGGCTCGGCGCCGGCCGCTTCATCACCACCCTGCGGACCTACCGGGACGCGTCCGGCGAGGTCGTCGCGACGCAGGGCTGGCGGCTGCTGCGCTTCCGCCCCCCGGAGAAGGCGGCGGAGGAACCGGCCGCGGAGGAGAAGAGGGCGCTGCGGCCGCGGCCCGCGATCAACCCGGACAACGCGTTCTGGTTCGAGGCGGCGCGCGAGCACAAGCTCGTCATCCAGCGGTGCGCCGACTGCAAGTCGCTGCGGCACCCGCCCGGCCCGTGCTGCCCGCAGTGCGGCTCGTTCGCGTGGGACACCGTCGAGGCGCAGGGCGAGGGCCACGTCTACAGCTACGTGGTCAACCACCACCCGCGCCATCCGGCGTTCGACTACCCGCTGGTCGTCGCGGTGATCGAGCTGACCGAGGGCACCCGCCTGATCACGAACATGACCGGGGTCGCGCCCGAGGACGTCGAGGTCGGCATGCCCGTCGTCCTCGACTGGATCGACCCGGACCCCGACCTGTCCCTGCCGGTGTTCCGCCCGGCCGACGCTGCGAAGGAGCGCTGAATGGACTTCACCCTGGGCGAGGAGCTGGAGGCCGTCCGGGACCTGGCCCGGCAGATCTTCGCCGACCGGGCCGCGCAGGCGCGGATCAAGGCGGCGGAGGAGTCCGAGCGCGGGTTCGACGAGGGCCTGTGGGCGGAGCTGGCGGAGACGGGGCTGCTCGGCGTCGCGCTGCCCGAGGACGCGGGCGGTGCCGGGCTCGGCATCGGCGGGCTGGCCGTCCTGCTGGAGGAGCAGGGGCGGACCGTCGTGCCCGTCCCGGTCTGGCCGTGCGTCGCCGCCGCGCTGACGCTGGCCTCGCACGGGTCGGCGCCGCAGCGGGAGATCCTGCCGTCCGTCCTGGACGGGTCGGCGCGGCTGACGGTCGCGCTGGAGGAGTTCGGGCCGTCCGACCCGGCGGCGCCGCGCTGCACGGCCGTCCGGGACGGGGACGGGTGGCTGCTGACCGGCACGAAGGCGGTCGTCCCGACCCCGTTCGGGGCGAGCCACGTGCTGGTGTCGGCGTCGTCGGACGACGGCCCCGGGCTGTTCGTCGTCGAGACGTCCGCCGGCGCCTGGGAGCGCGCCGAGACCACGAGCCGCGACGTCGCCGGGCACCTCACGCTCGACGGCGCCCCCGCCCAGGCCCTCGGTTCGGGTGCCCTGGACGCGGTGCTGGAGACCGTCCGCGTCTCGCTGGCCGCCCTCCAGGTGGGGGTGGCCGACGGCGCGCTTCGCATGGCCGCCGACTACCTGTCCGGGCGCGAGCAGTTCGGCCGCCCGCTCGCCACGTTCCAGGCCGCGCAGCACCAGCTCGCCGACTGCTACATCGAGATCGACGCGCTGCGCGTCTGCCTCTGGCACGCCGTCTCGCTGGTCGCCGCCGGGGAGGACGCCGAGGCCGCCGTCCTGGTCGCCAAGTGGTGGTCGGACGAGGGCGGGCTGAACGTCGTCCACCGCGTCCAGCACCTGCACGGCGGCATCGGCGTGGACGTCGACTACCCGGTGCACCGGCACTTCCTGTGGGGCAAGCAGATCTCCGGGACGCTCGGCGGCGCGTCCGCCGACCTCGACCTGCTGGGGGCGGCGCTGTGAGCGAGAACATGGTGAGCCGCGCCTACGCCGACGTGGCGGTGGGGGAGGAGCTTCCCGAGCTGGCGATCCCGCTGACCCGCACGATGATCGTCGCGACCGCGATCGCGAGCCGCGACTACCAGGACGTCCACCACGACCCGTCGCTCGCCGTCGAGCGCGGCTCCAAGGACGTCTTCATGAACATCCTGACGACCAACGGGCTCGTCGACCGGTACGTCACGGGCTGGGCCGGGCCCGCCGCCGTGGTGAAGGCCATCAAGATCCGGCTGGGCGCGCCGAACTACCCGGGCGACACGATGGTGCTGACCGGCACCGTCACCGGGAAGCGGGACGGCGGCCGGGTCGAGATCGCGGTGCGCGGCGTCAACGCGATCGGCCCGCACGTGACCGGCACGGTCGTCGTCCAACTGCAGGGGAGTGACGCATGAGCGTGCTGCCGGGAGCGGCCGCGATCGCCGGGATCGGCGCCACGGAGTTCTCCAAGGAGTCCGGCCGCAGCGAGCTGCGGCTCGCCTGCGAGGCGGTGCTCGCCGCGATCACCGATGCCGGGCTGCAGCCGTCCGACGTGGACGGGATGGTGACGTTCACCGCCGACACCAGCTCCGAGATCCACATCGCCCGCAACCTCGGCATCGGCGAGCTGACGTTCTTCTCCCGCGTCGGGCACGGCGGCGGCGCCGCCTGCGGCACCGTCCAGCAGGCCGCGATGGCCGTCGCGACCGGCGTCGCCGACGTCGTCGTCTGCTACCGGGCGTTCAACGAGCGCTCCGGCACCCGCTACGGCCTCGGCCAGGCGAACCGTCCGATGGACGTCAGCGCCGACAGCGCCGCCTACGCGTGGATGAACCCGTTCGGCCTGTCGACGCCCGCCCAGTGGGTCGCCATGTTCGCCCGCCGCTACATGCACGAGTACGGCGCGACCAGCGAGGACTTCGGCCGCATCGCCGTCGTCGACCGCGCGCACGCCGCGAAGAATCCGGCCGCGTGGTTCCACGGGCGCCCGATCACGCTGGAGGACCACCAGGCGTCCCGGTGGATCGCCGAACCGCTGCGGCTGCTGGACTGCTGCCAGGAGAGCGACGGCGGCCAGGCCCTCGTCATCGTCTCCGCCGAGCGCGCCCGCGACCTGCCGCACCGCCCCGCGCTGATCTGGGGCGCCGCGCAGGGCTCCGGCAACGACCAGCACATGATGACGAGCTACTACCGCTCCGAGATCACCGGCATCCCCGAGATGGGCCTGGTGGGACGGCAGCTGTACGCGCAGTCGCGGCTGACCCCGGCCGACGTCCAGGCCGCGATCCTCTACGACCACTTCACGCCGCTGGTGCTGCCGCAGCTCGAAGAGCTCGGCTTCTGCGCGAAGGGCGAGGCCAAGGACTTCGTCGCGGACGGCAACCTCGAAATCGGCGGCCGGCTCCCGTTCAACACCCACGGCGGGCAGCTCGGCGAGGCGTACATCCACGGCATGAACGGCATCGCCGAAGGGGTGCGGCTGCTGCGCGGCACGTCGTCGAACCAGCCGGGCGACGTCCACAACGTCCTGGTCACCGCCGGAACCGGCGTCCCGACCAGCGGCCTGATCCTGGGGGCCGACCAATGACCGAGCGAAGCGAGCCGGGGGGTGTGGGGGGTCGCCCCTCCACAGGTAACACGAGCGAGTGGCAGGGCAAGGACCTCGGCAGCCGGACCGTCACCTATGACGAGACCCGGGCGATCCTCTACGCGCTGGCGGTCGGCGCGGACGCCTCCGACCTCGACCTGGTCTTCGAGGAGCGGCTGCGCGTCCTCCCGACGTTCGCGCTGACCCTCGCCCAGTGGGCGCCGGACGCGCTCGGCTCGGCCGGTGCCTTCGACGTCGGGACGGCCGTCCACGGGACGCAACGCCTCCGCGTCCTGCAACCTCTTCCGCGCTCGGGGACCGTCGAGATGACCGCCCGTGTGGCCGAGGTCTGGGACAAGGGCTCGGCGGCCGTCTTCGACGTGGCCGTGGAAAGCGCGTACTTCTCGGCCACCTGGTCGATCTTCGCGCCGGGCCGCGGCGGGTTCGGGGGCGAACGGGGCCCGTCCGCCCGCCGCCGTCCCGAAGCGGACCCGTCCGGAGAACTGAGCGTCCGGACGGCCTCCAACCAGGCGGCCCTCTACCGCCTCCTCGGCGACCGTCACCACCTGCACATCGACCCGGAGGCGGCGAAGACGGCCGGGATGCCGCGCCCCATCATGCACGGCCTGTGCACGCTGGCGGCGATCACGCTCCCGCTGGCGTCGTCGCTCGGCGCCCACCCGGCCGACCTGCGCGAACTGGAGGGCCGCTTCGCCGCCCCCGTCTTCCCCGGCGACGAACTCCGCGTCGAGACCTGGAAGGACGACGGCGGGACGACCCTCTTCGAGGCCGCCGCCGCCGACCGCACGGTCATCTCCGCCGCCCTCGCCCGCTTCGCCTGACCGTCCGCCGCGTTCGGTCATCGCCGCCGGGGATTCAGGCGTCCCCGGCGGTGGCGGCGGCCGGTGCCGGCTCCCCGCCGGTCGGGGTGCCGCCGCCCGAGGCCCGCCCGCGAGCGCCGGTGGCGAGCAGGACGAGCAGCGACGCCGCCGTGAGCACGACGCCGAACCACACCACGCTGGTGACGCCGAGGCTGTCGGCGAACAGCCCGCCGAACAGCGCTCCCAGCGCGATCGACGTGTTGTAGGCCATGGTGTTGAGCGACATCGCCGCCTCGAAGGTCTCGGGCGCGGCGGCGAGCGTCATGTTGACCTGGGACAACTGCACGACCCCGAAGGCGAGGCCCCAGAGCACCAGCGCGACGATCGCGCCCGCCTTCCCGTCGCCGATGGTGAGCAGCAACAGCAGGGCGGTCACCAGCCCCAGGGAGCCGACGATGAAGCTGCCCCGCAGGCTCCTGTTCACGGTGTATCCGGCGATGAAGTTGCCGATGGCGCCGCCGACGCCGAACACGATCAGCACCACGGTGATGAAGGCGGACGAGGCGGACGCGCCCTCCTCCAGGAACGGCCGCACGAACGTGTAGGCCCCGAAGTGGCCGAGCACGAACAGCACGACGATGCACAGCACCGCGCGCAGCGGCACGTTCTTCACCGGCAGCCCGAAGACCTCGCGGACCGAGACCGCGTTCGCCGAGGGCAGCGAGGGCACCGTGACGGCCACGGCCACCAGCACCAGCAGGCTGAGGCCGGCCCAGATGAGGAACGTCGTCCGCCAGTTCGTGACGTCCTCCACGACCGTCCCGAGGGGGATGCCCACCACCGTGGCGATCGAGATGCCGGACATCACGATCGCGGCCGCCCGGCTCGCGTGGCGCTCCTGGACGAGGCGCATCGCCATGCTCACGCCGATGGCCCAGAACACGCCGCTGGCGAACCCCATGAGCAGGCGGGTCGCGAGGACCAGCGGGTAGTTCGGCGAGACGGCGGTGACGAGGTTGCCCAGCGCCAGCACCGCCAGCAGCACGGTCAGCAGGACGCGCCGGTTGACCCGCCTCGTCCAC
This sequence comes from Actinomadura bangladeshensis, assembly GCF_004348335.1. GTDB lineage: Bacteria > Actinomycetota > Actinomycetes > Streptosporangiales > Streptosporangiaceae > Spirillospora > Spirillospora bangladeshensis. Next base: position 8,444 of record NZ_SMJW01000103.1, on the reverse strand, counting down.
GCCACGATGAACGTGACGGCGAGCCCGGCCGACACGCCGTACAGGGTGACCATCAGCGCGGCGACGCCCACCTGGATGTCCAGGCTGCGGCTCAGCGGGGTGAGCAGCCCGACCGGCATCAGCTCGGTGGTGAGGAAGACGAACAGGCTGGCCGTGATCGCCGCGACCCCCAGCCATCCGCGCAGCGACGAATGTGTCCGGTGTTCGTTCACCGACAACCTCTCAACGTTGAAGTGTTTAACGTTGATGACGGTAGGCCGGGTGATACCTTGATGTCAAACAGTTCAACGTTGAGGAGTGCGCGTGACCCGTGACGCCGTCGACCTCGTGCTGGAGCAGTGGGCCCGCGCCCGTCCCGACCTCGACGCGTCCCCGATGCGGGTGCTCGGGCGCCTCTCTCGGCTGACCCGGATCGCCGAGCGCGAACTGAAGAACCTCTTCAGCGAGTTCGGGCTGGAGCGGGGCGAGTTCGACGTCCTCGCGACCCTCCGGCGCGCCGGTGCGCCGGGCGGCATGACGGCGGGCGCACTGGCCCGCTCCTCGATGGTGACCTCGGGCGCCGTCACCAACCGGCTCGACCGCCTCGTCGCCAAGGGCTACGTCACCCGCGAACTCGACCCCGGCAACCGGCGCACCGTCATCGTCGCGCTCACCCCCGCCGGCCGCGACCTCATCGACCGCGCCGTCGCCGCCCACCTCGACAATGAGCGCCGCATCCTCGCCGCATTGGACGAACAGCAACAAGACGACCTGGCCGCAACCCTGCGCACCCTCCTCCTCAGCCTCGGCGACAAGCCCCCCACCTGAGACGCCACCTCGTTGATCTGCGGCGTGTTGTTGCTTCCGACGCGCTCATAACACCAACACGCCGCAGGTCAACGGGATGATCAGCTGACGACGATGGCCGCCGCCGAGCCGAGGAAGCCCGATCCGACGATCAGGAGCATGGTGTTCTCCAGCAGCGCCCTGATCATGTTCCAACGCGTGAAAAGGAGCATGACACTCGGTTTGCGGGCCAGGTACACCACCGGCACTACTTGTCCCGGTTGCATCCGCGCGTCCATGCGCACGATCGGTTTGCAGGACACGCGATTGCCCTGCTGGTCCTCGAATGCGAAGATCGGTGTCCACCGGGTTCCCGCGTCGGTTTCATTCACCTGGTTGTCGACCACCACTCCGCTCGTACGGATGCCGCGGCTCCATAGCAGCCATACGTGCACCGCGTCACGAAGGTAGGCCACGACGAGGGCCGTGCCGACCATGCCACTTAGCGCGGCCGGAATCACGTCGTCTGGCACTGTGCCCCTCTCGCCTTCGGGTTCTTAATGATTGGGCCGCCCCTGAGCGCCCTGGAGTTCGGAGCAGAGGCTTTCTGGACGAGTGAGTGGACCGGGTGTCGGCGATCGTGAACGGTTCGGCGGTCAGAAGGATGACAAGCCGATCGCGATGGCCACGGCGGAGCCCAGGAACCCCATTCCCAGGAATAGGAGCATGGTGTTCTCCAGTAGCGCCTTGGTCATGTCCCATCGGGTGGAAAGGAGCACGACACTCGGTTTGCGGGCCAGGTACACCACCGGCACTACTTGTCCGAGTTGCATCCGCGCGTCCATGCGCACGATCGGTTTGCAGGACACGCGATTGCCCTGCTGGTCCTCGAATGCGAAGATCGGTGTCCACCGGGTTCCCGCGTCGGCTTCCCTCACCTCGTGGTCGACCACTATCCCGTTCGTACGGATGCCGCGGCTCCAGAGCAGCCATACGTGCACCACGTCACGGAGGTAGGCCACGATGCAACTCGCGCCGAGTATGCCAATGAGCACGACCCAAATCACATCGACTGACACTGTGCCCCTCTCGGTTTCGGGTTCACAAGTATTAAGATGCCTCTGAGCGCCCTGGAGTTCGGGGCAGAGGCTTTCTGGCCGAGTGTCGAGTGAGATACGTCCCGTCCCTAAGTCGGCCGGGATTCAGGCGGTGCCCGCTAAAGGGTGAAGAGGGCAATGGTGGCCTGTCGGGATGATGCGGTGCTCTCCTGTGCGATGGAGCCGGTCATCATCGGTCATCGCGGCTCGATCGAGAGTCGACCGACCGTGCATCCGTCTCGGTGACCAAGGACGGTCCCGGTATTCAGGCGTGTGCTCGCGCGCTTCGCGGGAGTCATCCGTTGAGGGAGCCTCCGTCCGCCGCACCGCCCCTGTATCGGATGCCTAGCCGCCCGTGAGTCCGCAGGTCGCGTGCGTGTGGGCCGGGCGGTGACGGCAGCAATCGCCCAAGGGCGGGTCCATGCATGGGCAAAGCGTGACGTTTATTCTGATTTGTCGGAAATGTCACTGTCGCAGTGCCGCCGTTCCCGATCCCCCTCGGGGCGCCCCCAGCCCTGGCCGGGAACGGCCGCGGAAGGGCTCCCCCGATGCGACGCCTGCTGCTGTTCCTGCTTCCGGCCGTCCTATGCGCGGCGCTGGTCGCCGTCTTGGACGCGCCGGCGTCCGCGACTCCGCCGAACATCCCGTCCGCCGCCACGGCCGCGAGCCGCCTGGCCTCCCTCACCGTCGCCGCCGAATCGCACCAGAGCACCTACGACCGCGACCTGTTCCCGCACTGGATCACGATCTCCGGGTCCTGCAACACCCGCGAGACCGTCCTCAAGCGGGACGGCACGGGCGTCGTGACCGACTCGTCCTGCTACCCGACGTCCGGCAGCTGGTACTCGCCCTACGACGGCGCCACCTGGACCCTCGCGTCCGACCTGGACATCGACCACATGGTGCCGCTCGCCGAGGCGTGGGCGTCCGGTGCCTGGGCCTGGACGACGTCCCGCCGCCAGACCTACGCCAACGACCTCGGCGGCCCCGAGCTGTGGGCCGTCACCGACAACGTCAACCAGTCCAAGAGCGACAAGGACCCGGCCGAGTGGCAGCCGCCGCGCACCGCGTTCCGCTGCACCTACGCCCGCGCCTGGATCCAGGTGAAGTGGTACTACGGCCTCACCGTCGACAGCGCCGAGAAGAGTGCCCTCACCTCGATGCTCGGCACCTGCTGAGCCGTCCCGCCGCCGAGTGTCCCTGCCGGGGCCTAGGCCGTGTTTAGGAAGTCTCGTCCCAGGTCGGCATGTCGTGTCTGGAGATGAGTGAGGTCTCCGGTAGATGGATCAACGACCAAGAAGACCATCTGCACGGAGACCTCGGTGGCCAGGGTATCGATTGGAGCGCGTAAGGATCTGACGGACCGGCAGTGGCGGGTGCTGGAGCCGCTGCTTCCCCGGCCCAAGCGGCCGGGCCGGCCGCGGAAGTGGACGCGCAGGCAGTTGGTGGATGGTGTGCGGTGGCGGGTGCGGGTCGGGGCGCCGTGGCGGGATGTGCCCGAGCGGTACGGGCACTGGCAGTCGGTCTACGGGCTGTTTCGGTGCTGGCAGCGAGCCGGGGTGTGGGCGCTGATCTGGGCGAAGCTGATGGCCTTCACTGACGCGGCAGGGCTGATCGGCTGGTGGGTGTCGGTGGACTCCACCATCTGCCGGGCGCACCAGCACGCGGCGGGCGCGCGCCGTGACGGCCGTGCTCAGGTCGAGCCACCGGGCGGGATCGGTGGTGCCGAGCCGCCTGATCATGGGCTGGGCCGCTCCCGTGGTGGGTTGACCACCAAGATCCATCTGGCTTGTGAGCAGGGCCGCAAGCCGATGGTGGTGGTGCTGACCGGCGGGCAGCGCGGCGACAGCCCGCAGTTCACCGTGGTGCTGGACCGGGTGCGGGTGGACAGGGTCGGGCCGGGACGTCCCCGCAGGCGGCCGGACCGGGTGCTGGGCGATAAGGCCTATTCATCCCGCGGCAACCGCGCCTACCTGCGGTGTCGGGGCATCCGGGCGACCATCCCGGTCAAGGACGACCAGCGGGCCCACCGCAAGGCCAAGGGCTCGGCCGGAGGACGACCGCCTGCCTTCGACCCCGATGCCTACCGGCGGCGCCACGCCGTGGAATGCGGCATCAACCTGCTCAAGCAACACCGGGCGGTGGCCACCCGCTATGACAAGCTCGCCGTCCGCTACGAAGCCACCATCCAGCTCGCTGCCATCAACATCTGGCTACGAGCCCTTGCCAACACCACTTTCTAAACACGGCCTAGAGTCCCCGGCAGGGACGCGGCGGACAGGGGACTTCCCCCAGACGCTGCGGCCGGCAAGTCCGCCGGGACGGGGACGAGCGCCGCGAACAGCCGTCCTCCCCAGCCTCATGCCTTAGCGGCGATCACCCTCCGAGCCACGGCGTGCACGGCGACCACTCCCGCCATGGCGAAGGCGATGCCCTGGGCGGCGTCCCGGGGACGGGTGGGGCGGAGCACGCCTCGTCGGCGCAGCCGCGTGCGGGCCCAGACCGTGTAGGGGACGACCACCAGCGCCGATGTGACCGAGCCGGGCGTGTACTGCCTCAGCGCGGCGGCCTGGCCGAGATGCACCAGGCCGTGGAGGCCGAAGCCGGTCAGAGCGGTCTGGTAGGCGGCCGAGCGCCCGCCCGTGCGGTGGCCGTCCACCGCGGCGGCGGTGACGAGCAGGCCCATGAGCGTGACGGCGGCGGCGAACTCGCGTTCGTCGACGCACTCCATCCACCGCCACACCCGGTCGGGCACGTCCGGGAAGCGCTCACGCAGTTCCGGGAGGTGCGCCCGGATCCAGCGGGGGCCGAAGGCGACCTCTTCCGCGTCGTGCACCGCCCATGCGACCAGCAACCCGATCCCGGTTTCTCCCAACATGCGCCCAGTTTGTCAGGCGCTCAGCGAGGCGGTTCCACCGATGACCGCCGAGACCGGCGGCCGATGCGGCCCCAGGGCTTGGTGACGGCTAGGACGGTGGCGAAGGTCAGGGTCGTCAGGGAGACCGCCGGCGGGAAGAACAGGTTCGAGATGAAGGCCGGTTCGGGGCCGCCTGCGCTGAAGGTGCGGCCGTACTCGTTCACCTCGTCCATGCCGGGCTGGAGGGCCACCAGGATGAGGGTGCACAGGATCAGGTTCAGGACGAGTTTGACCGCCACCCACCAGTAGCGCACCAGGCCCCATCGGGTGCCGAGACCCAGGACCACGCCGGTGACCAGGCAGATCAGCGCGGACGCCAGCATCGGCCACACGACGAACGTCGCGAGCGCCCGGTAGGCGAGGCCGCGGACGTCGTCGCTGGTGCCGAACCGGCCGGTCAGGACGAGGACGGCCACGATGACGTCGATCCCGATCCAGGCGCCGGCGGACACGATGTGGACGATCAGCGTCGTCTTGCGCCAGCGCCTGCCGAGGTGGAAGCGGCCGTCCCGCCGCGCGTGGGTGCGTTCCTGTATCGCCATGTCCACGGTCCCTTCTGTGCGGTCTGCCATGACGATGCCGGTCGGGTTGCAGGAGTGTCGTCACGTGCGCGGCGGCATCGCGCGTACGACGGGCGGCGCAGCGGGGGAGCCGGGCGGTACCACCCGCGAGGTATGTGGAGAACCTCTCTAGAGATGGTCTCTAGAGTTCGGTAGGGTGCCCGGTATGAGCGAGTTGCGGGTCGCCGTCACCGGCGGGAACCGGGGTGTGGGACGCGCGGTGGCGGGCGAGGCCGCCCGGCGGGGGCACCGGGTGGTGATCGTGGCGCGGCGGCCCGACGCGGGGGCGGACGCCGCGCGCGAGATCGGCGCGGAACTGGTCGTGGGCGACCTGTCGTCCGTGCGGGCCGTGCGGGAACTGGCCGGGGAGCTGTCCGATGTCGACGTGCTCGTCCACAATGCGGGCGTCTGGCCCAGCCGGCGCGTGCTCACCGAGGACGGGTTCGAGCAGGCGTTCTTCACCAACCATCTCGCGCCGTTCCTGCTGAACCGGCTGCTGGAGGAGCGGCTGCGGCGGGTGGTCCAGGTCAGCGCGGGCCTGTACGTCACCGGGCGGGTCGACCCGGAGAGGACGCCGACCGGCGACGACTTCCACGCCGTCCACACGTATGCGAACACCAAGCTGGCGAACCTGATGATGGTCCCGCTGTTCGCCGAGCGGTGGAAAGGCGCAGGAGTGACGATCGACGCGGTGCATCCCGGTGTGCTCCGGACGGATCTCGGTGCCCGGACAGGGCTCTTCGGCGCCCTGCTGAAGACGGTCAAATGGACGCTGAAGCCCGCATCGAAGAGCGGGCCGCCCGTCGCGGACCTGATCACCGCCGAAGGGACGGGCCGCTACTTCCACGTGAAGAAGGAGACGCCGTTGAAGGCGAAGGCGCTCGACGCCCCCTTGGCGGCAAGGCTCTGGAACGACGCCGAGAAACTGCTCGATGTCACCTAAGCACCAGGGCACGGACGAGACCGTCGCGCGCATCCTGACCGAGGCGCTCCGCGTGCACGCCGAACGCGGCCACGAGGGCTTCACGATGAAGGCGGTCATCGCGGCCACCGGGATGAGCAGCGGCAGCCTCTACCATCATTTCGGGTCGTTCGACGGCCTCGCCGCCGCCCTTTACGCGCGCTGCATGGCCGATCTGCTCGACGCGCTGCTGGACGCGCTGGAAGGCGTCACCGACGCGCGAGCGGGCGTCGAGGCGGTGACGCGTGCCTATCTGCGCTTCACCCGAGAGCGCAGTGACGCGGCACGGTTCGTCCATTCCTCGGCCTACGCGGCGTATCTGCCGGAGCATGCCGCCGTCATCGCCGAACTCAAGGCGCCGCGCATCGCGGGACTCGTCGGGTGGATGGCCCCGCACGTGGCGGGCGGCCGGGTCGCGCGGCTGTCGCCGGTGATGATGGAGATGCTGCTCATCGGGCCGGTCGCCGAGACGGCGCGGCGGTGGCTGTCCGATCCCGAATCCGCGGATCTGGACGAGGCCGCCGCCGTCCTGCCGCCCCGCGTCTGGGCCTCCCTTCAGCCGTGACTCAATGGGTTTCGGCGCGGTGCCACATCTCCAGATACGCTTCGGCGCCGCGTGCCAGGTCCTCGGTGACCTCCGGGCCGCTGATACCGCGCATGTCGGCCATCCAGTCGGGCACGAGCCCGTAGCTCGCCACGCCGTCGGTGTTGACGTCCCAGGTGCGCAGCCCGGTGCGTTCGCGGTCGAGCGTGACGCCGTTGATCGGTGACGTGAACGGGTAGCGCAGCGGGTTCGCGGAATTGCCGGCGCGGGGCGGGGGCAGCGCGCCCATGCCGTTGGCGTCCAGCCCGTAGCCGTAGCCGAACGTGTAGCGCGGGTCGCGGGACTGCTTCTTGCGCTTCCATTCGGCGACGAACCGGTCGGCGGCGTTGCCGTAGCCGGCGGCCATTCCGCCGAGTGCGTAGATGCGGCCCATGTACTGCTCGTCCGTCCAGCTGTGGGACGAGATGACACCGGAGTAGTGCGCGTTCTCCAGGACGCCGAGGGTCTCGCCGGCGGCCTTGGCGCTCATGTGGTCGATCTCGACGATCATGTGCCGATCCATCATGCCGCGCAGCATGTATTCGCCGAGGTCGGTCAGCCCCAGGATGTTGCAGTGCGGCGCCTTCGGATACAGCGGCAGCGTGATCCCCGCCATCCCGAGCTGCCGCAGGAAAGCGGCCACGTCATCGCTCACGGTTCCGGCGGACGCGAGGGTGTTGTCGTGAATGGGACCGGTGCACGTCTCGGCCTGCCAGAAGCGGCCGGTGCCGAGGAAGTTCCCGGCGTTGACGATGGCGCCGGTCGTGCCCGAGTCGAACCGGACGCCGCAGAGCGCGTTGTCGAACTTGTGGCACAGGAACATCGAGGAGACGCCGAGGCGCTTCACCTCGTCCAGGCCCTGGTCGATGTCCGCGCGCGTGCACTGCGGGACGCCGTTGACGACGCGGCAGCCGAACGGCTCCGAGGTCTCGATGCCGAGGACGACGGCGAGCTTCCCGTCCCGGATGACCCGGCGGGCCTCGGTGGAGTCGCGCACGATGCGGAACCACCCCTTGCCGGGGCCCCCGTTCTGCGCGTCGATGTACGACTCCATCTCGCGCATGCGCTGCGCCTGGAGCCGGATGACCGCCATCTCGTCGCACGGGTTGCGCTTGAGCGGATAGACCTCGCACAACTGCCGGTTCGCGACGAGGTGGTTGACGAGGACGCGCTGCCCGGCGCGCCAGGAGCGCTCCAGCCACGTGTAGTAGACCTGCTGGTGGGTGCGGGAGTCCCAGGCGGGCCAGTCCTTGAACGTCGGCCAGCCGGTCGGGTCGTGCGTGCCGAGCGGGCTGCCGTGCCGCATGAAGTTCTCGAACCAGGCGAACACCCCGTTCCCGGCGTGGTCGGGGCAGTCGCGCAGCGCCTCCTGGATACCGCGCGGGTCGAACGGCTTGCCGCAGAGCACCTGCCCGCCGAACGCCTCGTACGCCATCAGGTGGCTGTGGGCGTCGAGGTAGCCGCGCACCGGTCCGCCGCCGTCGTCGGCGTGCGCGGGGGGAGCGGGGCGGACGGCGAGCAGCAGTGCGGCGATCAGGGCGAGGACGAGTGGGGCGTGGAG
>NZ_SMJW01000102.1 GCF_004348335.1 Actinomadura bangladeshensis | reverse complement strand
GTACGGCACCTCGCCCGTCCCGGCCCCGTCCCCGCCACCGCCCCCGCAGACGCTGCCCCCGCAGCAGGGCGGCCGGCACGGCCCCTACACTGGGCCGCAGCAGGTGTCGCCCGTCCCGGCGCAGAACACCCCGACCCTCTCGGACGCGGTCAAGGCCGCGCACCAGGAGGGGCAGGACTTCGGCGAGTCCGTCGCCCGGGACGCGCCCGCGCTGTGGCTGGAGGCCGTCCTCGCCCGCAAGCCGCGCATGCCGTCCGACCTGGAGGCGCGGCTGCTGCAGGGGTCGTCGCTGCCGATCGACTTCCTGCTGCACGACGAGGTGCGGCACGCGCTGCGCCGCGGATTCTGGGACGCGCTAGAACGTTCCCGCAGGTGAGCTGAGAGTTACGCGCCGGTATTCCACGATCATCGTCGATTCGCCCGCTTCGGCCGGGCGCCGCCGGGTAGCGTTGAGGCGTGACGCATGTGACGGAAGACGATCTCGACGACCTGGAGTTCGACACCCTGCGCACCGGCGATCACATCTCGGCGGCCCGCCGGCTGTCCGAGCTGGCCGAGTCGGTCTCCGGTGGGGTGTCGCGCGCCAACGTCCTGCTGCGCGCGGGTGAGCAGTACCAGCACGCCGGCGACCACGGCCGGGCCGCCGAGTTGTACCGCAGGGCCATGGAGGACGGCGGCGAGACCTACGGCGACCCGCGCGCCTACCTCGCCGACGCGCTGTTCGAGCTGGGCGATGCCGACGAGGCACGCACGCTCCTCGACCAGATCCGCGCCGACAGCCCCCGCGACCCCGAGGTGTACCGCGCCGTCGCCGAGGTGCTGTACGCCCAGGGCGACGCGACCGGCGCTCACGAATGGGCCACGAGCGGCGCCGACGTGGTCCTCGCCCTCCGCGACCGCGCCGTCGGCACCGGCATGGGCGGCGGCCCCGACGAGGCCCCCGCGCCCAACGCCGACTCCCTCACCCCGGGCCCGGACGACGTCGCCATCGCCGAAGACAGCCTCGAGGCCCTCCTCCGCCTGCGCTACCGCGCTCGGGTCGACCTCGGCCGCGGCGAAGACGACTACGACGCCCTCCTGGACGACCTCCTCAAGAACGCCTGAGTCAGAGTTCCGCGATCAGTTCGCTCAGGGATTGGGCGACCGTCGCCGGGGGCTCGTGGTCGGTCACCCGCCAGCCCCGCAGCCGCGCCTCCCTGAGGGCCTCATCGTGGTCGGACGAGGCCGAGCGGTCCGCATGTGTGCGGAGGTAACCGCAGGGCGCCTCCGGCCAATCTGGGGCCATGGGGAGGGCATCCTCGGGCGCTCCGTGGTCGTGTTGGCCGCGGCGCGGCAGATCGGCGTCGACGAACACGAATCCCGCGACCGGGCGGTGGGCCGCGCGCTGGGCGAGGGAGATGCCCGGCAGGAGCGGCCCGGCGGCGCCGTGCGCGCCGAGGACGAGCGGCACGACCGGGTCCGTCGCGGTGATGATCAGCGAGACGCGGGCGATGTAGCGGGGGCCGGTCGCGTCCGGGACGTCCGGCGCCACGACGTCCAGACCGTACGAGCGGAGCATCTCGGGCAGATCGCCCCAGGAGGCCGCGGTGGCGCCGGGGGCGTGCAGCAGGACGACGGTTCCGGGGATCACCCACCGAACCTACACGGCACCCGCCGCCCGCCGGCGCGGGGTCAATAGGCTCTACCCGTGAGCGATCGTGACGAGCTGTTGCAGCAGATCAAGGACAAGGCCGTCGTGCACGGCGACTTCGTGCTGTCGTCCGGGAAGCGGGCGTCCTGGTACGTGGACCTGCGCCGCGTGACGCTGGACGGCGCCGCCGCGCCGCTGGTGGGGCGGGTCATGCTGGACGAGACGGCCGGCCTCGACTACGACGCCGTCGGCGGGCTCACGCTCGGGGCCGACCCGGTGGCGACCGCGATGCTGCACGCGGCCGCGGCGCGCGGCCGGGCGCTGGACGCGTTCGTCGTCCGCAAGGCGGGCAAGGCGCACGGGCTGCAGCGCCGCATCGAGGGCCCGGACGTCAAGGGCCGCCGCGTCCTCGCCGTGGAGGACACCTCGACGACGGGCGGGTCCGTCCTGACCGCGGTGGAGGCGCTGCGGGAGGCGGGCGCGGAGGTCGTGGCGGTCGCGACGATCCTGGAGCGCGGCGCCGCCGGGCGCATCGCGGAGGAGGGGCTCGTCTACCGCCACCCCTACGACGTGTCCGATCTCGGGCTGGGCTAGGGGTTGCGGGCGCGGCGAGTGGCCGGTCAGCCCTTGGCCTTGACGAGCCACTCGCCGCGCTGGCCGGCGGGCTTCGGCGGCTGCTCCTTGCCATAGATGACGACCGTGAGCGAGCCGCCGTTGGCGGCGACGACCTGCAGCGGCGCCTGGTCGTACTTCAGCGTGGTCCCGGTGTTCAGCGTGGTGTTGGTGAGCACCGTGCCGGCCGTGTCGGCGATGCGGACGACCACGTTCGTCGGCTGGCCGGTCACGCTGATCACGAGGGGCACGTCGGTGGCCGGCGTGGTCTTCTCGTTGCTGCTCGGGGACGTTCTGCCGCCATCGCCGTCGTTCTTGGACGGCGAGGCGGCCGTCGCCGGTCCCTTCTGGTCCGGTTCGCCCGTGATCGCGTTGACCAGGGCCATGCCGCCCACGACGAGGAGGGCCAAGGCGGCCACCACGGCCAAAGCCGCGATCAGTATGCGCGCGAGACCCCTAGGGTCCGACCGATGACGTCCCACATGGGGAGGTTAGCGATAACTGTCACCGCTGAGCGACGGACGTGACTCTTCGGGACCATTCTTATTCGGACCACGGTCCGCTTTACGCCCCTTCAGGACCTCCCGGATGATCGGGATGACCGACAGGACGAGGATCACCGCGACCCCCGGAAGGATGTACTTCTCGACGTCGGGGACCTCGGAGCCGAGGAAGTGGCCCAGCAGGAACAGGGCGTCCGTCCAGAGGATGCCGCCGATGGCGTTCCAGATGAAGAACCTCTTGGCGTCCATGCCGAGCATGCCGGCGAGCGGGTTCAGGAACGTCCGCACGATCGGGATGAACCGGGCCAGCACCACGGCCTTCGCGGGGCCGAACCGGTTGAAGTAGTACTCGGCCTTCTCCACCCACTCCTGCTTGAAGATGCGGGAGTCGGGCCGGTCGAAGAGCTTGCGGCCGTATCTGGCGCCGAGCCAGTGGCCGAGCTGGGCGCCGGCGATCGCCGCGATCGGGCCGCCGACGAGCAGCCAGGGCAGCGAGAGCGGCTGGAACTCCTGGCCGTTGATCGTCGAGACCGCCGTGAGGATCCCCGCCGTGAAGAGCAGCGAGTCGCCCGGCAGTATGCAGCCGAAGAGCAGCCCGGTCTCCGCGAAGATGATGGCGAGCACGCCGATCGTCGCGAACGTGCCGAAGAGCTGCAGCCATGCCGCCGGGTGCAGCCACTCTGTGATGTTCAGGGGAAGGGTCGTGAGATCCACACCGCGAGCGTACCTTTCATCGCACTCCGAATACGCGGGATACTGAGGGCGGACGGCATGCCCGACCCGGAAAGCGTGTGACCAGGGCAGTGACCTGGGTACACGAACGTCCGGGTGCTACCGCCCGGCCCAGCTGCCCGGCGGCACCGCTGCGTATGAAAGGACGCTGACAATGCCCATCGCAACGCCCGAGGTCTACGCGGAGATGCTCGACCGTGCGAAGCAGGACGGCTTCGCCTTCCCCGCGATCAACGTGACGTCCAGCCAGACGCTGAACGCCGCGCTGCGCGGCTTCGCCGAGGCCGAGAGCGACGGGATCGTGCAGGTGTCCACCGGCGGAGCCGAGTACCTGTCCGGCTCCACGGTGAAGGACATGGTCGTCGGCGCGACCGCGCTCGCCGAGTACGCCCGGGTCGTGGCCGCCGAGTACCCGGTGAACATCGCCCTGCACACCGACCACTGCCCGAAGGACAAGCTGGACGGCTTCATGCGTCCGCTGATCAAGATCTCCCAGGAGCGGGTGGCGCGCGGCGAGGAGCCGCTGTTCCAGTCGCACATGTGGGACGGGTCCGCCGTCGAGCTCCACGAGAACCTCGACATCGCCGCCGAGCTGCTCGACCAGTGCGCCAAGGCGCGGATCATCATGGAGATGGAGATCGGCGTCGTCGGCGGCGAGGAGGACGGCGTCGCCAACGAGATCAACGAGAAGCTGTACACGACGCCGGGCGACGCGCTCGCGACCGCCGAGGCCGTCGGCGTGGGCGAGAAGGGCCGCTACATCCTCGCCGCGACGTTCGGCAACGTGCACGGCGTCTACAAGCCGGGCTCGGTCAAGCTGCGTCCCGAGGTGCTCAAGGAGATCCAGGACGCGGTCGGCGCCGAATACGGCAAGGAGAAGCCGTTCGACCTGGTGTTCCACGGCGGCTCGGGCTCCTCGCTGGAGGAGATCCGCGAGGCCGTCTCCTACGGCGTCGTCAAGATGAACATCGACACCGACACCCAGTACGCGTTCACCCGCCCGGTCGCGGAGCACATGTTCCGCAACTACGACGGCGTCCTGAAGGTGGACGGCGAGGTCGGCAACAAGAAGCAGTACGACCCGCGCTCGTGGGGCAAGGCCGCCGAGGCCGCCATGGCCGCCCGCATCGTCGAGGCCGCCGAGAACCTCCAGTCCGCCGGCAAGAAGCTCAAGTAGCACACCGCGAGACGACGGCCCCGGGGGATGTCCCCTGGGGCCGTTGTTTCACGAAACTCGGGTAGTGTCGGGTATGTGGCACTACCCCGCACGTACGAGTCACAGAACTGCTCGGTCGCCCGCTCCCTGGAGGTCGTCGGCGACCGGTGGACGATGCTGGTGATCCGCAGCGCCTTCCAGGGGGTGCGGCGCTTCGACGACTTCCAGGACGTCCTCGGCGTGGCCCGCAACGTCCTCACCGACCGGCTGAACCGGCTGTGCGACGAGGGCATCATGCGCCGCGTCCCGTACCAGCAGCGCCCGGAGCGCTTCGAGTACCGGCTCACCCGCAAGGGCGTCGAGCTGTGGCCGGCGGTCATGACCCTGCTGATGTGGGGCGACCGCCACTACGCCCCCGACGGGCCGCCGCTGATCATCGGCCACCGCGGCTGCGACGGCGCGCTGACCCCCGAGTTCACCTGCGATTCCTGCGGCGCGCACCTCGGCCCGTCCGACGTGGCCCCCCGCCCCGGCCCGTCCGCCTGACCGGGATGTAGAAATCCCCGCCCTCTGGTCCGCCCTAAGCACGAGGTGCCAGTCCGGGTACATCACCGTGCGCCGGTGCGACGGCGCGGAGAGGGGCGGAGCCATGGGACGACCAGTGGTGCATTTCGAGATCATCGGGGCCGACCCGGTGCGGCTGCAGGGCTACTACGGGGAGCTGTTCGGCTGGGACCCGCGGACCGGCGACGCGGTCAGCGAGGAGGTCTCCCAGCCCGGCGTGTACGGGTTCGTCGACGGCGCCACGACCGGCGACGGCGACGGCATCAACGGCGGCATCGGCGGCGGTGCGGGCCACCGGCCGAACGTGCTGTTCTACGTCGGCGTCCCGGACGTCGAGGAGGCCCTCGCGAAGGCCGAGGGCCTCGGTGGAGGTGCGCCCGATCATGAGCAGGAACGGCGAGGAGATGTGACGGGCGGCGGTGACGTCGAGGACCTGCTGCGCCGGCTGGCGCCGCGGGCGCGGACCTGCAGCGCCCCGATCCGGCGGCTGAGGCGATCCGGCTGGCCCGCATGCTCCGCCGTGCGCTGCCCGGCGATGGCGAGGTCACCGGCCTGCTGGCGCTGATGCTGCTGACCGACGCGCGGCGGGCGGCGCGCACCCGGCCCGACGGGGGCCTGGTCCCGCTCGCCGAGCGGGACCGCGGCCGGTGGGACGCACCTCGACGAACGGGTGGCGCGCCTCGACGCCGGATAGCGGCGAGCGAGAATGAGTTGCTTCACGAAACCTTTTGCGGTCCAATGGGTTGTATGAAGCAACTGACTGCGCCCGGTGCCGCGCACGTCGACGAGCTGCGGATCCGGCCGTACGGGATCACCGACGGGCCGCGCGTCCGCCGGATGTCGGACCGGTTGTCGGCCGCCAGCCTCTACACGCGCTTCTTCTCCGGGACGCCCCGCATCCCCGACCACTACGTCGGCCTGCTGGAGGGCCTCGACCACTGGGACCGCGAGGCCCTGGTCGGCCTGGACGGCGACGAGATCGTCGGCATCGCCGAGTACATCCGCGACCGCGCGCGGCCCTGGCGGGCCGACCTCGCCGTCCTCATCACCGACCCGTGGCAGCACCGGGGCCTCGGCAGCGCCCTGGTCGGCTACCTCTCCGAACTGGCCGCGCGGCGGGGCGTCACCGAGTTCGACGCGGACGTCATCCTCGAAAACCGGGGAGGGCTCCAGTTCGTCCGGCGCGGCTGGCCGTCCGCACGCTCGACCCTGGACGGCGGCGCGGCCCACTTCACCCTGCCCCTCGCCGCCGGCCGGGCGTGACCCCTACGGCTTGCGCGCGACGCCGCCGTAGAGGCCGACCTGCTCGGGCGGGACGACCGGCCCCTCGGGACGCCAGGCCGTGATGTAGCCCAGGCCGGGGTCGACCGGCTCGAAGCCCGTGAAGAAGCGTTCGATGTCCGCAGGGGCCCGGAAGGCCATCTGAGTGGTGGGGGCCTGCCTGGTGAACTCGTCGGCGATGCCCGTCACGCCCTCCGGGTCGGCTTCGGGGGTGCCGTGGGATATGACGAGGTACGAACCCGGCGCAAGCCGTTCGACCAGTCTCGCGACGATGCCGTGCACGTCGTCCTCGTCCGGGACGAAGTGGAGGACCGCCACCAGGAGCAGTGCCACCGGCTCGTCGAAGTCAAGGGTGCGGGTGGCGTGCTCCAGGATCGCGCCGGGCTCGCGAAGGTCGGCGTCCACGTAGTCGGTGGCGCCCTCAGGCGTGCTCGTGAGCAGCGCACGCGCGTGCGCGAGCACCAGGGGGTCGTTGTCCGCGTACACGATCCGCGAGGCGGGAGCGACCCGCTGAGCCACGTTGTGGACGTTCTCCTGCGTCGGCAGGCCCGTCCCGATGTCCAGGAACTGCCGGATGCCCGCCTCGCCGGCCAGGTACCGCACGGCCCGGCCGAGGAACGCGCGGTTCTGGCGGGCGACCAGCCGCGCGCTGGGCATGATCTTCAGGAGTCCCTCGGCGGCCTTCCGGTCCACCTCGTAGTTGTCCTTGCCGCCGAGCATGACGTCGTAGACGCGCGCGGGGCTCGGGACGGACGTGTCGATTCCCTCCGGCTTGATCATCAAATGATGGTAATCGCAAGCCCTCGACGGGGCGGGGGGACGCAAACAGCCGTTACTGGCCGGTAGCGGCCGCCGGACGGCACTGGCGGCACCCCAAAGGATCTTGAAATCGGGGAAAGCGGATCTTTACAGTGCGAGCTGGTTGGAACGTTCTCATGCGCCGCGATCGGCGCGACCGCCAGAAAGGCGCCCCCACCCCATGAAGCTGTCATCCCCCCGTGCCCGGCTGCGGCACCTGCTCCGGTCCGCCCGCCTGCTGTCCGCCCTCGCGCTGGCCGTCCCGGCCCTCGTCGCCCTCGGCGCCGCGCCCGCGGCCGCCGCCCCCGGCGAGAACGCGCCCGTCGAGTTCGACTTCGGCGACTGCCCGGACCAGCTGCCCGTCGGCGCCGACCCCGCCAACTGGCAGTGCGCGGTCATCGTCCTCGGCGGCGGCACCATGAAGCTCGGCTCGATGACGCAGCAGATCACCGAGCCGATCTCGATCACCATGCAGGGCGGCTTCGACCCCGCGACCTCCGAGCCCATCAACATCTTCGTGAGCATGCGGTCGAAGGCGATGACCGTGCCGGACGGCGCGCTCGGCATCCCCGGGACGGGATCCCTCCCGCTGCTCGGCCTGAGCGTCAAGACCAAGTACGTCGGCAACTTCCGCCTGTACACCACCGAGCAGGGGCAGTACGCCTCCACGATGGACATGAGGATCAAGCTCAAGAACGACCTGCTCGGCGACAACTGCTACATCGGCTCCAAGAAGGCGCCGGTCTCGCTGAACCTCGTCGGCGACGACAGCTCGGTCGAGTGGTTCGACAACGCCATCGCCATGAAGATGAACGACACGACGTTCTCCGTGCCCGCCAGCAGTTGCGGGCTCCTCGGCTGGCTCGTCGACTTCCGCGCCGGGCTGCCGTCGGCGTCCGGCAACAACGCGGCGAACTTCCAGATGTACCTGACGAGCAAGAGCTACACCGAGCTGTTCCCGGCCATGCGGACCCAGGCCAGGACGGCCGGCTCGACGGCACCGAAGCTGACGGACCTGGTCGCGTCCCTGTTCGGATCCCGCAAGTAGCACTCGGCGCGCGCGGGCGGGCCATCTCCCGGGGCGCGCCCGCGCAGTGGTCCGATGGGGCCGCGCCCCGGGTTGTCGGCCGCCCGCCGGTGCTGCTTACGATGGCCCGCATGACCCAGAACCTGCTCGGCGGCCCTCCTCCGACCGAACTCCCGGACAACACCGAAGCCCGGACGGCCTTGGAGAACGGCGTCGACCCGTTCGAAGTCGCCGCGCGCCATCCGGACTACCCGGGCGCGTGGGCCGAGTTGGCCGACCGTGCCTTCGCCAACGGCTCGGTCATCGACTCCTACGCGTTCGCCCGCACCGGCTACCATCGCGGCCTCGACCAGCTGCGGCGGGCCGGGTGGAAGGGCCACGGGCCCGTCCCCTGGGAGCACGAGGCCAACCGGGGATTCCTGCGCGCCCTGCACGCCCTCGGCCGCGCCGCCGCCGCCATCGGCGAGGACGACGAGGCCGAGCGCTGCAAGGCGTTCCTGCGCGACAGCAGCCCCACCGCCGCCGACACCCTCAACGGGGGCTGAGCGAGCGGGCCGCCCGGTGCGCCTGGGCCGCCACGCCCGGGATGCCGGACACGAGGAACGGGCCTCCGCCGGCCAGGTCACCGACCACGAGCAGGCGCGGATCGGGCCGGTCGCCGATGAGGAGCCGGCCCGTGCCGGGGTCGGCCGCGAGGCCGCCGTCCGGGTCCTGCGCGGCGCCCTGCGCCAGGAGGGACGAGGCGAGCGCCTCGGCCGCCGGAGGGATCGCGTGCGGCGGCGGGTTGATCGCGTTGATCACGGCGTCGGCGGTGCGGACGCCCGCCGCGTGCGTGATCCGGAACCGGCCGCCGGCCTCGATCTTCTCGATCCCCGGCAGCGCCTCCAGCGTCCCCGCCTCGAACAGCTCCAGGAGCACGGCCGCGTTGCGGGGCACCATTGGCGAGGCCAGGCCGGTGACCGTCCGGTAGTGGCGGGTGCGGAGCCGCTCCCGCTCGGTCGCCGGAAGCAGCCGCCACGCGAGCGGACCGGCGGTGTGCGCGGCCTCCTGCACGATGCGGCGGCCGAGCTGCGGCGCGTCCACCATGGCGAGCTGCTCCCGCAGGTTCGCGGCGGGGTCCCGCCGCATCGACGCGGTGATCCAGGCGGCGAGCCCGTCCCAGCTCTCACCGTGTTCCGCCAGTTCCGTGCGGATCAGGTCGCCGAACCCGGTCAAGGTGACCGGGCCGTCCAGGGACCGCAGCCGCTCGGGCGTCAGGTGCCGGATGCCCGTCTCGGCGAGACGCTGCCATACGAACGGAAGCGTGCCGCTCCGCGACACCAGGCTGATCCGGCCGGTGTGTCCGCGCGCGGCCAGCGAAACGACGATGTCGACGGCGGCCAGGCCGCCGCCGAGGACGGCCACGTCCCGCCTGGACGGGATGCCGGCGAGGGTCCGCTCCAGCGGGTACGGGTCGGCGGTGAAGCCGGGCGCGCCCGCCAGCCCGTAGAGGTCGCGGGGCGTGCCGCCTCCGACGCACAGGACGACCCGGTCGGCGGTGCGGGTCCGGCCGTCCGCCGTTCGGACGACCGGGCGACCATCGAGGGACACACCGGTCACGGCGGATGCGACGACCTCTGTCTCGGCGAAACGGGCGAGCGCGGCCTCGGCGGTGTCCGCCAGGTACCGCCCGTAGACGGCGCGCGGCGGGATCGGGCTGCCGAGGCGCTCGTCGGCGTAGGTCACCGGCCGCCCGTCCAGCCACTGCGCGTAGTGCCCCCGGTTCCCGAACCGGATCGACATGATCTCCGGCGGGGCGTTGACCAGGACGGAGTCCAGGTCGGGCTGGTAGGGGCGGCCACGCCACGGCGAAGCCGACGGATCGAACACGGTGACGGAGCGCACGTCCGAAGGGTCGAGGGCGTCCAGCAGCGCCACGGCCGCCGCGCCCGCCCCGATGATCGCGATGTCCATGCCGCCGAGCCTCGCCGCCCGGCCCCGGCGGCCCCATCCCGCGAGCCGGGGGATCCGCCCGCACCGGAATCCCCCATCTGCGGGGGTACGGCCGCGCCGCACCGCGGGCAGACTGGCGACCATGACCGACCGACGGGAACGGCGGGCCCTCCTCGACGGGGCCGCACGCGCGCGGGACGCGTCGGACCTCTTCGCCGCCGCCTCGGCGGGGCTCGGCCGGCTGGTCGGCTTCCAGGCGGCGGCCTGGTCGGCCACCGACCCCGAGACCGGGCTCGTCACCGCGCCGATGCGGGTGGAGAACCTGGGGCGCGGCGAGGACTGCTTCGCCTACTGGGAGTGCGCGCTCCTGGAGGAGACCGTGCTGCCGTTCCGCGAGCTCGCCCGCGCCGCCGTCCCGGCCGCCGGGCTGGTGGCGAGCACGGACGGGCTGCCCGCGCGCAGCGCCCAGTTCCGCAAGCTCCTCGGCCGCCAGGGCGTCGGGGACGAGCTCCGCGCCGTGCTGCGGACCGGCGGACGGCCCTGGGGCGTCGTCAGCCTGTTCCGCGAGAAGGGCCGGAAGCCGTTCGGCCCGGCGGAGGTCTCCCTGGTCGCCGGGCTCTCCGCGCCGGGGGCGGTGACCAGCGGGCGGGGAACCCGCCTCCGGTTTCCTTGCCGCCGCGGTACGGGTACGCTTTGATCGCAAGAGGCCCCTTCGACGCTTGCGGCGACCGGGGCCTTCGTCGTGGGAAGGGAAAGTGGCATGCCCGCCATCGTTCTTGTCGGTGCCCAGTGGGGAGATGAGGGCAAGGGCAAGGCAACAGACCTGCTCGGCGGGGACGTCGACTACGTCGTCCGCTACCAGGGCGGCAACAACGCCGGCCACACGGTGGTCATCGGCGACAAGAGCTACGCGCTGCACCTGCTGCCGTCCGGGGTGCTGTCGCCCGACGTCGTCCCGGTGATCGGCAACGGCGTGGTGATCGACCCGGCCGTCCTGCTGCAGGAGATCGACGGGCTGCGGGACCGCGGGATCTCCTGCGAGCGGCTGCTGATCTCGGCGAACGCGCACCTGATCATGCCCCACCACCGCGCCCTCGACAAGGTCACCGAGCGGTACCTCGGCAAGGCCCGGATCGGCACCACCGGCCGCGGCATCGGTCCCACCTACGCCGACAAGATCAACCGGATGGGCGTCCGCGTCCAGGACCTGTTCGACCCGAACATCCTCACGCAGAAGCTGGACCTCTCCCTCCGGGAGAAGAACCAGGTGCTCACCAAGGTCTACAACCGGCGGCGCATCGAGACGGGCCCGATCGTCCAGGAGTACCTGGCCTACGGCGAGCGCCTGAAGCCGTTCGTGGCCGACACGACCCTCGTCCTGAACAAGGCCCTGGACGACGGCAAGGTCGTCCTGCTGGAGGGCGCCCAGGGCACCCTGCTGGACATCGACCACGGCACCTACCCGTTCGTGACGTCGTCCAGCCCCACCGCCGGCGGCGCGTGCGCGGGCTCCGGCGTCGGCCCCACGAAGATCACCCGCGTGATCGGCATCCTGAAGGCGTACACGACCCGGGTGGGCTCGGGCCCGTTCCCGACCGAACTGCTGGACGAGCAGGGCGAGTACCTGCGCAAGACCGGCGGCGAGTACGGCGTCACGACGGGCCGCGACCGGCGCTGCGGCTGGTTCGACGCCGTCATCGCCCGCTACGCGACCCGCGTCAACGGCATCACCGACTACTTCCTGACGAAGCTGGACGTCCTGTCCGGTCTGGAGCGGGTGCCGGTGTGCGTCGCCTACGACATCGACGGTGAGCGCGTGGACGAGCTCCCCACCACCCAGACCGAGTTCCACCACGCCAAGCCGATCCTGGAGTACCTTGACGGCTGGCGCGAGGACATCACCGGCGCCAAGAAGTTCGAGGACCTCCCGGCCAACGCGCAGGCGTACGTCCGGGCCCTTGAGGAGATGTCCGGCGCCCAGATCTCCGCCATCGGCGTCGGCCCCGGCCGCGACCAGACCCTCTCCCTTCGCTCTCTTGTTTGACATTGTTCACCGCACGTTCGGTAACGGACGGTAGCGTGCGTGCGGTGATCCCTATCGTCGAGGTGCACGGGCACCGGGGCGCACGCGGCCTCCGCCCGGAGAACACCCTCCCCGGCTTCGCCCACGCGCTCGACCTGGGCGTGGACGCCATCGAACTGGACGTGGGCCTGTCGGCGGACGGCACGGTCGTCCTGAACCACGACCAGGTCCTCTCGCCGAGGAACCTCGCGGACACCGGCCCCGCCCAGCCCGACGACCCCGACTTCCCCTACGTGGGAAAGCCGATCCGCGAACTGACCCTCGCCCAACTCCGCACGGTGGACGCCGGGGGCGGCGCGGGCATCCCCACCTTGGCCGAGGCATGCGCCCTCCTGGCCCCAGCCGACGTGACCCTCTCCGTAGAACTCAAGACCGACCCCACGTGGACGGACGAGGAAACAGCCCTCTTCACCGCCGCTGTAGTGGACGTCCTCAAGACGTACGGCCTTACCCGCAGGGCCCGCCTCCTGGCCTTCGACTGGCGCATCCTCGCCGAAGCCCGGCGCCACTACCCGGACCTCGGCCGCGTGGCCCTCATCGAGCGCAAGACCCTCGTCCCGGACTCCCCTTGGCTCGCGGGCCTCTCTCCGGACGACCCGGTGGCCGCCGCAGTGGCGATCGGTGCGACGGCCCTCTCCCCCGAGCACGCCGTCACCACCCCCGAACTGGTGGACGAAGCCCACACCTTCGCCCTCCCCGTCATCGTCTGGACGGTCAACGACCCCGGGGACATGGCCCGCTTCATCGACTACCGCGCGGACGCGATCGTCACCGACTACCCCGACCGCCTCCAGAGCCTCCTGGCCGCCGCGGTCTGACTACAGCCAGCCGTTGCGGCGGAAGCCCCGGTAGAGGGACAGGCAGGCGAGGGCGATGACACCGAGGATCATCGGGTAGCCGAACTGCCACTGGGTCTCGGGCATGTGCTTGAAGTTCATGCCGTAGACCCCCGCTATCGCGGTGGGGACCATGAAGATGGCGCCCCAGGCGGAGATCTTGCGCATGTCCTTGTTGTCGGCGACGGTGACCTGGGTCATGTGCGCCTGGAGGATCGGGTTGAGGAGTTCGTCGTAGGACTCGACCTGCTCGCGGACGCGGGTGAGGTGGTCCTCGACGTCGCGCAGGTACTCCTTTATCTCGGCCGGGACGAAGCGGCGGCCGGACAGGTTGCGCAGCGGGCCGGCGAGCGGGCCGACGGCGCGCTTGAGCTGGATGACCTCGCGCTTGAGGCGGTAGATGCGGCGGGACTCGTCGGTGCGCTCAGGGGAGAAGACGGCCTCTTCGACCTCGTCGATGTCCTCCATGACGGCGTTGGCGACGCCGACGTAGCCGTCCACGACGCGGTCGGCGACGGCGTGCAGGACGGCGGCCGGGCCGAGGGCGAGGCGGGCCGGGTCCCGCTCCAGGTCGCGGCGGACGACGCCGAGTTCGCCGTGCGAGCCGTGCCGGACGGTGACGACGAAGTCGGGCCCGCAGAACAGCATGATCTCGCCGGTGACGACGACCTCCGCGCCGCCCGGCTCGCTCGGCACGTAACCGACGGTCTTCAT
This sequence comes from Actinomadura bangladeshensis, assembly GCF_004348335.1. Taxonomy (GTDB): domain Bacteria; phylum Actinomycetota; class Actinomycetes; order Streptosporangiales; family Streptosporangiaceae; genus Spirillospora; species Spirillospora bangladeshensis. Next base: position 13,048 of record NZ_SMJW01000102.1, on the reverse strand, counting down.
CACGACGAAGTGGACGTCGTCGTAGCGCTCCAGCTTCGGCCGCTGGTGGGCGTGGATCGCGTCCTCGACGGCGAGCGGGTGCAGGCCGAAGACCTCGGCGATGTCGGCGAGTTCGGTGGCGGACGGCTCGTGGAGGCCGACCCATACGAATCCGGCGCTGTCGCCGTCCGTCACGAGGCGGCCGTCGCGGATGAGGCGGACGGCGTCGGCGACGGTGCCGGTGCAGACGCGGTGGCCGTCGATGTAGGCGGCCCAGTCGATGACGGCGGAATCGCGGTTCGGAGCCTGCACGCCATTGGGGCGGCCGCGCGTCTTGAACAGCGCGCGGCCCGGGCGGACTCGTGTCATGGCCATGAGGTGCTCCTAACCCGCCGGCCACGCACGTAGCGCGCGCTCAACCCAGGCTGGTCAGCGAAGGGAGCGCGCGAGCACGGTGGCCGGACGCCAGATGGAGGCGGACGGAAGGGCAGTCCTGTGCGGACTGTGAGGGTTCTCCGGCGAACTGCAAGGATCACCAGGACTCATCCCGACCACCTCCTTTCACGCACCTCGACACCGGGCGGTCAAGCCCGCTGCAGCTTACCAGCCGACATTTAGGACGCCGCCCATAACGGCGAGGTTCACCCATCCCGCTGTGACGGTCGCCTCACTCGCCTGGTCCCCCGTCACGGCGGCGCCCGCGAGCGTCATTCCCCGCACGGCGATCTGTAAGCTCGCGTCACGTGCGAGTACTCGTCCTTGGATCGGGTGGCCGCGAGCACGCGCTCGCCCGCGCCCTGCACCGCGACCCTGCCGTCACCGCCCTCCACTGCGCCCCGGGCAACCCGGGCACGGCCGAGATCGCGGCCAACCACCAGCTCGACCCGTGCGACCCGACGGCGGTGACGGAGCTGGCCGGGCGGCTGCGCGCCGACCTCGTCGTCATCGGCCCGGAGGCCGTGCTGGTCGCGGGCGTCGGCGACGCCCTGCGCACGGCCGGCGTCCCGTGCTTCGGCCCGGACCGCGCCGCCGCCCGCATCGAGGCGTCCAAGGCGTTCGCGAAGGAGATCATGGCGGCGGCCGGCGTCCCGACCGCCGACGCCCGGGTCTGCGACACGACCGCGCAGGCCGAGGAGGCGCTCGACGCCTTCGGCCCGCCCTACGTCGTGAAGGACGACGGCCTGGCCGCCGGCAAGGGCGTCATCGTCACCGAGGACCGCGCCATCGCCTCGCAGCACGCCGCCGCCTGCGGCCGCGTCGTGATCGAGGAGTTCCTGGACGGCCCCGAGGTCTCCCTGTTCGCGCTGTGCGACGGCCAGAGCGCCGTCCCGCTCCTCCCGGCCCAGGACTTCAAGCGCGCCTACGACGACGACGCCGGGCCCAACACGGGCGGAATGGGCGCCTACACGCCGCTGCCCTGGATCTCCGCCGACCTCGTGGACGAGGTCATGTCCACGGTCGTCCAGCCGGCCGTGGACGAACTCCGCCGCCGCGAGATCCCCTACGTGGGCACCCTGTACGCGGGTCTGGCGCTGACGTCCAAGGGCGTTCGCGTGGTCGAGTTCAACGCGCGTTTCGGCGACCCCGAGACCCAGGTCGTCCTCGACCGTCTCGCGACCCCGCTCGCCAAGCTGCTGCAAGCGTGCGCGATCGGCGCCCTGGACCCCGGCTTCCGCCCCGAATGGCACCCGGGTTCGGCCGTGACGGTCGTCCTGGCCGCCGAGGGCTACCCGGCCGCGCCGGTGAAGGGCGACGAGATCACCGGACTGGAGGAGGCGTCCAAGGTGGACGGCGCCTACGTCCTGCACGCGGGCACGAAGCTGGGCGCCGAGGGCCGCCTCATAGCCAACGGCGGCCGCGTGCTGAACGTCGTCGGCACGGGCCCCGACCTCACCACCGCCCGCGCAAGGGCCTACGAGGCCGTCTCAAGAATCACTCTCCGCGGCTCCCACCACCGCACCGACATCGCCAGGCTGTAGTCCGCAGACCGCACCCGCATCAGCCGCCACCGCCACCGCCACCACGCGACGACCTGAACCGTCGCGATCGCGTCCGAAGGCAGGTTTCGAGCGAAGCAAGAAACCTGATCGCGCAGCGACCCGTCAAGGCGAGTTCGGAGCGATGCAGCGATCGCACCGCGTTTCTCGACGATGGAGGGCCGCCAGGGCCCGAAGGAGGAGAGAAAGGCATAATGAGCAGGTGATCGAGCGGTACACACTTCCGGAGATGGGGCGCGTCTGGAGCGACGCGCACAAGTACGAGCTGTGGTGCCAGGTGGAGGTCCTCGTCGTCGAGGCCCACGCCGAGGCCGGCACGATCCCGCCGGAGGTGGTGGAGCCGGTGCGCAAGGCGCCGCCGCCGACGCCGGAGGCGGTGCACGAGATCGAGGCGGTCACGCAGCACGACGTGATCGCCTTCCTGTCGGCGTGGGCCGACAACACCGAGCCGCGCGAGGCGGCCCGGTACGTGCACTTCGGGATGACGTCGTCCGACCTGCTGGACACCGCGCTCGCGCTCCAGCTCGTCGAGGCGACCGACATCCTGCTGGAGAAGGCCGACACGCTCGTCGCGACGCTGCGCGACCACGCGCTGGAGCACAGCTCGACGCTGCGGGTCGGGCGCACGCACGGCATCCACGGCGAGCCGGACGTCTGGGGCCACCGGGTCGCCGACTTCGCGTTCGCCATGGCCCGCTCCCGCGACCGGCTGCGCCGCGCCCGCGAGGCCGTCGGCGTCATGGCGATCTCGGGCGCCGTCGGGACGTACTCCAACATCGACCCCGCGATCGAGCTGCACGTCGCGCGCAAGCTGGGCCTGAAGTCGGCGGACGTGTCGACGCAGGTCGTCATGCGGGACGGCATCGGCGAGTGGGTGTCCGCGCTGGCGATCATGGCGACGGTGTGCGAGGCGATCGCACTGGAGGTGCGGCACGGGCAGCGCACCGAGGTCCGCGAGCTGTGGGAGCCGTTCGGGAAGGGCCAGAAGGGCTCGTCGGCGATGCCGCACAAGAAGAACCCGATCATCTCCGAGCGGCTCGCCGGGATGGCGCGGATCGTGCGGGCGCAGATCGTCCCCGTGCTGGAGGGCATCCCGCTGTGGCACGAGCGCGACATCTCGCACTCGTCCACCGAGCGGATCGCGCTGCCGGACGCGTCCATCGCGCTCGACTACATGCTGAACCTGACGAACCGCCTCATGTCCGGGCTCGTCGTGGACGAGGCGCGCATGAAGGAGAACCTGGAGTCGACCGGCGGCCTGATCTACACCTCGACCGTGCTGCTGGAACTGGTCGAGGCGGGCATGTCGCGCGACGACGAGGCGTACCCGCTCGTCCAGAAGGCCGCGATGGAGACCTGGGAGACGGGCACGCCGTTCCGCGAGACGCTGCGCAAGCACGCCGCCGAAGCGGGACTGGCCTTGGACGAGAAGCGCCTGGACGAGGTATGCCGTCCGGAACGCTTCGTCGAGCGGCTGGGCCCGGTGTTCGACCGGCTCGGCGCGCTCAGCTGAGAAGACCGAGGAGTGGGGCCTTGCACGGGACCCTGACCGAGCTGAACGCCTACCCGCTCAAGAGCGGCGGCGGGACCGCGCTGCGCAGCGCCGCGCTGACGCCGCGCGGGCTGCCGTTCGACCGCGAGTTCATGCTGGTCGGGCCCGGCGGCCGCTTCCTGTCGCAGCGGGAGTTCGCGCGGATGGCGCTGCTGCGTCCCTCCTACGACGGCGAGGTCCTCACGGTGCACGCGCCCGGTGCCGCGCCGCTCGTCCACAAGGCCGTGGACGACGGCGAGGTCCTGGACGTGTTCATCCAGCGGAAGGAGTGCCTGGGCGTCGACCAGGGCGAGGAGGCCGCCGCCTGGTTCCGCGAGCTGCTCGGCGACGACTGCCGGCTCGTCCGCTTCACCGGCCACCGGGCGACGTCCAGGGGCGGGGGCGAGGTGATGTTCGCGGACGGGTACCCGCTGCTGGTCATCTCCGCCGAGTCCCTGGCCGACCTCAACACGCGCCTGGACGCCCCTCTCCCGATGAACCGCTTCCGCCCGAGCCTCGTCCTCGAGGGCCTCGGCCCGTACGGCGAGGACGACGTGCGCCTGCTGCGCGTGGGCGACGCCGTCATCGAGATGGTGAAGCCGTGCTCGCGGTGCCTCATCACGACCACCGACCAGGAGACCGCCGAGCGCGGACGTGAGCCGCTCCGGACGCTCGCCACCTACCGCACCCGGGACCGCGGCATCCAGTTCGGCTACAACGCCGTCCCGCGCGCGCTGGGCACCCTCACGATCGGCGACGAGATCGAGATCCTCGAAGCCCGCTGAGAGCCCGCCGGGGGTCGTCGCGGCCGGCGGCGACCGGCCCGTTAACGTTCATATGGTGCCCGATTCGCCCATGAATGATCACGATAGCGGCCACCCGGCGGAGCCGCCGCCCCTAGGCTCACCTTGGGAAATTTCCTGGGGGAGTGCGAACCTTTTGCCCGCAGTGAAGGTCTCACCAAGCAGACTGACGCCAGCGTGGCGCGGGTCGGACGGCACATGTCCGGTCCGGTGGTTTACTGGGGTCGCGTTGGCGCAGAGGGGGGACACCGTTCGGCGCGCTCGGCCCTCGTGCTCCCACTTGATGGCAGGCACCTATCCCGCACCCGAGAAGGAGTTAGGCGGCATGAGCATGGGCCACGAGGTTCGTTACCGCGTGCGCGGCGGCAGGCAGCTGCACGGCACGGTGTTCATCCAGGGGGCGAAGAACGCCGTCCTGCCGATGATCGGTGCCTCGCTGATGGCCGCCAAGGGGCGCACGGTCCTGCGCAACGTCCCGATCATCGAGGACGTGCGGCGCGCGGTGGAGCTCGCGCGGGCCATCGGGGCCAAGGCCGAGCTGCACGAGACCGAGCGCACCCTGGTGATCGACGCGTCCTCGCTGAGCAGCCCCGTGCTGCCCGCCGACATCGCGTCCCGGTTCCGCGGCTCGTTCCTGTTCGTCCCGGCGCTGCTGCACCGGCTCGGCGAGGCCGTCATCGAGGGCGTCGGCGGCTGCAACCTCGGCAGCCGCAACCTGGACTTCCACTACAACGGCTTCAAGCGGATGGGCGCCACGGTCACCGAGCACGTGGCCGACAACGGCGACGGCATCATCCACATCAAGGCGGGCGACCTGCGCGGCGGGACGCTCTACTGCGACACCCCCTCGCACACCGGCACCGAGAACCTGATCATGGCGGCCGCGCTGGCCCGCGGCACCACGCTGATCAAGAACGCGGCGCTGGAGCCGGAGGTGCTGGACAACATCGCGATCCTGCAGGCGATGGGCGCCAAGATCAGCGGCGGCGGCACCGGGTTCATCACGGTCGAGGGCGTGGACGAGTTGACCGCCGTCGAGCACACCGTGATGCCCGACCGGATCGACGCCGGCGTGTTCGTGATGGCCGCGGGGATCACCGGCGGCGACCTCAGCCTCGTCGGCGCCTCGCTGGAGCACCTCGGCGTCGCCGCCGACAAGCTGGAGCAGATGGGCCTGGAGTTCCATCAGCAGGGGGCCGTGCTGCAGGTCCGCCGCGACCGGACGCTCCGCCCGATCAACGTCATCACCGACGAGTACCCGGGCTTCGCCACCGACCTGCAGTCGCCGATCATGGCGCTGTCCTGCCTCGCCGAGGGCCCGTCCTACATCTACGAGCGGATCTTCGACGGCCGCTTCAAGCTGGCCGGCGAGCTGGCGAAGATGGGCGCCGACATCGAGGTGGACGGCAACCGCGCGAAGGTGAACGGCCCGCGCGCGCTGCGCGGCGCCGAGGTCGAGGCGCACGACCTGCGCTGCGGCAGCGCGCTCGTCCTCGCGGGCCTCGCCGCCGAGGGCGAGACGACGATCACCTCGGCCTACTATCTCGACCGCGGGCACGCGCACACCGCCGAGCGGCTGTCGCAACTGGGCGCCGAGATCGTCCGCGAGGCCGACTAGGGCCGGACGGGCGGGGCCGCCGCCGCGAACGGCCGAATGTGGCCCCGTCCTGACCAACTCCGGGTTCGCACCTGACGGGGCGTGTAACGCCGCGGCGCGAAATCATGGAACCGAAGAGTCGCCAGCCCGCTACACACGGTCATGGCGTCCGTCCGGGCGGGCCGCCGAACCGGTCCGCTGACCTGGGAAGAATCCCCATGGAACGCTCCGGTTCGGACGGCCCGTAACGCGGAAAATAATCACCAGAGCTGATCATCCGGCCGTCCCGGACGTATCGTTCGTCTTTCCGCGCGGCCGACAGCGACACGTCCGGATTCCGGCCCGCAGGTAAACCAAACCGGTGCCCCAGGGGTCCTTCCTATGCGCGAGAGCGTCAGGAAGGGCCCCTAGCGGTGTTTTAGGGTCTTGCCTTTCAACTTCGGACATCCGAAGATGCTGGATCGAGGCTGCCCGATTGGTGACAAATTACTGACCAGGGGGTCGCGTAGGTTACTTTTTCGCCGCACTCTTGATTCGATTTCGCGTCTGGGCGTCACATCCGGTCGTCCTGACCCGATCTGCCAGCAGAGAGGCTCGGATCCGAAAGGCGGCCGGGTCAGAAGGCAGGGGCTTGACAGGGCCATGAGTCAACCGTTGGGCGAGACGTGCGCGAACAGGTGGCCGGGGCGGCGCCCCCGCCGAGAGGACGGACCGGAAGCGAGCGAGCATCGATGACGGCGGCACGAACGGGTTCGGTCACGCCCGATCTCACGATCGGCGTCGTGGGCCCCCACGACCTGGTGGAACGGGTCATGCTGATGGGCCACGGCCCGACCCCGGTACCGAGCCGGCTGGTGGCCGCCGCGTACCGGGACGAGCAGGAGGCGGCCGACAAGGTCGTCCGCCTCGGCTCGGGCGTCGACGTGTGCCTGTTCGCGAGCCCCGTCCCGTACGACTTCGCGCGCAAGGCCGGGGTGCTCACCATGCCCGCGACCTACGTGCCGCTGAACGGCGCCGCCCTCCAGGGCGCCCTTCTGCGGGCGTCGCTCGACGAGCGCTTCGACCCGTCCCGGGTCAGCATCGACGTGCTCGGCCGCGCCGAGGTCGAGGAGGCGTACTCCGAGATCAGCCTCGGCACCGAGCAGGTGCACCTGCGCGAGGAGGCCGCGGGCCCCGGCACCCTGGCCGCGTTCCACGAGCGCCTCTGGCGGCGGGGCGCGACGACCGTCGCGATGACGTGCGTGCACGCCACGGCCGAGCGCATGGAGATGGCGGGCGTCCCCACGATCCGCGTCCGCCCCACGGGTGCCGCGATCCGCAGCTCCCTGCAGACGGCGGCTCTGCTTGGCGCGCACCACCGCCTGGAGGAATCGCAGCTCGTCGTCGTCCTGGTGGACGTCCCGACCCTCCGCGAGACACCTCGCCGAGTAACGCCCCGCTACTGGCGGGACGAACTGAAACTCGCCCTGCACCGCGTCCTGCTCCAAGAGGCGCACCGCATGAACGCCTCCGTCTGGCCGTTGGACGACCACAGCTACCTGGTCATCGCGACACGCGGCTCTGTAACGGCGTCCACGGAGGGCTTCCGGACCCCGCCCTTCGTGGAACGCGTCCGCGAAGAACTGGGCCTGGCCATAGAGGTGGGCATCGGCATGGGCCGCACCGCCCACGAGGCCGAGAACCACGCCCGCGCCGCCCTCGCCCGCTCCCAGAGCTCCCAGCGCGCCCAGGGCTTCGCCCTGGACCGCGACGGCCGCGCCCTGGTCCCGGCCCCGCGCACACCCCCGCGAACGCAGCCGCAGGCCAAGCCGAAGGGCCTGGAGATCCTGGCCCGCCTGGCCGACAAGCTCGGCGACCAGGAACAACCCCTCATCGTGGACGCGGAGAACGCCGGCAAGATGCTCGGCGTGACCCCGCGCACGGCACGCCGCCTCCTGCGCACCCTCGTCGAAGAGGGCCTGGCCTGGCCGCTCCCCCCGAACCGCACGCCCCAACCGGGCCGCCCCCGCCAGCTCTACCGCTTGATCGTCGAGAAGCTGGGCCCCGCCAAGACCTCCTAGCGCGGTGTCCACCAACGTTCACCGAATGCGTTGACGGGTGACCCGGTCGTCCGGGCCTCGCGGGTCCGGCGGACGGTCAGCGGGCGCAGATGGCTTCGACGAACTGGCCGACGGCCTCCTCCGGCAGGCCGCGGGCCAGGTCCGCCTCGCTGATCATGCCGATCAGGCGGCGGTCGTCGAGGACGGGCAGCCGGCGGACCCGGTGCTCCTCCATCGTCTGGAGCACCGAGGCGACCTGCGCCCCGGCGTCCACGGTGACGGGCGCGCCCTGGGCGTACTCGCTCGCGGTGATGGTCTGCGGGTCGCCGCCCTCGGCCACGCATTTGATCACGATGTCGCGGTCGGTGAGGATGCCGCGGAGCCGGTCGTCCTCCCCGCAGATCGGCAGCGCACCGACGTCCAGGTCGCGCATCCGCTGCGCGGCGGAGGCAAGGGTCTCGTTCTCACCGATGCAGGTGGCACCGACGTGCATGATGTCTCGGGCCGTGGTCATGAGTTCCCCCCGTGGACTCTCGTGGCCAGCGTGTTTCCGGTGAATGCCCGTCGCTACCCGCCAGTCTGCATCGCCTCGCGGCGTCCCGAATAGGGGCGAAGGTCCCCAGATCCGCCGGTCACCCGGCGGATCCGGCCGGGCTGGACGGCACCGGACTGCGCGGCATCCCGAACGCCGGCAGGACCAAGGGGTGCCCCTAGTTGCGGTGGGGGAAGGACCTCGCGACGGCCAGGAAGGCGTCGTTCTCCTCGGGGGAGCCGATGGAGACCCGGGCGCCCTCGCCGTCGAACGGGCGGACGCTCACGCCCTGCACGTCGCAGGCGGCGGAGAACTCCATGGTGCGGTCGCCCAGGCGGAGCCAGACGAAGTTCGCCTCGGTCGGCGGGACCGTCCAGCCGTCGGCGAGGAGGGCGTCCCGGACGCGGTCGCGCTCCTTCACCGTGCCCTCGACGCGCTCCAGGAGTTCGTCGGTCGCCTGCAGGGACGCGACACCGGCGGCCTGGGCGACCGAGTTCACGCTGAACGGCAGGAAGGTCTTGCGGATGGCGCCCGCCACCTCCGGGTGGGCGACGAGGTAGCCGATGCGGAGGCCGGCGAGGCCGTAGGCCTTGGAGAACGTCCGGAGGACGGCGAGGTTCGGGCGGTCGCCGCGCAGGGTCAGGCCGTCCGGGACCTCGTCGTCGCGGATGTACTCGCGGTACGCCTCGTCCAGGACGACCAGGCAGTCGGCGGGGACGCGGTCGAGGAACGCCTCCAGCTCCGCGCGCCGGACGACCGTGCCCGTCGGGTTGTTCGGGTTGCAGACGAAGATCAGCCGCGTGTTCTCGGTGATCGCGTCGGCCATCGCCTCCAGGTCGTGGGTCTCGTCCTTCAGCGCCACCTGGACGCCCGTGGCGCCCGACAGCGACACGAGGAGCGGGTACGCCTCGAACGACCGCCACGCGTAGACGACCTCGGCGCCCGGCTCGGCGACCGCCTCCAGGAGCATCTGCGTCATCCCGACCGAGCCGCAGCCGACCGCGACGTGGTCGGCGGGGACGCCGCAGAAGCGGGCGATCTCCTCGGTCAGCGCCGTCGCGTTGTTGTCGGGGTAGCGGTTGATGTTGCGGGCCGCCTCGCCGATCGCGTCCACGACCGACGGCAGCGGGCCGTGCGGCGACTCGTTGGACGACAGCTTGTACGAGCGGCCCTCGGGTGACACCACGACCTTGCCGGGCTTGTAAGCCACGAACCGGTCGAGGACGGAGCGGAAGCGCGGAGTGGTTGCCTCGGACACCGTTGTCCTCCAGATCGCACAGGGGGTGATGACCCTTCAGCCTATTCACGCCGCCCGGTACGCGCGAGGTCGGCCCAGGTCAAGCCCGGGGGCGGAGCATGGGGGGGCGCAGTTGCTCGGCGTCGCCGCGCCGGTACAGGCGGGCGGGGCGGCCGCCGTCGCGCGTCGTGGTCCGGTCGGTGGGGATGAGGAAGCGGTCGGCGCCGGTGACCTTCCGGTGGAAGTTCCGCGGGTCCAGGCTGGTGCCCCACACGATCTCGTAGACGCGGCGCAGTTCCGCGACGGTGAACTCGGGCGGGCAGAACGCGGCGGCGAGCGAGGTGTACTCCAGCTTCGCCCGCGCGCGCTCCATCCCGTCCCGCAGGATCCGGCGGTGGTCGAACGCGGCCCGGTCGTGGTGGACGAGCTCGTCCACCGCCGTCCACAGCACCTGGGCGCGGCTGGACGCGGGCAGGTCGGGCGCCAGCCCCAGGTAGGCGACGCTCACCACCCGCTGCCGGGGGTCGCGGTCGGGGTAGCCGTAGGTCGCCAGCTGCTCCAGGTGGATCCGGACGTCCGCGAGCCCGGCCCGCTCCGCCATCAGCCGGGACGCGGCGACGGGCAGGTCCTCCTCCAGCTGGATGAACCCGCCCGGCAGCGACCACGCCCCGTCGTAGGGCGCCCGGTCCCGCCGCCACATCAGCGCGCACAGGCGCTGCTCCCGCACGGTGAGCACGACGAGATCGACGGAGACGGCGAGCCGGGGCACGGACATGCAACGAACTTAGCGGGACCGGCCGCCCCCTAACGCCAAGAAGGCCCGGCGGGGCCGGGCCTTCTTGGTTGCGGCGTCAGTCCTCCTTGGGGATCTCCACCGCGGGGACGGCCGGCGTCACGCCGTTGTGGCCGTTGGCGGCGGGCTGCGCGCCGTTCAGGTTGGCGAGCAGCTGGCGGGCGACGCCGAGGCCCGTGCCGCCGAGCGTGAGCGCCTTGGCGAGCATGTCCTCGATGCCTTCGGCGCCGTTGAGCACGACCATGTTGTCGACGTTGCCGAACACGCCCGCGCCGGCCTCGACGATCTGCGGCCACTGCTCGGCGAGCTGCTGCGCGATGACGGCGTCGGTGTTCTCGGCCAGCGCCTCCGCGCGGGCCTTGATCGCCTCGGCCTCCGCGAGGCCCTTCTGCCGGATCGCGTCCGCGTCGGCCTCACCGAGGATCCGGGTGGCCTCGGCCTGCCGCTCCGCCTTCAGCTGGATCTCCGTCGCGGCGGCCTGGGCCTGGGCGATGCGCTCCTCGCGCTCGGCCTCGGCCAGCTTCACCTGCTCGTACGCGCGCGCGTCCGCGGGCTTGCGGATCTCGCTCTCCAGGCGCTTCTCGGTGCGCTCGGCCTCCAGCTCGGCGTTGCGGGTCTCCTTGAGGATGACCTCCTGCCGGGCCTGCTGCGCGGCCTGCTGCACCTGGCCCTCGTACTCGGCCTTCTTCATCTCGGTGTCGCGGATGACCGCGGCGTTCTGCCGCTCGGTCTCCTGCTCGCGCTCGGTGGCCTCCTGGTTGCGCTCGGCCTCGGCGATGCGGGCCGCTGCGGCGACCTTGGCGGCGTGCGGGCGGCCCAGGTTGGCGATGTAATCGGTCTCGTCGTCGATCTCCTGGATCTGCAGGGAGTCGACGACCAGGCCGAGCTTGCTCATCTCGTCGGCCGCGGAGCTGCGCGTCTCGGACGTCAGCCGCTCCCGGTTGAGGATCAGGTCCTCGACGGTGAGGTTGCCGATGATGGAGCGCAGGTGGCCGGTGAACAGCTCGTGGATCGTGTTGTCCATGGACGACTGCTGCTCAAGGAACCGCCGCGCCGCGTTGGCGATCGAGACCAGGTCGTCCCCGACCTTGTAGATGACCACGCCGCGCACCTTGACCGGGATGCCCTGCTGCGTCACGCAGTTGACCTCGAGGTTGGCGGCGCGGCTGTCGAGCTGCAGCCGGCGCGACACCTGGAAGCCGGGCAGGACGGACGTCCCCTTGCCGGTCACGATCTTGAATCCGAGGCTGTCCACGCCGTCGATCGGCTTGGACTTGGCGCCGAGCCCGGAGATGATCAGAGCCTCGTTCGGCTCGGCGACCCGCCAGACCATCTTGAACAAAATGATCAATACGATGATGGCGACGACCACGCCGATCGCCACGGCGAGCACGGGCATGCGGCCTCCTGTTCACATATCGGTGCGGTCGGCCCACGGGCCCGCCCGCGTTTCCCCTCAGACGCACGGTGAGGCCTTCCGGTTCTTCTCCGGGATGGCCTCTTTGTGCCAGTTCTACTGGGGCAGCGCCGGCGCCACGTACACCGTCCGGGGCGGGTGGTGCTCGACGACCACGACGATCGTGCCGACGCCGATCTCGTCCTGCGGGTTCACGGGGTGCGCGTAGAACGCCTCGACACCGCCCCTGATGGGGATCATGACCTCCCCGACGAGCCCCGGCCCGATCCGGCCGGTCACCCGGCCCTCCTTACCGATCAAGGACACCCCCGCTGGGAACGACGCGCCCGGGACGTACGTCCCGTGTAAGGCGAACCGTATCCGGTGGCCGAGACCGTCCGCGAGCCGCGTGACTCACGGCAGGACGCGCTCCGCTTGTGCACGCGCCTCGCGGGCGAGGCGCTCGGCGTCCTCGCGGGTGACGGCCGGGCCGAAGACGGTGACGGTGGCGAGGTAGTGGCGGCCGCGGAAGACGACGTACCAGGTGCGGCTCCGGGCGCCGCCGCTGGTCGTGGACACCCCGACGGTGCGGGACCCCTCGCCGATCTCGCCCTTCGGCGCCTCCACCACGCGGTGCTCCGCCCAGTTCGAGCCGATCTTGGTGCGGAACTTCAGGCAGCCGGACGGGACGCGCGCGTTGACCTGCTTCTCGGCGTCGGCGGCGGACATCCCCATGAGCGTCTCGGTGGCGGTCTGCCCGGCGCCGCCGGTGAACGAGACGAGCGCCGCCGGGACGTCGCCGGCCACGGTGCCGCCCGGGCGGTCCGTCCCGCAGCGCGGCTTGTCGAGGGTCGCCTCGCGCTGCAGCCGGGCGGCGTTCTGGATGGCCTTCAGCGACCCGTACTCCCCCGAATCGGGCTCCCCGGCCCGCCGGTAGCCGGGCGCCCCGGTGAGCAGCGCCTGCGCGAGCTGGTCGGAGGTGTACCCGATGCCCGCCACCTCCGCCCGGGCGGTCCCGCGCACCTCCCGCGCACGCTCACCGCCGCCACCGCACGCACTGGCGGCAGCGGCCGTCACCAACAGGACGATCGGGAAGAACCTGGACGCCATGGCCGCGACCCTACGGCCCCGCCCCCCGCACGAC
>NZ_SMJW01000101.1 GCF_004348335.1 Actinomadura bangladeshensis | reverse complement strand
CCGCGACACCGATGCCACGCCCACCCCCGACCCCAGGTAAGCTTTGACCCGCCCAGCAGGGGGCCTTAGCTCAGTTGGTAGAGCACCGGCTTTGCAAGCCGGGTGTCAGGGGTTCGAATCCCCTAGGCTCCACCCACCGAAAAGCCCAGGTCAGAAGCTACGTTCCGACCTGGGCTCTCGTGTCTCACGATCTCTTCTTCCGCTTCCGTGCCCGTCGCGTGCCCGATCGCTTCTTCCCCCTTCGAGTCCCGAACTCACCGGCACCGCCCCAAGCCGCGCCCAACTCCACCGCTGGACGTCCGGCGAACTCAAACGCCTGCCCTAGACAGATCACTGCCGGGTCTTAGAGACGATGTTCCCCGAGTGGACGGCCGACGAGCTGTTCGCCCCCTGCCCGCCTCACGTCCTGGCGGACGAGCCCGCCGCCTACGCGCCCAGCGACGAGCGGGCCGACCTTGAGTCGACCGCCGACCGGGTAGGCCCGAACCCCTACGCCGACGTCACCGCAGTCTTCGCCACCCGCGCCGAGTTCTCTTACGCACACCCGCCACACGCCCTACTCGACGGCGCGAGCAGCATCCGAGCCGCCGGCCTTTCCCTCAACATGCTTTGCCAGCAGTACCCCGACCAACGTCTTTAAGGCGAGGCCATCCGAGCCCGCGAACAGGAAGAGGGCTACACGGACAACCACCTCACCACCCTCACGCGCCTGAACATCGAAGTCCTGACGCGCCTCCGCAAGCGCCTAACGCCCGAGGCCCAAGACCGACTGTCCGTCGCCGTCTACGACGAGACCGTCCGCTTCAACATCACACTCCTCAACAACCAGCTCTGCGCGATGCAGCCCTACCTACCGAACGCCCGCGGAGTCGACTCGCCCACCTTCCTCGCCGAACGCAACCCGACCGGGGCAGGCTTGTACGGAACGTTCGAAGAGATCTTCAACGCGCTATGAGAACGAGGCCGCACCGTATGACCGACGCACCAGCCGCCCTACTACCCGCCGCCCTCAAGGCAGCAGAGATAGCCAGCGACCTAGTGCGCACCCGCGTCCCCGGCCTGCTCACCGCCAAGGGCGACCGCGACATGGCCAGCGAAGTCGACTACGCCGTAGAACGCGCCGTCCGCGACTACCTCAAAAAGCGAACCCCCGACATCCCTGTACTCGGCGAAGAAGAAGGCATCACCGGCGACACCACCGGCGAACTCCTCTGGGCCATCGACCCAGTGGACGGCACCGCCAACTTCGTTCGCAACATCCCGCTCTGCGGTATCTCCATCGGCCTTATCGAACGAGGCCGCCCCGTCGTCGGCGTCATCGACCTGCCGTTCCTGGGCACCCGCTACCACGCGGCCCAGCACGCCGGTGCCCACCTCGGAGACCGCCGCATCCAAGCCAGCATGACCACCGACCTCAAAGACGCCATCGTCGCCATCGGCGACTACGCAGTAGGTGAGAACGCCCAGACCAAGAACCGGCGCCGCATCGCCCTAACCGATCGCTTGGCCGCCAACGTCCAACGAGTCCGGATGTTCGGCTCAGTCGCGATCGATCTCGCGTGGGTCGCTGAAGGCAAACTAGACGCCAGCATCACCCTTTCTAACAAGCCTTGGGATATGGCCGCCGGAGTCGCCATCGCCCGGGAAGCCGGAGCCTTGGTCAGCGACCAGGATGGCACCGACCACACCGTTTCCTCGGTCTCTACCGTCGCAACCACTCCCGCCTTGGCCGACGACATCGCAGCATTGATCAAGTCGACGGACGACACCCGCTCGGACCGCTGATCACGGGACGCACACGCGATCATTGCCGAATTGGGCTGTCTCAGATCAAGGGGCGGCGGCGCTCAGGCCGCTGCGCGGCCCCGCGCCGGGCCGCGCATCGCAACACCTCCGCCCCGTCCGCCAGCCGCCGGCGGTCACCAGGTCGCGCCGCCGCCGAGGACGAGTCAGCGCCGTTGGGTCGAAGCCGTTCGCCAATGAGCACCAAGCCGTGCCCGTGGCCGAGCGCAGTTTCAATTCGTCACGGCACGCAGGGGGCGAGTGGTTCAGCGTGCGCTACTGGGGAACCCCGTGGTTCCCTAGGCCCCTCCTGGACCCGGAGGGCACTCCCGCGCGAATCGGTCTGTCACGTGGTGCGCACCGTTCGCGCGGGAGCACCCTCCGGACCGGTCCGTCCGTCTGCCGCGGTTGTCGAGGATGACCGGCGGTCGGTGGGAGAGCGCGTCCGATATCCCTACTTCACCCCCATGGACGACATGGTCCGCCAACTGCTCACCAGCAACAAAGCCTTCTCCGAGTGGGGCCAGATCTTCGGCGACGAGGTCCTGGCCACCGCCATCCTCGACCGGCTCCTGCACCACTGCGAGGTCATCGCCATCAACGGCCCCAGCTACCGGCTCAAGAACCGCATGGAAGCCGTCGAAGCCCACGTCGCCACCGCCGGCTGAGTGTCCTCCAACGTCCGAAAGCGGCAATATCAACCGTCATGGAGTGCACCTTCTGTGACTTGCTCAAGTCGGACACCGCGCGCTGGGTCACTCGCAAGTCCTCCGTCGCCGCGTTCGCACCGCTATGCCCGCTCGCGCCCGGACACACGCTGGTCATCCCGACAGTTCACTACACCGATATCTTCGAAACGCCGTCCGGAGCGCTTGCCGAGGCCATGGCATTGGTCCAGCACCTGGCCAAGGCCATACGCGTCACCCTCGGTGCCAGCGGCGTGAACATTCTTCATGCCAGCGGGCCCGACTCGGAACAATCGGTTCCGCATCTGCACTTCCATCTGATCCCACGCTGGCCGGACGACGAATTCTCGACCTGGCCCACCGGACGGTCCCGTCATCGCGTCACCGCTGACCCGATCGCGCAGCTGGCCAACGCACTGAAATCACACCAGTAGGCGGCGCGGTCGACGAGGCCCCGACCGCCTCTGCACGTTTACCCGTACTCACCTCTGCACACCAAGGAGTACGCCGACACGGGCGGCCCCGTTCGATGCCCGCCCGCGGCATCATGGCCCACCAGCGGCGCCGGTCTCCGGGCGGACGCGCCGGACCGAGTACCCTGCCACCGCCGCCCTGTCCGCAGTCGCCGGCGGTCGCCGAGTCCGCGCCGCCGACCCATAGCTCGTCGGCGTCCCATGGGGGCCCTCCGCGCGTCATACTCTGGTTCCGGCTGAGCCAATCTATGGACAGGAGCCGATGCGATGACGATGCGTATTTACCAACTCGCAAAGGAACTCGACGTCGAGACCAGGGTCGTCCTGAACACCATGTATGAGCTCGGCCTGTTCATACGCAGTGCGGCATCGTCCATCACACCAGAAGAAGAGAAGCAGATCCGCGAAGAGCTTCACGTGATCCGTGACAAGGGCCAGGGTTCGCGCCGCCGCCTGAGTACCGGCTGACCGCGAGGGCCGCGGTTCCAACACGCCTCCGGCGGGGGCCTCAGACTCCGGGAAGCTCAGCCTGAGCCTTGACGGTCGCCGTGGGTTTGGGGGGCGGAGCCCGAGCTTGCGAGTACTTCGACGAGATCCGGCCGGCCCGTGTGCTGTGGACGATTGCCGCATCAACGTCTGGAACCGCATGGCTGTGGCGCGACCCCGCCGGGGAGGGAGCGCGCCCGTCCAGGCCGGTAGGCAGTGCCGATGCCGGAGACGGCGGCGGAATGCAGGGCGAACTCACGCCGCCGTCGGCCTGGCCTGACCACCGCTCAGCGTAGGGCGTCGACGTTGCGTTCGCACCAGGCTCGGAAGGTCCCCGGAGCGAAGCCTGTGAGGTTCTGGACGTCGTCGGTGACGAACCCGGCGCGCCCGGCGCGGAGAAGGTCGTTCAGACGTTCCCTGAGGTACGCCTGCTCGGGCGGGGTTCCGTTCCGGACCGTGACCTTGGTGAACTCCTGCGGGGTGAGGTCTTCGAATTCGATGGGGCGTCCGGTCACCTCGGCGATGATCTCGACCTGCTCGCGCGAGGTCAGGGCTTCCGGACCGGTGAGGAAGTACCCCTTGCCCTCGTGACCGGCCTCGGTGAGGGTGACCACGGCGACGCGCGCGATGTCCTCAGGGTCGATCACACCGTGCCGGCCCTCGCCGGTCGCGTCGACGACCTTGCCCGCGCGGATGCCGTCGAGCCACCAGAAGGCGTTGCTGGCGAAGGTGTTGGGTCGCAGGTAGGTCACGCCGAGGCCCGATTCGCGCAGGATCCGCTCGCGGGCGGCAAGCGCGGCGCCGATGGGGTTGCTCTCCAGCGGCATCAGACGCGCGCCCACGGACGAGAGCAGGACGATCCTCGGCGCCCTCGTGTGCCGAGCGGCGTCGATCACCGTCTCGGTCTGCTCGGTACCGCCTCCGACCTGCATCAGGAAGATGGCCTCGACGTCCTGCACCGCCTTCGCCACACTCTGCGGGTCGTCGAGATCGCCGAGAGCGCGCTCGATGCCTTCCGGTAGCCCGGCGGCTCGTGCGGGGTCGCGCACCAGGGCCCGGACTTCGTGGCCCTGCTGGTGGAGTTGCCGCGCGACTGGACCGCCGATGTTCCCAGTTGCTCCGATGACGAGGTACATCCGAAACTCCTTCGGTCAGTGGTGTGATTCACCAGGACAGTTCGCCGTGGCGGACCCGGTAGGCGCCGGTCGCGCCGCCGGGTGTCTCGAAGGCGAACGCGATGATGGCGTCGGTCCCGTCTTGGACCGGGTGGCCCTGTCCGCCGCTGAGGTCGGTGGCGGTCATGCCAGGCTCGGCGGCGTTGATGCGCATATGCGCGCTGCCGCGGGCGGCCAGGTACACCCGGTACCCGGCCTCGATTAGTCGCCGGACCGTCTCCAGGCCGATGCCCTTGTTGGCACCGGCACCGGTCACCAACGCGACCGGTGTGTCCGCTGCTTGCATGCTCATCTGGAGATCCCCTTTCTGAGTGCTCGCACCATCAGCCTGCTGTCCGGGCGATCATGCAGAGTGGCCCAGTTCGTCCCCCTTTCAGGCAGCGGCGGGGATAATGGGGGTCGTGCACCAGGCGCCGAACCTGCCGACCCTGCTTCGGGCTTGGCGCGCTCGCCTGCAGCCGGCCGACGTGGGTCTCCCGTTCGGACGGCACTCACGCAGGACGCCCGGTCTGCGCCGCGAAGAGGTCGCCTGGCTCGCGGGCGTCTCAACGGACTACGTCAAACGCCTTGAACAGGGCCGGGCACACCCCAGCGGCGCCGTCCTGCGCGCGCTCTCGCGGACGCTGCGACTGTCGGACGAGGAGTACGAACTCGCATGCCGCCTGGCCGGGCATGCCGTCGAACGCGGCGGCGGACAGGTGCCGCGACACCTCGCCCCCAGCGTGCGGCGCCTGCTCGACCGTCTCAACGACAACCCCATCGCCGTCTTCGACGCGACCTGGACGCTGCTGGAGCGCAATCACCTGTGGGCCGCGCTGACCGGCGACCCGCGCGGGCACGACGGCCGACCGGTGAACATCGTGCGGCTCGCCTTCCAAGGCGGACCGGGACGGGTACGGCATGCCTCCCCGCAGGAATACAGGCAGTCGTTGGTCGCCGACCTGCGCGGTGCCGCGGCACGCTACCCGCGCGACCGCGAACTGGCGGACCTGATCAGTGAGCTGCGCAGATCGAGCCCCGAGTTCGCCCAATTGTGGGCCGGCTCCGCGGTCGCCCACCACGGGAACGAATCAAAGACCGTCGTCCACCCCGAGTTGGGCGAATTCGAACTCGACTGCGACGTTCTGACGGTGCACGGCGCAGACCTGCGTCTTGTCGTCTACACAGCCTCGCCCGGGAGTGACGGAGCCGACAAACTGCGGAGCTTGACCGTTCTCGCCGCCGAAGTCCTCAGCGCAACGTGAAGACCCCACGGCCGGACAGGGCAGCCGTCCAGGCGGTACGTCACCGTGTCCGTGCCATCGACCGCCAAGGGCCGGCGCGGCTTGAGGTGGTTTGTGCACTCCTCCATTGTGAGGTCTGGTTCGGGGAGCGAGGATGATCGGATGTGGTGGTTCATTCTCGGGTTCTTCGTCCTGCTGGCTACTTACGGATTGCTTTTCGACTGGCAGCTGCGTCGGCGGGGACATCGGCTTCGGGGCGGTGCGGCGCTGGCAGGGGAGATGCGCGAGAATCGCCGCGACATGCGTGCGTGGGACAGGGGTTCGCAGGGGAACAGCGGAGCGGACTTGTCCTGGACGGACGAAGCGCGTCGCCGCCGTGATGACCCCGGCCAATGATGGATGCGTGGTGTGTCGTGTCCCGCGCCGTCTGCTACGTGAGTTCACCGGAACCCGTGCGGCGCGGGCGGGGGCGTTCTGTCGGTTGGTGATCTAGAGGGTTAGCATGTCGGACTGCTCGTGTGTCCGGCGCTTGAAATGAGAACCGCAGTGTTCAATAAGGTCTGCCTTCCGGTGGTCGTCGGTCTTCTTGCTCTTGCTGCTGGCGGGTGTCTGGAAGAAAACCGCGAGGCGAGTGCGGGGGCCACGGCGAAGCCGGTGTTATCGGCTACGGGGGCGCCCCGAGGGCGCCAGTGCGCTGCCGGGGACACCCCGAGCATCCCTCATACGGCTCCGAGGCAGATGTACTGGAAGCGCTTCAAGGGTGTTGCGCTGCCATTTTCGCCGTCGGTCGGGCCGCTGTTCGTCGAGGGCGACATAGCGCACTGCTATGCGCACACGCCGCGTGGGGCCCTGTTGGCCGCGGTGCAGATCAGTGTGCGGCTCGACAGGTCGGAGAAGTGGCAGACGATCCTCGAGCAGCAAGTTGTCGCGGGTGAGGGTAAGGCGGCCTACGCGCGGGTGCGGGCCTCCAGCAAGGTTGTGCCGGCTAAGGAGGCTGCACAACTAAGGGGCTTTCGGATCGTCTCCTACACGTCGCGGACTGCGGTGGTCGGGACGGTTTCGCTGGATCCGGTGCGCGGTGGGCGCGTGGCCAGGGATACGACTGTGCAGTGGGACGGCGAATGGAAGCTCGTGCCGACAGCGGATGGCCATTCTGGGTCGGCGCCGCGTGCTGTTGATTCGCTGGCTGGGTATGTCTTTTGGGGTGGATTTTGAGCGTGTGGGTCCGGGGTTGGCCCGGGCCTCGGGTGGTCAGGATCGAGTGCGGCCTACGTAGAGGTTTCGGGCTCGGTAGTAGGTGTCGGTTGTGGGGCCGGGGGTGCCTGAGGAGCCTTCCATTTGCAGGTTGATTATCAGCCACATCGGGTGGCCTGCGAAGCCGGCTCCTCGGTGGCGGCCTACCCAGGTGCCGTCCAGGTAGTAGTGGATGTCGACGTCGGTGCTGTTCACCTTGGTGATCCAGGCGCGGTAGCCGTGCCAGGAACTGGGGGAAGAGACGTTGACGATGGTGTTGGACCATCCGCCGGATGCGTTCCGGTAGGTGTTGAACCAGTTGCGTGCGTCGCCTTTGTATTCGAGGATGTCGCTTTCCGGTGGCCAGGTGTCGGCGCCGGTCAGCCAGAAGGCCGGCCAGGTTCCTCGGGTGGAAGGGGCCTGGAACTCGCCTTTCACCTCCCAGTTGGGGAACTGGTCGTTGACCAGGAGTTGTTGTTTGGCGTGGACGGCACCCGAGTGGTAGCGGATCGGTAGGTGCGGATCTGCTGAGCTGGTGCCTTCGTCCCAGGTGATGCGGGTCGCCTTGAGGGCCAGGACGCCGGGAGTTTCGAGGCACACGTGGTTGTGGTCGGACGGGCTTCCGTACATGCGGGCGCTGCCGTTGTGGTCCGAGCCCCATGGGTAGCGGTAGTTCCACGCTGATTCGAGCGTGGCGTAGTTCGTGAATGAGCCGTCGATCACCGTTTCCCAGGTCGCTGCGGCCGCTGGGCGGAGGCCGCCCAACGCGGCGGCGGCCACGCCGGTTCCGCCGGCTATGAGGAACGTGCGGCGGGTGTGCGATGTCATCGGCGGCCTCCTTGAGGCGACTGCGGGCGGTCAGCCGAGGGGGAGCAGGGTTTCGATGCCGCGGGCGGCCAGGTAGGCGGGGTCTGTGGTGCGGCTCTTGAGGACGATGGCGGGGCGGGTTCCCTCGTCGATGAGCTTCATGAACGGGTCGAAGAGGTCGCCGAAGTCCTTCACCGGGATCATGTCGTCCGGTAGTACGAGGGCTGTGGCGCGGCCGGGTGGTTCCGGCGGGTGCCTGTCGAACTCGGCGATCAGTTCACGGATGGTCCTGCCGATCGGCTTGAGCTTCCGGTCGTTGGTGAAGAGGCCGAGGTCGTATTCGAGGTCGACGTATCCGCTGAGCTTCGGGTTCAGGTCGTGGGAGTCCCACCAGGTGATGCCGAAGAGGTCGCTGCATGAGGTCATCGCGCGGATCGAGCGTTCGGTCCAGGACGGGATGTCGGCGGCGTCCATCCAGACGGTCGAGACGCCGGTTTCCTCGATCCACACTTTGCGCTTCAGGTCGGTGTGGAACGCCTTGATGAGTTCGATGAAGAACTCGGAGTAGTGCGTGGACGATGTTGAAAGGGCGCCGTAGTGCTGGATGACCTGCGTCCATCCCGCCCAGGTGTGGTTGGCGGTCATCGTTCCGGAGGTGGCCAGCCCGTGCCGCGTCCAGTAAGCGTCGTTCTGCCAGGGCCAGTGGTCGATTCCGGATACGTGGATCTTGCCCGGTGCGACCTTCTCGCAGGTGTCGAACAGGGCGGTGTGCCAGGCGTCGCCCTCGGCCTGGGCGGCCTTCATGCCCAGCGGGATCGCGAACCAGTGGATCTCGTTGGACAGGTCGAAGCCCATGAACCTGCGATGCCGCCCGATGCGGGCGGCGATCTGACCGAGAAGCCACTGTTCTCGCTCGATCGCGACAGGGTCGGTGAGCACGTTGCGTACTTGGCCGTTGCCGTTGCCGATGAGGTACGGCGGGACGAACAGGACGCCGCTGACCGCGCCGTTGAAGACGGTCACCTCTACGTCCAGGTACGCCGGTCGGCGAGGTCGAGGAGTTCCTCCAGGCGGTCGAGGAGTTCGCCGCGCACGTAGGTGGCGTTCGGTTGCAGCTCCGACCAGATCAGCATGATGCGGATGTGGTCCATGCCGAGGGACGCGATGTCGTCGAGGTCGGCGGCGATCGACCTGCGGTCCCAGTCCGACCAGGAGAACCACCAGTTCTTGCTCGGGACGTAGTTCACGCCGAACCTGACCCTGCGGCGCCTGAATCGGGAGGGTGGTGGGTGATGTGTGTCAGCACGCGCCGTGGTGGAGCTCAGGAGGGTGGACGCCGCCGCCGTTCCCGCGGTCACGCCGAGAAATCGTCTGCGGTCGATGGCGGAGGACGCGGCGGGGAGCTGGGGCATGAGACGGCCCTTCAGGATTCATCACCGGACTCCGGAGCATAAGGAGATGTCCTTCGCGAGGCCAGGGATCTTTCGTGGTTCCATCGCTCGCGTCCCGGTTCCGGTGAGCGCCAGTACGGCGCCCGCCCTGGTGGCCGCCAGTACGGCGCCGGCTCGGACGATCACCGGTATGGCGCCGGTCCTGGTGATCGGCGGCAGGGGTAGGGCTTTCTGGCGGTGAGTGGCGCCTTGTGCTGCCTGACTGCTTTTAGGCCGATTACTGAACCTTGGCCGGGGTGCGTTCCCGTTCCCAGAGGGAGCGGTACAGGCCGGGACGGGAGACCAAGTCGGCGTGGGTTCCCCGGTCGGCGACGCGGCCCTCGTCCAGGACGATGATCTCGTCGACGGCGTCCAGGCCGGCGAGGCGGTGGGTGACCAGGAGGGTCGTCCGGCCCTCGGTGGCGGCCAGGAGGTCGGCGGTGAGCTCGTCGGCGGTCGCGATGTCGAGGTGCTCGGCGGGCTCGTCCAGCAGCAGGATCGGGAAGTCCGCGAGGAGGGCGCGGGCCAGGGCGATGCGCTGGCGCTGGCCGCCGGAGACCTGCGCGCCGTGCTCGCCGACGTGCGTGTCGAGCCCCTTCGGCAGGGAGTCGACCCAGTCGAGGATGCGGGCGCGGCGCAGCGCGTCCCGGATCTCGTCGTCGGTCGCGGACGGGCGGGCCAGGCGGATGTTCGCCCCGATCGTCGAGTCGAACAGGTGCGCGTCCTGCGCGCACAGGCCGATGACCTCGCGGACGTCGTCCGCCGCCAGGGATCGCAGCCCGACCCCGTTCAGGGACGCCGCACCCGAGACCGGCTCCAGGAACCGCAGGAGGACGGACGTCAGGGTCGTCTTGCCCGAACCGGACGGCCCGACGATCGCGCAGCGGCGGCCCGGCGTCAGTTCCAGGGAGACGCCGTCGAGCGCGTAGGGGGCGGTCGGCGTCCACCGGGCGCGGAGGTTCTCGACCTTGAGCGTGTACGGGGACGCGGGCGGCGGAGCCGGGGCGGCCGGGTCCTGGACGGGCGGCGGCGCGTCCAGGACGGCGAAGATCCGCGCAGCCGACCGCCGCACACGCTGCAGGTACTGGGCGGCCAGGGGCAGCCCGGCGACGACCTCGAACGCGGCCAGCGGAAGCAGGACGATCACCGCGAGCAGCACCCCGTCGAGCGCGCCGGAGCGGACGGCGGGGACCCCGACGGCGAGGCTGCCCCACACCGCGAGGCCGCCGGCGAGGGCGGAGATGGCCGCGCCGAGTCCGGCGGTGGCGGCGGAGCGGGCGGTGGCGCGGGTGAACTCGCGGTCCAGGCGGGCGGCCTCGGCGAGGTGGGCGGGGGCGGCGCCGTAGGCGATGAGTTCCGGTGCGCCCTGGAGGGTGTCGACGACGTGGGAGGTCAGTTCGCCGCGCAGGTCGGTCGTCCGGCGCTCGGCCCGGCGCGCCATGGCGGACGACAGCCAGGGCGCGACGACGCCGGCGACCAGCAGGGCGACCAGCAGGACGGCGCCCGCCGACGGAAGCAGCGCCCACGCGACGCCCACCGATGCACCGCCGACGATGGCGGCGACCGTGCAGGGCAGCAGGACGCGGAGGAAGAGGTCCTGGACGGCGTCGACGTCCGCGACGAGCCGGTTGAGCAGGTCGCCGCCGCGGAATGCGGGCAGCCCCCCGGGCGCGAGCCGCTCCAGCCGCTCGTACACACGCGCCCGCAGGTCGGCCAGGATGCGGAAGGTCGCGTCATGCCCGACGAGGCGCTCGACGTAGCGGAACACCCCCCGTCCGAGCCCGAACGCGCGGACGGCCACGATCGCGACCATCAGCATCAGGACGGGCGGATGCTCCGCCGCCCGGGAGATGAGCCACGCGGAGGTCGCCATGAGCCCGACCCCGCTGCCGAGGGCCAGCACCCCGAACAGCACGGCGAGAACCAGCCGCCCCCGGGCCGGCCGCGCGAACCTGATGAGCCGCAGAATCACGCCCCCGCCCCCACCACGATTGAGGCCCCGCCGCGCTTCTGTGGCAGGAGAGGTTTCACGTGAATCATTGGCGGTCCCGCCGACACTTCCAAGGAAATCACGGCTGGTCATACCGGCACCCCCGCGGGGAGCATTGGCGGTCATGCGGGTACCTCCGCGGGGTTGACCGTGATCACTCGGTCGGCGAGGGTCATCAGGGCCGGACGGTGGGCGACCAGGAGGACGGTGCGGCCGGTCTTCAGGCGTTCGACGGCGTCGATGACGGCGGCTTCGCTCTCGACGTCCAGGTTCGAGGTCGGCTCGTCCAGCAGGAGGAGCGGCGCGTCGCGGAGGAAGGCGCGGGCCAGGGCGAGGCGCTGCCGCTGGCCGGCCGACAGGCCGGCGCCCCGGTCGCCGAGCGGGGTGTCGAACCCGGCGGGCAGCGCCTCGATGAAGTCCAGCGCGTTCGCGGCCTCGGCGGCCGCCCGCACCGACTCCGGCGACGCGGAGGGGCGGCCCAGCAGGATGTTCTCGGCGACCGTCCCGGCGAAGAGGTGCGGACGCTGCGGTACCCAGGCGATCCGGGCGCGCCAGGCGTCCGGCGAGAAGTCGGCGAGGTCGTCCCAGTCGACCAGGACGCGCCCCGAGTCCGGCTGGACGAACCCGAGCAGCACCGACAGCACGGTCGACTTCCCCGCGCCGCTCGGCCCCACCAGGGCGACCGTCTCCCCGGGATGGACGGTCAGTGAGAAGCCGGAGAGCGCCGGCCCCCGGTCGTAGGCGACCGTCACCCCGTCCAGGCGCAGGGTCGCGCGGGCGAGGTCGGGGAGGTCGGTGCGGGTCCCGGTGGCGGGCAGCGGCGTTTCGAGGACCTCGAAGATCCGCGACGCGGCGGTGAGGCCCTCGACGCTCGCGTGGTACTGCGCGCCGACCTGCCGCAGCGGCAGGTACGCCTCCGGCGCCAGGATCAGGACGAGCAGCGCCGTCTCCAGTCCCAGCCCGCCCTCGACCAGCCGCAGCCCGATCGACACGGCGACCAGCGCGACCGACAGGCTCGACAGCAGTTCCAGCACGAGCGCCGACAGGAACGCGATCCGCAGCGTCGACATGGTCGCGCGCCGGTGCCGGTCGGTGACCTCGCGGATCTTGTCCGCCTGCGCCCGCGCCCGGCCGAAGATCTTCAGCGTGGGCAGCCCGGCCACGACGTCCAGGAAGTGGGCGGCGAGGACGGACAGGGTCCGCCACTGCCGGTCCATCTTCCGCTGCGTGGTGAGCCCGACGAGGATCGCGAAGATCGGGATGAGCGGCACCGTCGCCGCGATCGTCACGGCCGACAGCCAGTCGCCGAGCAGGATCCGGAACCCGACGGCCGCCGGGACGATCACCGCGAGGACGAGTTGCGGCAGGTAGCGGGAGAAGTAGTCGTCGAGCGCGTCGATCCCGCGGGTGGCGAGGGTGGCGAGCTCGCCGCTGCGCTCGCCGGACAGCCAGCGCGGGCCGAGCCCCAGCGCGCGGGCGAGGAGCCGCCCGCGCAGCTGGGACTTCACCGCGGCCGACGAGCGGTGCGCCGCGACCTCCTGCAGCCAGGCGACCAGCGTGCGTGCCAGGACGACGGCCAGCAGGAGCAGCAGCGGCGTGCGCAGGTCGGCGAGCGAGGCGCCGCCGAGGAACGCCCGCGCGAGCATGTCGGCGAGCAGCGTGGCCTGCGCGATGATCAGCCCGGCGGTGGCGGTGCCGAGCGCCACGGACGACAGCAGGAAGACCCGTGTCGTCCGGGCGTAGGTCAGCAGCCGCGGGTCGAGGGGTTTCACGGCACCGGCTCGGGCTTCTTCGCGGCCGGGATGTGGGCCGTGCTGATCCGCTTCCGGAACACCCAGTACGTCCACCCCTGGTAGATCATCACGATCGGGGTGAACACCGCCGCGACCCACGTCATGATCTTCAGTGTGTAGGCCGTGGAGGCGGCGTTCACCGTGGTCAGGCCGCCGGAGCCGAGCGTGGACGGCATGACGTCCGGGAACAGCGCGGTGAACAGGGTCGCGACGGCGAGCACGATCGCGGCGCCGGTGCCGATGAACGCCCAGCCCTCGCGTCCGGCCCGGTTGGCGGCGGCGGCGAGCAGCAGCCCGGCGGCGGCGCCGAGCGCGGTCAGCCAGGTCACCGGCTTGCCGTGCTGCAGCTGCGTGATCAGCAGGAACGCGCCGCCGGCGGCGATGGCGGCGATCACCGCGACCTCCGCGACGCGCCGCGCCTGGTACCGGATCGTGCCGGACGTCTTCAGCGCGACGAACACCGCCCCGTGCAGGACGAACAGGATCGTCGTGGTGAGCCCGCC
The DNA here is from genome assembly GCF_004348335.1 of Actinomadura bangladeshensis. Classification (GTDB taxonomy): domain Bacteria; phylum Actinomycetota; class Actinomycetes; order Streptosporangiales; family Streptosporangiaceae; genus Spirillospora; species Spirillospora bangladeshensis. Next base: position 13,436 of record NZ_SMJW01000101.1, on the reverse strand, counting down.
GAGCAGCGCGTACGGGTTGAGCAGGTCGAAGAACGTCCCGACGTACTCGTGCGAGGGGTCCAGCGGCACGCCGCGGACGATGTTCGCGAACGCGACGCCCCACAGGAACGCGGGCACCAGGCTGCCCCAGAAGATCGCCTTGTCCCAGCGGGCCCGCCACCGCGGCTCGTCCCGCTTGCCGCGGAACTCGAACGCGACGCCGCGGATGATCAGCGCGAGCAGGATCAGCAGCAGCGGCAGGTAGAAGCCGCTGAACAGGGTGGCGTACCACTCGGGGAACGCGGCGAACGTGGCGGCGCCGGCGACGATGAACCAGACCTCGTTGCCGTCCCAGACGGGCCCGATGGTGTTGATCAGGACCCGGCGCTCGACGTCGCCGCGGCCGAGCACGGGCAGCAGCATGCCGACGCCGAAGTCGAACCCCTCCAGGAAGAAGTAGCTCGTCCACAGGAAGGCGATGATGATGAACCAGACAGTGGTGAGTTCCATGGCTCGGCTCCTCAGTAGGCGAACGCGAGCGAGCGCTCGGAGTCGGGGTCATCGGAGTCGTCGGACGGCGGCGGGGGCAGCACCTCGTCCTCGGACGGCGGCCCGGCCTTGGCGTACTTGAGCATCAGCCCCGCCTCGATGACCATGAGGAAGCCGTACAGCGCGGTCAGCGAGACGACGGAGATGAGCATCGACGTCGGGGACACGCCGGGCGAGACGCTCGCGGACGTCTTCAGCACCCCGAACACCGACCAGGGCTGCCGTCCCATCTCGGTGAAGATCCAGCCGGCGGAGTTGCCGATGAAGGGGAGCGCCAGCGACAGCACTCCGATCCGGTACACCCAGGGGTTGGACGGCAGGCGCCCGCGCCGCAGCAGCCACAGCCCGGCGAGCGAGACGAGCGCGGTGAGCATCCCGACCCCGACCATGATGCGGAAGTTCCAGTAGGCGATCGGGATGTTCGGCCGGTAGTCGCCGGGCCCGTAGCGGGCCTCCTCGGCGGCCTGGACGTCGTTGATGCCCTTGACCTCGCCGTCGAAGGTTCCGGTGGCGAGGAACGACAGGACGCGCGGCACCTTGATCCCGAAGACCTCCTCGTCGCCGTTCAGCGTCCCGACGGTGAAGATCGAGAAGGACGCGGGCTGCTCGGTCTCGTAGAGGGCCTCGGCGGCGGCCATCTTCATCGGCTGCTGCTCGGTCATGACCTTGCCCTGGATGTCGCCGCTGATGGCGACGCCGATGGACGCGACCGCGGTGACGGCGAGGGCGAGCTTCAGCGACGGCCGGAAGACCTCGATGTTCTTGCGGCGGGCGAGGTGCCAGGCGCTGACGCCGGCCATGAACAGCCCGCCGGTGACGAACGCCGCGGTGATCGTGTGCGGGAACGCGACGAGCTGCGTCGAGTTGGTGAGGACGGCCCAGAAGTCGGTGAGGACGGCCCGCCCGGACTCGTGGTCGATGCGGTAGCCGACGGGGTGCTGCATCCACGAGTTGGCGGCGAGGATGAAGTACGCCGACAGCAGCGTCCCGATGTGGACGATCCAGATGCAGGCGTTGTGCAGCTTGCCGTTCAGCCGGTCCCAGCCGAAGATCCACAGGCCGAGGAAGGTCGACTCGACGAAGAAGGCGAGCAGCCCCTCGATGGCGAGCGGCGCACCGAAGATGTCGCCGACGAACCGGGAGTAGTCACTCCAGTTCATACCGAACTGGAACTCCTGCACGATGCCGGTGACGATCCCCATCGCGAAGTTGATCAGGAAGAGCTTGCCCCAGAACTTCGTGGCGCGGAGGTACTTCGTCTTGCCCGTCCGCAGCCAGGCCGTCTCCAGGCCCGCGACGAGCGCGGACAGCCCGATCGTCAGCGGGACGAAGAAGAAGTGGTACACGGTGGTGATCCCGAACTGCCACCGTGCGATGTCGACCGAATCCATGGCGCTGTGCCTCTCGGCTATCTACTACAAGCTGTAGTACTACGTCCTGTGGGACATACTACGGCCTGTAGTACATCGAGAGGCCGTAAGGTCTCTCACAGTGCCGGGCGGCCGGTGGCACATCACGGAGGGCGGCGACGATGGGCATCCTGTGCGACTACTTCCGGGCCCCCGACCGGGAGACGGCCACGTCCGTCGTCCTGTCCGGGCCCGGCCTGCTCGAAGCGGCGCGGTCGCGTCCCGACATCGAGGCCGTCGATCTCAAGGGCATCGACCCCGTCGTCGCACTGGGGAAGCTGGTGACGCTGCTCGCCGGCCCGTCCTATGAGGAGATGGCGATGGCCGGCCGCATTCCGGTCGACCACATCCCCGGACCGGAACTGCTGACCCGGGAGGACGGCGAGCTGTTCATCGTCGAACTCGACGTGCTCGTCCGCGACACCCTCGCGGACGCGACCGAGGCCGTCCTGGACGACGTCGCCTTCGTCTGGGCGAACAGCGAGGAGTTCCTGCTGGGGCGCGAGACCTGGTTCGAGGCGGACGAGGTCCGCCCGGCGATGGACGACCTCGTGTCCATCGCCCGCCGTGCCCGCGCCGCCGACCAGATGCTCTACTGCGTCGTCTGCCCCTGACCCCATGGCCGTGGCGCGGGCGCGGCGGCCGCTCAGTAGTGGAAGGCGGAGGTCACGCGCGCGCCCGGTGCGCCCAGGTTGACGACGGACGCGGCCCCGGACGGGACGGCCCGGCAGAAGGCGCCGCCGTAGCCGTCCGGGAAGACGAAGAGGCCCCAGACGCCCAGCCAGTCCTCGACCGCGCCGGTCTCGGCGTTCAGCATCGGCTCCGTCGCCGGCACGACGCGGCGCTGGACGATGTAGTCCTGTTTCAGGCAGTCGGCGACCGTTTCGGCCCATTCGCGGTCGGTCTCGTCCCAGCCCACGCGGATGCCGCTGCCCGACAGGCCCGCGAACGGCTTGAGGATGAGGTGCTCGCGCTCCGCGCGGACCTGGTCGGCCAGCTCGGGGGTGAGCGTCCGCGTCCACGGCAGGATCCGGTCGAGCAGGGCGTTCTCGTCCGCCGAGAACTCGGCGCGCGCCTCCGGATCGGAGACCATCGCCAGGCAGCTCTTGTAGGAGAACATCGACGCCGTCAGGGGAGTCCACAGGACGACCTGGCCGTCCGCGTAGGCGCGCATGACGGTTTCGGCGGGCTCGTCGTTGCGCGGGTCCCGGGCGATCTGGTGGGCGGAGAAGTACCGCAGGACGAGGTCGATCTCGCGGCCCTGCAGGCAGAGCCGCCCGTTCTTGACCTCCACCTGGCCCAACTCGCCCAGGAGCAGCTCGATGCCGTACCGCTTCATCGTCTCCTGGAAGGAGAGGTGCAGGCCCTCGTACGCCGCCATGCCGCCGATGGCCTCCAGCGTCGCGACGACCGGCGCCTCCTTCCCGGTGGCCTGGACGAACTGGCGCGCTATAGCGGCCGGGGTGTCGACGGTCGACAGGCCGGCGGCGTCCGCGAACTCCGCGAACTCCTTGTCCGCGAGCAGGCCCCGGTTGAGCTCGCTCATGTCGACGCCGCCCAGCTCGCTGCCGATGTTGAACTCCAGCAGGCGGAACTGCGATCCGTCGTCGTAGAGGTCGGCCCGCCCGTACAGGACGGGGTCCCCGTCGAACCGCGTCATGAGCGAGGTGCGGCGGGCGTCCGCGCCGATCGCGGCGCAGAACCGGCGCCGGTCGCCGTCGAACAGCCGGTCCGGCAGGCACGCCATCAACCGGAACAGCCCGGCCAGGTCGTCGGCGGCCTGCCGCGTCCGCTCGGCGGAGGAGAACAGGGGACGGGACCCCAGGTACTTCCCCCACGCCGAGCGGAACACCGGCGCCAGGTCGGCGCGGGCCACGACATCGCCGAGGCCGCCGTCGGCGCACGCGTCCATATAGGTGCGGGTCACCATCACGAGGCCCCTTCGGAGGTGTCGACGACGAGATCCTTCTCGATCTTGCGGATGGCCTCGCGGTCGGCCTGGATCTGCTCCGGGTCCTCGTGGGCGAGGATGATGTAGCCCATCGTCATGCTGGCGAAGATGTCGGTGCTGGCGTCCACGTGGTCGCCGGTCCGGACGACGTGCACGGGCGAGTGGTAGCTGGGCAGGGCGCGGGCCTGGTCGTAGATCTCGGCGTTCCGCACGATGCCGGTCGAGTGCGACATCAGGAAGACCGCCATGACGTTGCGCCGCAGCGTGTAGCCGGGCGGCATGTCCGGACCGCGCCCCCGCACCAGGTCGATCGTCCGGGTCACCTGGCTCTCGCCGGACGCGATGAACGTCACCGCCGGGTTGCCCGCGCCGGACAGCCGCGCGTTGACCTCCAGCAGCCGCGGCCCGTCCGGCGTCATCATGATCTCGGTGTGCGCGGCCCAGTTGCGCAGGCCGACCGCGTCCAGCGAGGCGAGACCGTAGTCGATCAGCTCGCCGTAGGCGTCCCGGTCGTAGGGGAGCCACTCGACGCTGTCGTACACCGCGATGCCCTCGCCGAACGGCACCCGCCGGTACTTGATCATGTCGGTGATCGAGTGCCGGCCCTGGTGGCTGATGGTGTCGATCGCGTACTCGGTGCCGGTCAGCTGCTCCTGGACGAGCACCTCCTCGGCCAGGACGCCGAGCTTGTCGTGCGTGCCGAGCATCGCATCGAACAGCTCGCGCCACCCCTGCCCGGCGGGCGCGCGGCTCACCCCGACCGTGCCGGCGCTGGCGGGCGGCTTGACGACGAGGTCCACGCCGTCCAGCCCCTCGCGGTCGATCCACGCGGCGACCTCGGCCGGGTCGGCGGTGCAGATCTGCCGGGGGACGGGCAGGCCCGCGGCGGCGACGGCCTGGTGCATGGCGTACTTGTGGCGCCGGGCGTCCATCAGCGCGGGGTCGTTGGACAGCGCGGGCGCGAGCGCGTCCGTCAGCCGCTGCGCCAGCTCCAGTGCGGCCTCGGCGCCGTGGAAGACCGCGACCGGCTTCAGCGCGCCGAGCCGCTCGATCGTCTCCTCGGTGTCGCCGTGGTGGTTGATCACCGCGTCGTAGGCGGACGGGTCGTAGGCCGACTGCATCGGGGCCAGCGCCGGCCCGTCGTAGTCCATGACGGCGACGGGGCTGAACCCGGCCTCGCGCAGCGCGGGCGCGAGCAGCGCCGACGAGCTGAACGGCCGGACGACGGCGACGACGGGTCTGTTCATGGGGTCCATCACCTTCATGTGGGTTGGTCCGTCGGTTGGGTCGCGGCCATCGCGGGCGGGTCGGCTTCCGGCTCCGCGTCCGGGCGGCGGCGCGACACGCCCGCCCCCGCGAGGACGAGCACGGCGGCGACCAGCCCGCACGCGCCGGTCAGCACCCAGACGCCCGAGCCCCACGCGTGCCAGGCGGCGATGCCGATCATCGGGCCGATCGCGTACCCGACGTGCTGCGGGACGGTCGCCGCCGCGATGTAGCGGGCCCGCAGCGCGGGCGGCGCGACGAGCCCGGGGTAGGCCATCATCGACGGCGCCGCGATGATCTCCCCGGCCGTCCACACGGCGGTCGCGAGGACGAGCATCGCGACGGGGGTCGGCCCGGTGTAGGCGAGGTGGCCGATCCCGAGCACGGCCATGCCGATCGCCATCGGCAGCCCGATCGGCAGCCGCTGCGTCCATTTCGACAGCAGCACCTCGAAGGCGATGACCATGAACCCGTTGACGCTGAGCAGCGCCGCGTAGACCTTCTCGGTGTGGCCCGAGCCCGTGACGAACAGCGGCAGCGCCGCCGAGCTCTGGATGTAGGCGATCGCGGTGACGAACAGGCCGAGGACCACGAGGAGGAACCGCCGGTCGGCGAACACCTGCCGGTATCCGACGCGCTCCCCGGCGGCCGGCTTCGCGGTCCGCCCCTCCGGCTCCGGGTTGGAGCGCAGGGCCACGTAGGCGATGACGCCGAAGGCCAGCGACGTCGCCGCGTCCACGTAGAACAGCGCGTCGTAGGAGGAGTAGGCCAGCAGCAGCGCGGCGCCGATCGGGCCGACCGTCGTGCCGACGTTGAACGTCAGCCGCAGCACCGAGAAGACGATGACCTGCCGGTCGTCCGGCGTCAGCTCCACGACCCAGGCCAGCGCGGCCGGCCGGTACGCCTGCGCGGACAGGCCCGCTCCCCCGGCGACCAGCGCGCCGACCCACATGTTCGGGACGTGCACGAGCGCCGCGGTCAGCACCGCCGTGGCCGCCATCGCGCCGATGATCGCGCGCCGGTAGCCGAACCGGTCGGCGGCGGCGCCGCCGGCGGCCGATCCGGAGATCCGCCCGATCATCAGCGCGGTCAGCACCACGCCGCTCTCCCACGCGCTGAAACCGCGGTCGGTGAGGAACAGCACGAGGAACGCGTTGAGGAACGCGGCGAGGTTGATGACCAGGTTGCCGAGGACCAGGATCCGGACGGTCCCGCTCATCCCCCGCAGCGTGGCGAGGATCGTCGGGTGCTCGCCGGCCGTCATGGCGCGGGCTCCAGCGGGGTGCCCTTGAAGGTGAAGAAGCGCCCGGCGTCCGGGACGGCGGCCCGGGTCTCGGTCAGCGTCTCCCCCATCGCGATGACGTAGCCGGTGCGGGCCAGGCCGTGCGGCGGCAGCCGCACCCGCGCGCCGGGCTGCGTCCCGACCTCGACCTCGGTGATCGGCGGACGCATCAGCTCGCGGTGCGCGGTCGCCGAGACGATCTCCATGTCGTACGGGGGATAGGCGAACCGGATCGACGCGGCCTTGCGCGGCTTCGGGAACGCCACCTCGGGAGGACGTCCGACCGCCACGTCCGCCGCCGCGAGCGGGGCGTCGACGCCGGACGTCAGCATGCCGAGGTAGGGGATCATCCCGCCGCCCAGCCGGACGTTGATCTCGATGACGTGCTTGGCGCCGTCCGGGGTGAGCTTGAACTCGATGTGCGTGACCCCGTCGGTGAACCCGACCGCCGCGTGGACGCGGGTCAGCGTGTCCCGGAACTCGGCGTCGAACAGCAGGGGATCGCCCGCGTCGACGTCGTGGCCGATCTCCTCGAACGCCAGGTCGCCGGTGCCGCCGAGCACCTTCCGCGCCACGATCAGCGGCGTGCACTCCCCCTTGAACAGGACGCACTCGACGGAGATCTCCGGGCCGTCGAGGAACTCCTCCACGATCACGTAGTCGTCGAACTGGCGGATGCCGCCCATCCGCGTCCCGTCGGTGAGGGCGAACGCGGCGTCCAGGTCCTCCGGCCGCTCGACCTTGCTGAGGCCGAGGCTGCCGCCGAGGTTCCGGGGCTTGACGATGAGCGGGTAGCCGGTGTCGGCGGCGAACGCGCGGGCCTCCGCGAGCGACGACACGGCGCGGGACGCGGGCTGCGGGAACCCGGCGTCCGCCAGCGCCGTGCGCGTCGCGGCCTTGTCGCGGCACCGCGCCACCGCGTCCGGGTCGAGGACGGGGAACCCGAGCGCGGCCGACAGGTGCGCGGACGTCTCGATGTAGACCTCGTCGTAGCAGAAGACCCCGGCGACGTCGTGGTCGCGGGCGACGTCGCGCGCCGCCGCCGTCAGCTTCTCCAGGTCGAGGCAGTCGACGGCGGTGTGGCCGACGATGTAGGGGTCCTCCCAGGTGGCGGGGGTCGGGTTCAGCAGCCAGAGCCGGTACCGGGCCGACACCGACTCCAGGATGTACTTGCGGTAGACCCAGTAGCTGCTCGCGACGAGCAGGAGGAGCGGGCGGTCGTCGCCCGCCTGCGGGTGGTGCGTCATGCGGACCTCGATCCGGAGCGTCAGGAGCCGAAGTAGTCTTCGAGCCCGCCGCGGCGGCGGACGTCGAGGGTGGCGCAGTGGAATCCGCCGCCGAACGTGTTGACCGTGCGGAACGGGACGGGGATGGGCGTGAAGCCCTCCTTCTCCAGCAGCCGCAGCAGCTCGGTCTCCTGCGCCTCGACGAAGATCCGCTCGGGGTCGAGCATCAGCGTGTTCATCGCGATCCAGCGGCTGCAGAAGTACATGGTCTGGTCGGCGGGGATGGCGGGCTCGGGGCAGACCACCGTGTCCCAGCCGGCGAACATCTCCGGCAGCTCCCGCACCCGCTCCGGGTTGATCATGACCCGGCCGGGGCGCAGCGGCACGAACGTGGCGTTGAGGTGCATCGGGTGGTCGTCGATGAACGCGACCTCGTGCACCCGGAACGTGTCGCCGAGCAGCCGCCGCGTCCACTCGATCCCGAACCGGTTGGTGACGTGGCTGCGCTGGACGAGGATGTCGCGGCCGAAGCGCATGAAGTCGCCCGCGTCCAGGATCGGCTCGAACTCGGTGATGACGGACGTCGCGTCCGGGAACGGGTCGTCGGCCGACGGGGTCTGCGGCTTCGCCGCCGCGTAGCCGGGGTTGTAGGACGCGTCGGTGAGCTGCGGCTTCGGCGCGGCGACCCAGCCGGCGCCGCGCCGGAAGTAGTCCTTGAAGATCGTCCGGAACGGGTGGGTGGCGAAGTAGTACGACCGCCACCCCATCGTCGCCTCGACGATCCGGTCGCCCGCGACCAGCGCGATGTCGCGCGGGAAGGTGTGCGACGACCCGCCGGTGGACGACCAGTCGGCGGTGCCGAACGACCGGGACTGGTCGACCGGGTCGGGTCGCCGGACCGTCACCCCCTCGCCCTCCAGGATCGACACGAACCCTTCGAGCTCCTCGCGGGCCGCCTCGATCTGCTCCTGCGGGAACCCGCCGCCGCCGTTGCGCCGGTAGAAGTCCCACGCCTCGGGCGGCACGGTCGCCTCGATCGCCGGGTGCCACGGCGGGACGGCGGCGCCGTCGATGACGCCGACGATCACCTCTTCGAGCGGGTCCCACTCGTTGTACGAACCGACCGGATTCGCGGGGGTCGCGGGGCTCTCAGTCATCGCGCAGCGTCCTTTCGATGGTCCGTACGGTCACGCGCGCCTCGGGGGAGGCGGCCTTCAGGCCGTGCAGCCGGCTGCGCGGCACCAGCAGGACGTCGCCCGTCCCGAGCCGGTGCGGGCGGTCGGTCGCCCACGCGTACACGTCCACGTCGCCGGCCGTGACCTCGACGAGGCGGTCGGTCTCGTACACGTCGGTGCAGAACGGGCCGTCCGGGCGCAGGGTGGTCGTCACGGCGTCGTCCAGGGCGGCGGACGCCAGCGACGCGCCGGCCTCGGTGTGCTCGTCGAGGGTGTCGGCCCAGGCGATCTGGGCGCGGAAGTCGGCGTCGCCGAGGCGCAGCAGGAGCTTGGTGTCCTCGATGCCGCGCACCAGCTCGGGGATGACCAGCTCGCCGTGCGCGCGGGCCAGCCCGAGCAGCAGGTTCTCGTAGGTCATCCGCCCGTGGTGGACGTCGATGTGCGCGTGCTCGTCGCAGTACTTGGCGTCCACCCGGTCGCCGTAGACGGCGCGGAGCATGGCGCCGGTGTCGGCGAACCCCTGCGCGAACAGCCACTCCAGGTACGTCACCGCGGCCATGTAGCGGAACATGCCGCGGTGGTCCTCGGTGAGCCAGTTGAAGTAGTTGACGCCGACCAGGGAGCTGGTCAGGTAGAAGTTCCAGTAGGCGTGCACGTCGGTGCGCAGCCCGACGCTGGCCAGCATCTCCTTGAAGATCGTGCTGTGCTTCGCGCCGTAGACGCCGTAGCCGAACTCGTCGTTGAAGATCTTGAACAGCTCGGACTGCTCGACGCCGTAGGACCCGCCGAGGTTGCGCGCCATCGCGGACGCCTCCGTCAGCGCGTCCAGCGCGAGCTGGATCAGGTGCAGCGCGGCCGCGTCCTCGGGGCGGCGGCACTCGGTGATGGCCCGCATGGTGCCGGCCACCGGCGCGGACGCGTCCACCGCCGGGTTGACCCCGGACGCGTCGGCGGGCGCGCCGGCACCGCCGACCTCGGTGAGGAAGTACTCCTGCAGCTCGTCGAGCGTCCGGACGGGCGGGACGGGCACGGCGTCGTCCAGGAAGGAGAAGGCGTACCGCTCCAGGTCCGGGCGGACGAGGTCGCGCAGCCGGCGCACCTCGTCGCCGTAGAAGAGGTCGAAGTCGTCCTTGGCCGTGGCCAGCCCGGCGGCGGGCAGCAGGATCATGTCGCTCTCGTAGGCGTTGCAGAGCACGCGTCCGGCGATGAGCTGGCCGCGGCCGAGGAACCCGGCCTCGGTCGCGGGGACGGAGAAGTCGTGCTGGGCGGCGTCCGGCGGGCCGACCGGGCGCCGGAACGGGTTGCCGTCGATGTAGACGTCCGGTCCGGGCCGGAAGATGCGCTGCGCGCAGTACGCTGCGAGGGCGTCCTGCGTGGCGGGGACGGCGGCGATGGTCATGACACCACCTCGAAGACCGGGTCGTCGAGGGGCTCTCCGGCGGGCTCGCCGGTGGCGACCTTGAACCGCACGCACTCGCCGTCGTGCATCGCGTCCAGCACCACGGGTTCGCCCGGCTGGACGCGCTGGACGGCGGGCAGGCACTGGATCGCCTGCTTCCAGTGCGAGTCGCGCCCGGGTGGGTTGCCCACGGTGATCCCCGGCAGCAGCTCCATCTCGAACCAGAACACGACCGCGTGCAGCCGGCCCGGCGCCGTCGGGCGGATCCGCAGCTCGGTGCGCTGCGGGCGGGCGTCGGCGGTGCGGAAGTCGAAGTCGAACACCGTCACCGGCTCGGACAGGACGCGGTGCTCGTGCCGGTGCAGGCGCGAGTCGAAGTACTCCAGCGTCGACAGCCGGTTGAAGGGCGCGAGGTCGAAGCCGTACAGCTTGCCCACGTGGTTCTTGCGGTGCAGCGCGTCGCTCTCGACCAGCTGCGCGACGATCCGGCCCCGCGACGGCATGATCGTCGCGTCCGGGGCGAGCAGGTGCTCGCGGGCGTGCGCGATCGTGCCGAGGATGCCCTCGCCGAGCAGCCCGCAATCGACGATCTCGGTGACGAGCAGGCCGGCGCGGCGCGGCAGGTCCGCCGGCACCGACATCCGGGTCGACATCTTCGAGACGACGGTGACCGCGTCGTCGTATCCGGCCGCGCGCACCACCCGCGCCGTGGTCTCGGCGACGGACGGCTGCCCCTCGCACGCCACGACCCGCCGGGCTCCGGCGCGCGCCGCCATCATCGCCAGCAGCCCCGATCCGGCGCCGATGTCCAGCACCAGCGCGTCCGGGTCGGCCGCGACCGCCTGCCGGATCGCCCGGTCGTACAGCTCCGCGCGCTCCTCGTCGTGCAGCATCTCCCAGTGCCAGCGGGGGACGGCGCGGCGGACGGCCCGGTTCCGGCCGATCAGCGCCTCCTCGTTGCCGCGGTCCACACCGAGGATCAGCTCGAACGCCTTGACGGCGTCCTCGTAGCGTCCCTGGTGGTGCAGGTCGCGGCCCCAGTCGAGGAACGCGCCGAGCTCCAGGCCGGTGCCGTCCGGGCCGGTGCGGACCACCGGGCCGGGATCGGCCGGGTCGCGGTCGTGCGTGCTGGTCACGGCGGTGCCTCCTCGGTTCGCATGGGTGTTCATCGCCCCGCCGCCCCCTCGGGCCGGACGGCGCACGGCGCATCCGCACCGGCGGGGGCGTCCGGGGGGAGGTTCGCGAGGATCTCCCGGCGGATCACCGAGACCGGCGCGCCGTCGTCGTCCGGGAGCACGACGACGGCCTCGTCACCGCTGCGCACCATCGGCAGGCAGGTGCGGCGCACGGCGGCGACTCCGACCCGCGTGCCGTGCCAGGGGCAGATCAGCCGGCGCTCGTCCGGGGTGCGGCGGGCCAGGCTGAGCGGCCCGCCCCGGTGCGGGCAGTGATCGTGGACGAGCAGTGACCGTCCCTCCGACCGGAGGACGAAATAGCGGTCGTGGCCGACCATCAGGGTGTTGTGTCGGCTCAGATCCATGACGATGACGCGGCCCATGGGCTCCTCGTGTCGGTCGGCCGGCGGCGGGGCGGGTGGCGCCGCGGCGTTGCGGGCGTTGCGCGGGTCGGCGGGCAGGGGAGCATGGCGAGGTGGCGGGCGGCCTCGCCGTCGTGCGGGGGAGGGAGTCAGCCGGGAGCGGCGGTGTGCAGCAGGCAGGCGGTCCCGTCCGCGACCGCCCGCACGCCGTAGAGCCGGCCGGCGGGGATCAGCACGCGGTCGCCGCGCTCGAGCCGTTCGGGAGTGCCGGTCGGCGTGGTGACCAGGTCGGCCTCGCCCTGTTCGATCTCCAGGACGGTGTCGTCGTCGTGGCAGCGCGTCCCGAACGGGCTCCCGGGCGCCAGGGCGACCCGTCGCGTCCCGGTGACCTGGGCGGCGTCCGCGAGCTCGCGGTGCCGGGGGAGGTCGTCGGCCCACCGGATCTGCGCCGCGGTGTCCTCCTCGAACCAGCCGCCGATCAGCCGCGCCTCGGCGACGCCGCGCATCAGCTCCGGGACGACGCGCGGCCCGTGCCGCCCGGCCAGGGCCAGCAGGACCTGCTCCCGCGTGATGCGGCCGTGGTGCTCGTCGATATGCGCGTGCTCATCGCAGTAATGCAGGTCGACGGCGTCACCGAATATGTCGCGGAAGACCTTCACCATCTCCACGAACCCGGGCGCGAACACGGCTTCCGCGTAGGTGACCGCGCCCGCGTAGCGGAAGAACTTGGCGTGGTCGCGGGACAGGTAGTAATAGTAGTTGTTCGTCGCCAGCGGACCGGTCAGATAGAAATTCCAGTACGCGTGCACATGCGTGGCCATCGACCGGCTCCGCAGCATTTTGGCGAAGATCGTGGTGTGCTTGGCGTCGTAGACGCCGTACCCGAATTCATCGATGAAGATCTTGAACAGGGCGGACTGCTCGGGGCCGTAGGCGCCGGCCAGGTTGCGCGACATCGCGGACGCCTCGGTGAGCCCGTCGAGGGCGAGCTGGACGAGGTACAGGTCCGCGGCGCGCTCCCGGTCCCGGGCGGCGGCGACGGCGGCCAGCGCCGGCGACGGCCCGCCCGCGGCCTCGGCCACCACGTGCTGGAAGTAGGCGTCCAGCACCTCGGGGGTGGCGGAGCCGCTGACGTCCACCGCCTCGTCCAGGCAGGCGAACGCGAAGCGTTCCAGCTCCGAGACCGCGCCCTCGCGGAGTTCGCGCAGGTCACGGCCGTAGAAGAGGTCGAAGTCGTCGTGCAGGCCGGCCAGGCCCTGCTCGGGGAGCAGCACCGTCTCGGCCTCGTACCAGGTGCCGAGCAGCCGGTGCGCGGCGAGGGAGCGGTGCGCCGGCCACTCGTCGGCGCGCAGCGGCCGGCCGAAGTCGGCCTCGGCCAGCGCGGCGGGCAGGAGCATCCGGCGGTAGGGGTTCGGGCCGTGCAGTACTGCGGCGTCACCGCGGAAGAGCGGACTGGCCGCGAACGCGCGGATCCGCTCCCCTAGAGTGCCGCCGACACGTGTTTCGGCAGAATCTGCCTGAGGCTGGACTGTCATTTAGTTGGACCGTTCACCTGACTACTTCAAGGGTCGGGGTGTAGAAGGGTGCGCCGGGCCGATTGTGTCGGTCCGAAACATGAAGAACGGTGGGTGGTTCGTTGGCGGAGGGGCGTAGGCGGGGTGGG
>NZ_SMJW01000100.1 GCF_004348335.1 Actinomadura bangladeshensis | reverse complement strand
GCGCCCGCCCCCGGGGCGCACCTTGAGATCGGACACGACGTACCCGACATGCCCGCCTCCGCGGACGCCCTCCAACGGCTCGACCCGCAGGAGCGCCCGCATCTCCCCACCGGACACTTCGACAAGCCCCGCGGCCACCAACGCGTCCGCAGGAATGGAGTCCACCGGCACGGGCACCTGCAACCAGAACAACCGCGTCAACACCTCAAGAGGCGATCCGCCCCGAGTAGCCCGCAAGGCGGGCACGATCTCGTCCCGAGCCAACGCCCCACCGGCAACGGCCCCGAGCAGTTCCCGCACCCCGCCGACCGTGTAATCGGCCCCGACCAACAACTCGCGCACCCGAAGAAGCTGACTCACCGCCCCATCCTCCCGCACCACCTCGGCTTGGGAGGGCGGCCTCGCGGCGGGTCAGGTCAGGTAGTTCTCGAAGCCCTTGGCCAGGGAGTCGGCTATGCGCTGGCGGAAGGGGGCGCTGGAGAGTTTGGCGGCGTCGCCCTTGTTCTGCATGTTGCCGCACTCGATGAAGACCTTGGGGACCTTCGACATGTTGAGGCCGCCGAGGTCGTCGCGGCGGTCGATGGCGTTCTTGCCGAGGTAGTTGGAGTAGGGGATGCCGGTGCCGTCGTGGTAGGCGTCGCGGAGGGCCTTGCCGAGCCTGGCGGAGCCGGCGACCATGGCGGCGTTCCGGCCGATGGAGATCGGCTCGATGATGTGGAAGCCGTGGCCGGACGGGGCGGCGCCGTCGGCGTGGATCGAGATGGCGGCGTCGGCCTTCAGTTCGTTGCCGACGGCGGCCCGCTCGGTGATGCAGGGGCCGACGCCCTTGTCGTCCTTGCGGGTCAGCGTCACCTTGGCGCCGCGGGCGCGCAGGAGTTCGGCGAGGCGCTTCGAGACGTCCCAGGTGAAGGCGTGCTCGGCGTAGCCGGCCTTCGTCTCGGTGCCGGTCGTGTCGCACGCCTTGCTGCCGTTGCCGATCTTGACCTGCTTGTTGATCTCGGACGGGTGCTCGGCGTTGCCGCCGTTGTGGCCGGGGTCGATGACGACGACCTTGCCGGCGAGGGACGCGGCGCCGTCCTCGGCGGACGTCGGCGTCCGGTCGGCCGAGGACGGGGACGGGGCGCCGGCCGCGGGCGGGGTCGCGGGGTCGGCGGTGGACGCACCGGAGGAGTCGTTGCACGCGGTGAGCGCGCCGAGGCACAGCGCGAGACCGGCGACCATCGGGCCGCCTCGATGGATGCGCACAGGCCGATTCCTCCGTGATGACTTCGTTACCGGGGACCATGACAGTCTGCACGGCCCCGCCGGTTCGTCAAACGAAGTCCGCGAAATCAGCGCAGCGGATCCTCCTTGCCGAGCAGCGCCGCGAGGGCGCGCGCCTCGTCGGCGTCCAGGCCGAGGACGACGCGGGGCCGCCCCCACGGGTGGTCGATCGAGTGGGCCACGTAGCTGGCGACGGACTCCGACACCTGCTCGGCCAGGCCGCGCGCGTGCCGCCACTCCGACCACGCCCGTTCCAATTCGCTCGCCGCGCGCTGCGCGCACGACACCAGTTCCGGATCACGCACGAGCTGAACCCCCCAGTGGACTTTCCGGTGCGGTCCGGCGGGCCTCGTCCGGGCGGCCTCCCCCGAGGCCGCCCGGGTCCACCCGTCGGACGGTGAGTCCATTAACCACCTGGCGGCGGGCCGGGGACCGGCGAATGCGGCAGTCTTGGCCGGGCCCTTACCCGGCTTACACCGGTTCTAGGGACGATCGACCGTCCCCCTGCCCCGGCCGTAACCGGCCACGGGCGCGGCGGCGCCGGGGAGGTCGTGCGTGCGGGAGCGTTGCGGCGGGGGGACGTCCCTCGGAGCTGCCGAGGGCGGCGGGTCACGGGGCGGGAGCGGGCCCCGTGGTCGAGCGCACCACCAGGTGCGGGACGACCAGGTTCTGCCGGGGGTGCCGGGCCGGGTCGCCGATGCGCGCGGTGAGCAGTTCGGCGGCCACCCGTCCCATGTCGCGGCGCGGCTGGTCCACGCTGGTCAGCGAGATGTGGCGGATCGCCGCGAGATGGGTGTTGTCGTACCCGACGATCGACAGGTCGGCGGGGACGGTCATGCCGAGTTCGTCGGCGGCCGACAGCGCACCGGTCGCGACGAGGTCGTTGGGAGCGAAGATCGCGGTGGGGCGGGCGTCGCGGCGCAGCAGCGAGCGCGCGGCCCGGTAGCCGCCGTCCTCGGTGAAGTCGCCGGGCTCGACGACGATCTCGGCGGACAGCCCGTGCCGGTGCATGGCCTTCTCGTACCCGGCGCGGCGGTAGTGGGCGGTGGTGGAGCGCGCCCCTTCGATGTGCGCGATCCGGCGGTGCCCGAGTCCGACGAGGTGGTCGACGGCCAGGCTCGCGCCGAGTTCGTCGTCGTCCACGACGATGTCGACGCCGTGGACGTCGCGCTCGCCGACCATCACCACGGGGACGCTCGCGGCGGCCTCCTTGAGCGACTCGGGGACGACGCTGAGCAGCACCAGGCCGTCCACCCGCATCTCCAGGAACGCCTCGACCGCCTCGGCCTCGAACAGCGGGTCCCAGCGGCCGCTGCCGACGAGCATCCGCAGCCCGGCGCCGTGCAGGCTCTCCTGCAGCCCGTCGAGGAACTCGGCGAAGAACGGGTTGTGCAGGTCGGCGACGATGGCGCCGATCAGCCGGGTGCGGCCCTCGACCAGGCTCCGCGCGACGGCGTTCGGCCGGTAGCCGAGTTCGCGGGCGGCCTGCAGGACGGCCTGCCGGCGCCGCTCGCTCACGTGCGGCGACCCCCGCATCACCAGTGAGACGAGCGACTTGGAGACTCCGGCGCGCTCGGCGACGTTGCGGATCGTCGGTTTCGGCGCCGGTACCGCCCTCCCCTCCTCGCGCCCGGCGGGCGGGGTTCCGCGGCGCGCGGCGGGAGAGGGGCCGCCGCGCGGCCGGGGCACCGCGCCCTCTCCCTGCCGTTCGTACGGGGGGTTCGGTTCATCAGCTGACATGGCACTCCGTCCGGGGGGACCTGCAGGACCTGCCGCGACGGCACGCCGCCGGGGGAGCCGGCGCGCCGTCCTCCGCTCGGGAGGAGATGCCATGATGCCGCGCCTTCCCCCCAAACCGTCGCAACAGGGAGTAACGGGCATCCGCGAATGGTGGTTCAGGCCTGTGGTGTCCGGAATCACAGTCCGGTCGGCCGTTGATCACGGCCCGGTGAAGATGATCACGGCCGGGTGAAAAGGGCGGCCGCGTCCCGGTCGGCGGGATCGCCCGCGGGCCCGCCTCGGATACCCTGCCCACGTGGCAGAACGTGCGGTGGCCGGCGACAAGGCGCGGAGCCGGCAGAGCGGCGGGCAGCGCGGCGGGCGCGGCCGGCGCAGGCTCAGCGTGGACGAACGGCGCGAGGAACTGATCGACGCGGCGCTGCAGCTGTTCAGCGCGCGCTCGCCCGAGGACATCTCGATCGACGACGTCGCGGCCGCTGCGGGCGCCTCCCGCGCGCTCGTCTACCACTACTTCGGCGGCAAGTACGAGCTGTACATCGCGGCGCTCGGCAGCGCGGCGAAGAAGCTGTCGGTGCTGCTCGAACCGCCCACCGAGGGCAAGCCCCTCGAACGCCTGCGCATCTCGCTGAAGCGCTACTTCGACTTCGTGGAGAGCCACGCCGCGGGCTACACGGCGCTGCTGCGCGGCGGCCCGGCCGACCGCTCCGGCGAGGCGGGCGAGATCGTCGACGGCATCCGCCGGCTGCTGCTGGACCGGATCCTGCACTCGCTGGACGTGGCGGAGCCGCCGCCCGTCCTGCGCATCACGCTGCGCTCCTGGATGGCGCTGGTGGAGACCGCCGGCCTCGACTGGCTGGAGAACCGCGACGTCCCGCGGGCCGACCTGGAGCGGCTGCTCGTCGACCAGCTGGTGGCCATCATGCAGACGGCCGGCCGGCACGATCCGGGGACCGGCGCCCTGTTCGACCGCCTCTCCCAGGAGGAGCTGAGCACGTGACTCCTGTGACGGCCGGTGCCTTGTGTCCGATTGTGGACGCTTAGCCGTTAGGTGTCCGAAATTCCACCCAGGCCAGATCCCGCCCGCGGGTCAGCGGGCGGGATGCCGGCCGAACGGTGATCGGCCCGGTGCCCACGGTTCTCGGATGACCGTGGGACCGGCCCATTCGTCCGGGAGACCTCTGGCCGACCTCGCGGTACGAGATGCGCCCCAGCGGCCCCCGGCCGTCCCCCCTTGGTGCCGTGCGCGGTTATTCCGAGCGCTGCTGCGGGATGCCGGCGAGCAGCGCCCGCACCTCCGCCTCGCGGTAGCGGCGGTGCCCCCCGAGCGTCCGGATGGACGTGAGCTTTCCCGCCTTCGCCCACCGCGTGACGGTCTTGGGGTCGACGCGGAACATCGTCGCCACCTCCGCCGGCGTCAGCAGGGGCTCGGCCTCTGGCGTACGTGCTGACATGTTTGCGGCCTCTCCTCCGTGGACCGATGACAGCGATCCTGCGATTGATCCTCGCGTGGTCACTGATGTCCCCTATGGCCCGAAAGAGCCACTATGACATCACAACGTGTAACCTTGCCACCACTCAGCGCAACAAGCAAGTTCCTGGCTGTAGTTGCGTGCAAACATCCCCGCGGCTGCGGGGTGCCGCACCTGAGCGAAGGCCACTGGGTCACGCTGCGTGATTCTAGCGACACGTATAGTCGTATCGCGCGCGGATTCGGGAAATTTGTTTTAGTTCGCCGCCTCGAGCGCCCGGACGGGCCGCCAGCGGGCCAGCAGGCGCTTGTACATCGCCACGGTCAGCTCGACCTCACCCCGCTCCATCCCGGTGAGGGCCACGGTCATCTCGGCGACCGACTCGTCCGCGCGCAGGGCCCGGTCGTCCAGCAGGTGGACGAGGCCGCCGTAGTCGAGCTCCACGAGCGCGCGCGGGTGGAAGCCGCCGAGCCACCGGGCGAGCGTCTCCAGCCGTCCGGCCGACAGGAGGTAGACCTCCTCAGCGCCGTCGCCGAGGTTCTCGCGTACCACCGGCAGCGCCGCCTCCACCCGGCGACGCGCCTCGCCCATCGAGGTGACGTAGATGAGTGTGCGCGCGGGCGCGGCCGTCGCGGAGCCATGGCCGGCAGGCTCCTCGGACGCGTCGTCGGACTTGCGGTATCCGGTCCCCGGCGTACCGAGCATCAGGCAGCGCTCACCGCGCGCGAACGGCACGAACCAGTCCAGCGGGACGTGCCAGGTGCTCGTCAGGATGTGCGGGCGCAGCGGCCGCCCGGCCCGCCTCCACTGGTCGAACTCGCTCATCGCGCGTTCCGCCACCGGCGGCGGGACGAACGCGGCCGCGACACCGGCGGCGTGCTCGCCCCGGAACCGCTCGAAGGCCAGCCACGAGCGCAGCCGCGTCCCCCACGGGCAGATGTAGATCATGTCGTCGAGGCGCCGCACGTAGGCGTCCCTGCTCTCCCGCTCCGGGGCGACCTCCGGCGGCGACGCGGTCAGCCTGAGCGCCGCCTCGCGGTGCTCCACACCGAGCGCGTGGATCCGCCGCGGGCGCCGCCGGGAGTCGGCGTAGACCGTCCACAGGGTCCGCGCGGGCTCCGGAAAGGCGGTCACCGGTTCATAAACCCGTAGGTACGCGGCGTACGGAAGCACCACCGCATCGTTACACGAGATCGGTGCGGACGTGGGGCATCCGGCGTCCTAGTCTGATCTAGAGACAGAGAGGAGGGCACTACCGTGCCTAATGTCTTCGGGGCGCCCCACAAGGGCACCGAACCCCGACACGAGCAGGTCGTCTTCTGCCAAGACGAAGCCAGCGGCCTGCGCGCCATCATCGCGATCTACTCCACCGCGCTCGGCCCGTCCCTGGGAGGCACCCGCTTCTTCCCGTACGGCTCCGAGGAGGACGCACTGTCCGACGTGCTGAACCTCTCCCGGGGCATGGCCTACAAGAACGCCCTGGCCGGGCTCGACCTCGGCGGAGGCAAGGCCGTCATCATCGGCGACCCGGCCATCGACAAGTCCGAGGCGATGCTGAGGGCGTACGGGCGGTTCGTCCAGTCGCTGAACGGCCGCTACTACACGGCCTGCGACGTCGGCACCTACAGCGAGGACATGGACGTCGTGGCGCGGGAGTGCCGCTACGTCACCGGGCGGACGGTCGCGCACGGCGGTGCCGGCGATTCCTCCATCCTCACCGCGTTCGGCGTCTTCCAGGGCATGCGCGCCGCGGCCGAGACCGTGTGGGGGTCGCCCACGCTGCGCGGCAAGCGGGTCGGCGTGGAGGGCGTGGGGAAAGTGGGCCACCGGCTGGTGGAGCACCTGCGCGAGGACGGCGCGGACGTCGTGGTCTGCGACGTGAACCAGGCGGCCGTGGACCGGGTCCGGTCCCTCCACCCCGAGGTGGAGGTCGTCGCGGACGGCGACGCCATGGTCCGCGCGGATCTCGATGTGTACGCACCCTGCGCGCTCGGCGGCTCGCTCAACGACGACACCGTGCCCGTACTGCGGGCCAAGGTGGTCTGCGGCGCCGCGAACAACCAGCTGGCCCACACGGGCGTGGAGAAGAGCCTCGCCGACCGCGGCGTCCTGTACGCGCCCGACTACGTGGTGAACTCGGGCGGCGTGATCCAGGTCGCGGACGAGATCGAGGGCTTCAACTTCGACCGGGCCAAGGCCCGCGCCACCGGCATCTACGACACCACCCTCAAGATCTTCGCGCTGGCCGCCGCCGACGGCGTCCCGCCGGCGGCCGCGGCCGACCGGCTCGCGGAGCGCCGGATGACCGAGATCGGCAGATTGCGGGGAATCCTCCTCTGACGCCCGTCTCCGCGGTCGGCAGGGCGTGTCCGGACAGTGGGCTTCCTAGACCTGTTTAGACCGTTGCAAGACCGTTGCAAGGGCCGCCGTGGGGCGCGGTACGACCGTCCCACGGCGGCCTTGGCACGTACTCGTGACCACCGGATACACTGTTGTTATCAGCAACAGGGGCGCCGCCACGTACCGTCGATGTACCGAGCCAGGCGCAAAACGGGTACGGTTGTACCGTGACTGACGCATGGCTCATCAGGCACCGGTTCGTGTGGTACACGCGCGCGTTGATGGGCCCACGAAAGCCCTGACCATCGAGGGGGTCGAGCCAATGGGTCGCGGCCGAGCCAAGGCCAAGCAGGTGAAGGTTGCCCGGCAGCTCAAGTACAACACCGGCAACACGGACCTCGACCGCCTGAAGGACGAACTGGGAGTCGCAGACTCCGGCGACGACTCGTATGACGAGCTCGCCGAGAAGTACGCCGACTACGCCGAGGACTACGGCACGGAGCCCCGCAAGGACGGCACCTCCGGTTGATCGGCCGACAGTGCGCCACTGCCCGCCGCGGGCAGTGGCGTTTGTCGTGACTTCTCCATGTTCGCCGCGGTTCTTCCTCTGTGGGGG
Source organism: Actinomadura bangladeshensis (assembly GCF_004348335.1). GTDB lineage: Bacteria > Actinomycetota > Actinomycetes > Streptosporangiales > Streptosporangiaceae > Spirillospora > Spirillospora bangladeshensis. Next base: position 19,596 of record NZ_SMJW01000100.1, on the reverse strand, counting down.
GTGTGTGGGTCATGGTTTCCGCCGGCCGCCGAGAGAGCCCCTGGGGCACCTTCGGCGGCTCACGCTGCCCCGTGTGACGCTTGAGGGCTGAGAGGCGCCCAGAGCCCCTCTCAGCCCGTCACACGCCGGTTGCACGTCTCCCGGTCGCGCGATTCTCCGGCCGGACGCCCGCGGGCCGCGCGCTCTAGGCGAAGGCCGCGGTGCCGGTACCCTCGGTGATCTCGCCGAGGGTCCAGGCGGGGACGCCGCGGGAGGCCAGCAGGCGCAGCGCCGCGTCGGCGGCGTCCGGGCTCACGATCGCGGCCATCCCCACGCCCAGGTTGAACGTCTTGTCCATCTCGGGCTGCGGCACTCCGCCGTGCTCCTGCAGGACGCGGAACAGCGGCGGGACCTCCCAGGACGAGCGGTCCAGGACGGCGTCCGCGGTCACCGGCAGGGAGCGGGCCAGGTTCGCCGCCAGCCCCCCGCCCGTGATGTGCGCGAACGCGCGCACGCCGCCCGCCTCGGCCAGGGCCAGGCAGTCCTTGGCGTAGATGCGCGTCGGGGTGAGGAGTTCCTCACCCAGCGGGCGGTCGAGTTCGGCGGGCGCCGACTCCAGGGTCAGTTCCGTCGTGGCCAGGATGTGCCGGACGAGCGAGTACCCGTTGGAGTGGATGCCGGACGACGCCATGGCGAGCACGACGTCCCCCGCCTGGACGCGGTCCGGGCCGAGGATGTCGCCGGCCTCCACGACGCCCGTCCCCGCGCCCGCGAGGTCGAACTCGTCCGACTCCAGCAGCCCGGGGTGTTCGGCGGTCTCGCCGCCGATGAGGGCGCATCCGGCCAGGGCGCAGGCTTCGGCGATGCCGCCGACGATGTCGGCGATCCGCTCCGGGACGACCTTCCCGCACGCGATGTAGTCGGTCATGAACAGCGGCTCGGCCCCGCACACGGCGAGGTCGTCGATGACCATGCCGACCAGGTCGTGCCCGACCGTGTCGTAGATGCCGAGGCGTCGCGCCAGGTCGACCTTGGTGCCGACGCCGTCCGTGGACGTCGCGAGCAGGGGGCGCTTGTACTTCAGCAGGGCGGACGCGTCGAACAGGCCCGCGAACCCGCTGACGTCGTCGACGACCTCGGGGCGCCGTGAACGCGCCACCCGCGACTTCATCAGCTCGACGGCGCGCTCGCCCGCCGCGATGTCGACACCGGCGGCCTCATAGGACGTCACCGGCCGACCTCCAGCAGATGCTTGCCGCGGGCGTCCTGCTCCACGGGGATGGGGTAGATGCCGTCGAAGCACGCCCGGCACAGGTTGTTCTTGGGGATCTGCGAGGCGGAGATGAGCTCGTCCAGGGAGACGTAGCCGAGCGTGTCGGCGCCGATGGAGTCGCGGATCTCCTCCACGGACAGGTTCCCGGCGATCAGCTCGGCGCGGGTCGCGAAGTCGATGCCGTAGAAGCAGGGCCAGGCGACGGGCGGGCTGGAGATGCGGACGTGCACCTCGGCGGCGCCCGCGTCCCGCAGCATCGACACGATCGCGCGCTGGGTGTTGCCCCGCACGATGGAGTCGTCCACCACCACGAGCCGCTTGCCCTCGATCGCCTCGCGCAGCGGGTTCAGTTTGAGCCGGATGCCGAGCTGCCGGATCGTCTGGGACGGCTGGATGAACGTCCGCCCGACGTAGGAGTTCTTCACCAGCCCCTGGCCGTAGGGGATGCCGGACGCCTCCGCGTAGCCGATCGCGGCCGGGGTGCCCGACTCGGGCGTCGGGATGACCATGTCGGCCTCGACGGGGTGCTCGCGGGCCAGCCGGCGCCCCACCTCGACGCGGGTCGCCTGGACGCTGCGCCCGGCGATCGTCGTGTCGGGCCGCGCGAGGTAGACGTACTCGAACAGGCAGCCCTTGGGGCGCGGCTCGGCGAACCGCTCGGAGCGCACGCCCTCGCCGTCGATCGCGACCAGCTCGCCGGGCTCGATCTCCCGGACGAAGCGGGCGCCGACGATGTCGAGCCCGGCCGTCTCGGACGACACCACCCAGCCGCCGGCCTCCAGCTCGCCGAGCACGAGCGGCCGGACGCCCTCGGGGTCGCGGGCCGCGTACAGGGTGCCCTCGTCCATGAAGACCAGGGAGTACGCGCCGCGGGTGGCCGGGAGGATCTCGCGGGCGGCGGCCATGGGGCCGCCCTCGCCGAGGTGGGCGAACAGTGCCGTGAGGACCTCGGTGTCGCTCGTGGCGGTCAGCACGCCCGGTTCCAGCCGCGCGGCCAGCTCCGGGGTGTTGATGAGGTTGCCGTTGTGGGTGAGCGCCAGCCCGCCCGCGTCCGTCGACCGGAACGTGGGCTGCGCGTTCTCCCACGTGGGCGAGCCGGTCGTGGAGTAGCGGCAGTGGCCGACGGCGATGTGGCCGCGCAGCGTGTTCAGCACCGACTCGTCGAAGACCTGGGCGACGAGGCCCATGTCCTTGAACACGACGATGCGGGAGCCGTCGCTGACCGCGATCCCGGCCGATTCCTGGCCGCGGTGCTGGAGCGCGTACAGGCCGTAGTAGGTGAGCTTGCTCACCTCGGCCCGCGACGCCTGGTCGGCGGGGACCCAGACGCCGAAGACCCCGCAGGCGTCCTGCGGAGCGCGGTCGGAGGGATCGATGTCGTGGCTCAGACGTCCGTCACGGAGAGGCACGTGAATCAGTCTAGATGCCCGGTTCACCTGGTCCGATCGGTGGCATGTCTTAACCGGGCTTTACTCCCCCGCACCACGGGCATCACGCGGTGCGGGGGAATCTGAGGACGACACGTGGGAGGAGATCGATGACGCTGCCCGGGTACGAGACCTACGCGCCCCCCGCACCGCCCAGGCGGAGCGGCCTGGCGAGGGCCTCCCAGGTGCTCGGAATCGCCGGGCTGGCGGGGCTCGTGCTGTGCCTGGCGGGGGTGGTCCCCGCTCTCGGGGGGCTCGTCCTCGGGGCGGTCTCCCTCGCCCGGCGCGACCCCGACCGGCGGCCCGCCGTGGTGGGCGTCGTCTGCTCCGCGCTCGCCCTCGCCATCGGCGCGGGGACGCTCGGCTGGCTGCTGAGCAAGGCCGCGCAGTGCGGGGACGAGGCGCGGTACCCCGACGAGCCGTCGCGCCGGGGCTGCGTGGAGCGCGAGTTCCCCTTCGCCAAGGCGAGAACGCAGCCGCGCGCCCTGTCCGCCGTTCAGCCGGCCGCTCAGTCGGCGAGCGCGCGGACGGCTTCCTCGGTGAGCGGTGAGGCGTACACGCGGAAGTCGTCCATGAGGCCGCCGAACCCCGGCTTGGTGGGTTCGCTGCCCAGGTAGATCGGTCCGGCGGGTGTGACGACGGGGTGCTCCAACGGGACGGCCACATCTAGCTTGCCGTTGACGTAGAGGAACATCCCTCCGGTGTTCACCACGAAGGCGACATGGGTCCATTCCCCTACGGACAGCCTGGTGTGGCTGTCGACGTAGTCCGGCCCCTTGACGGTGAACAACTGGACCCGCAGCCTCATCTCGTCCGGATACAGCCACAGGCCCAGGCCCCGCGCATCGTTCTCCGCGACCGGCTTGTAGACGAGGCTGCGCCACTCCCCGGTCGGCGGCTCGGTCACCTGGACGAAGAACGCCAGGCTGAACCCGAACACCTGGCTCAGGACGAGTTGCGGCGCGGCGGGGATGACGGCCCGGTCGCGCCCGCTGAGCGAGAGCGCCCCACCGTCCCGGCCGGGGACGATTCCGGCGGTTTCGTCCAGTTCGGCGGCGGGTCCGGCCCCGGTCGCGTCCGCGACCCGGCGGCCGTCCACGGTGGCGACGTCGAACGTCCAGTGCGCGATCAGCACGGGGATCACCTCCAGCAACGCTGGATGATCCCGCACTGCGGCGCCTCAGTCGATGGGCAGGGGAAGAAAGGGCGACAGGTCCGCGCGCGCGCCGCTGGCCCTGACCCGTCCGTCCGCGACCGCGTCGGCCCAGGCCAGCCGTCCCGTGGCCAGCGCGATCCAGGCCGCGGCGTCCATCTCCACCACATTCGGTGGTGTTCCACGGGTATGGTGCGGGCCGTCGATGCACTGCACGGCGGCGTGCGGAGGGACCCGGACCTCCACCGAACGACCCGGGGCCAGCTCGGCGAGCCGGTCGAGCAGGAACCGCACCGCCCCCTTGACCACCGGACGGGACGGCTCGGCGCCTCCCGCCCCGGCGGAGGCGAGAACGGTGTCCAGGGCCGCGCGGCGGAGCGCGGCGGGCTCGTCCGGGCCGCCGTGGGGCGGCAGGCCGAGCGCGGCTCGCTGCTCATTCAGGACGGTGAGAGAGAGCGGAGTTCGCGACATCGCGATCGAAGCTACCCGGTCGGTCGCGGTCCCCGGACGACCGGTGGCGCACCGGCGGCCGCGGAGGACCGGCCTTCCACGGAAAGTACGCCGAAGCGGTAGAAAGGACCCCCGGTGCCAGGCCTGGGGGAGTGAGTTGGACGGGGAGCCGGGGCGCGTCCCCGGAGGACACGGAGGTTCGTCAGATGCCCGAGGCGCTGCCCCTGCAGCCGGGTGACCCGCTGAGACTCGGCTCGGTCGAGATCACGGGCCGGCTCGGCGTCGGCGAGCAGGGCGCCGTCTTCCTCGGCAGGGACCGGGCCGGCGGCCACGTCGCCGTGAAGGTCCTGCACGTCCGGCTGAGCGGCGAGCCCGTCGCCCGGTCCCGGTTCGCCGGCGCGTTCTCCTCCGCCCGGAAGGTCTCCGGGTTCTGCACGGCGGCGATCCTGGACGCCGACGTGGACGGCGACCGCCCCTACGTGGTGAGCCAGTGGGTGGACGGGCCGTCCCTCCAGCAGCTCGTGGACGAGGAGGGCGTGCGCGGCGGCACCGTCGTCGAGCGCCTGGCGGTCGGCATGGCGATCGCGCTCGCGGCCGTCCACCGGGCGGGTGCGGTTCATCACAACCTGAAGCCCGCGAACGTCCTCCTGGGGCGGGACGGGCCCAGGATGAGCGACTTCGGCATCGCGCACGCCTTGGAGGCGGTCAACGTCTCCTTCAGCGGGCACATCACCGACGACCCTTCCTACAAGGCCCCGGAGCAGTTGAGCGGCATGGGCATCGGCTCTGCCGCCGACGTGTTCGCCTGGGCGTCGACCATTCTGTTCGCCGCCACGGGCAAGCCGCCGTTCGGGGAGGGATCGCCTCACGAAGTCATGCAGCGCATCGTCTACGACCAGGCGGACCTGTCGGACGTCCCCGATTCGTTGCGCGAGGTCATGGCGAGCGCTCTGGCCAAGGTCCCGGCGGAGCGCCCTACCGCTGCGCAGATCCTCGAACGGCTCCTCGGGGCCGGCAGCCCGCTTCCCGGCCGCATACCGCCCTCGATGCTCGAGGAGGGGCGCGCCTTGGCAGCGGGTCCGGCCGCCAAGCAGCAGGCGTCGCCGACGGTGCCGCCGCCGCGCTCCCCCATGGGCGGCCCCGCGGCACCGATGGCGAGGCCGGTCCCACCACCGCCGGCACCGCCCGCACCGCCCGTGCCGCCACCGCCTCCGGTCTCGCCAGGGCCTTCCGGGCCGCCGCCTGAGGCCGAGTCACCGTCCCTTCCCCTGCTGGGGAAGCTGTCGCGCACCCGCAAGCCGAACCGCGAGACCAGGCCGCCGGAGCCGGAACCGCTCGCGGCCGACCTGGACCCGGCGGCCTTCGAGGCGACCACGACCTTCGGCGCGGTCGGCCTGGACCGTCCGTCCGGCTCCGGGCGCCGCGACGTGCGGGACGACCCGGCCCAGGCGGACCAGACCGCGAGGTTCGACGCGGTGGGCCCCGACCCGACGGCGGTCTTCGGCGCCGTCGGCATGCACGACCACCCGGACATCTCCGAGCCGCACCTCATCCCCGGCCTCGGCCATGGGCGGGACGGCGGCGAGCGCCGCCCGTCACCGCTGGCCTCCATCGCGCGTATGCGGCGCCCCGGCAACCATGTGCTCGGTCTCGCCCTTTCGCTGTTCATCGGTGTCAGCGTCGGAATCGCCATCATCGCGCTGGTGCTGTGGCCCCAGCTCAAGGACGACGGCGGGGGGTCGCCCGACAGCACCAACGCGTCCAACAACCGTCCGGTGACGACGATCCCCGCCGCCTTCGCGGGGACCTGGAGGGGCGACGTGGTCAACACCAACCGCAATGCCTCCTTCCCCGTGGAGATCACGTTCGAGTCAGGCGGCACTACGGCGCGGGCGGTGTATCCGCGCGAGAAGTGCAACGGCACTCTGACGCTCACCAGGGGCACGGAGAGCGCACTCAAGATGAACCTGGCCATCGGCAGCCCGTGCACGAGCGGAGTGGTCGAAATCACCCGGCAGCCGGACGGGACGTTGCAGTACACCTGGACCAAGCCGGGGACCAAGCTCGGCTATGGAGGCAGGCTCAGCCGCGCTTGATCTGGAGCCGTTTCCCGCACCACCCGTCCAATTTGTCACCTCAAATCAGGACAGTTCCGCTAAGGTTCCCTCGATCGAGATCATCGATCACAGGACGGGGCCCGCCGTACGCGGTCCCCCGGCTGAAGGAGAGGCCGTGCGGGCTGTCCACCGAAGGCTGCTGCTCGCCGGCGCGGTCGCGACCAGCCTCGGCGCCGCCGCGGCGCTCCCCGTGCTCGCCGACGACTCCGCCTCCCTCGTGCGGGTGACGGCGGCCGAGGGCACCCCGGTGCCCGGCCGGTACATCGTCACGCTGAAGCCCGGAGCGTCCACGAGCGACACGGCCGGGAAGGTCAGGGCCGCCGGCGTCAAGCGCTTCGACGGCGTCCTGAACGGCTTCGCCGCCAAGCTGACCGGCGATCAGCTCGACAGGCTCCGCCGCGACCACCGCGTCGCCGCGATCGAGCAGGACCAGATCGTCCGGGCCAGCGCGACCCAGCGCGCGCCCCTGCCGTGGGGCCTCGACCGCATCGACCAGCGGTCCGGCAAGCTCTCGAAGAGCTACTACTACAGATCTTCTGGAAGCGGCGTCAACGCCTACGTCATCGACACCGGCCTGGACGTCAAGCACAAGGAGTTCGGGGGACGCGCCTCCATCGCCTGGACGGCGACGAGGTTCAACGGCGACGGACGTGACTGCAACGGCCACGGAACCCACGTCGCGGGCATCATCGGCTCCAAGACCTACGGCGCCGCCAAGTCCGTCAAGCTCCGCGCCCTGCGCGTCCTCGACTGCGACGGCGCAGGCTCCATGTCGGACGTCGTCGCGGCCGTCCAGTGGCTGCGCACCCACGCCGCCAAGCCGGCCGTGGCGAACATGTCGCTCGGCGGACCGAAGTCCTCGGCCTTGAACACGGCCGTGACGAGCCTGTCGAAATCAGGAATCTTTTTGTCCGTGGCCGCGGGCAACGACAACAAGGACGCCTGCAACTACTCGCCGTCCGGGGCCGGCTGGGTCATGGCGGTCGGCGCGACCACCAAGTCCAACGCCCGCGCGTCGTTCTCCAACTGGGGCAAGTGCGTCGACATCAACGCACCCGGCTACGGCGTCTACTCCACCTGGCCTGGAGGCGGCCGCAAGGCGATCAGCGGGACGTCCATGGCCGCCCCCTACGTGAGCGGTGTCGCGGCCCTCTACGTCGCATACCACCCGACGGCCACTTTCCCGCAAGTGCAGAAGTGGCTGAACGACAATTCCACCCACGGCCTCAAGGGGCTCCGAACCCAGCCCGACCGGCTGCTCTACAAGGGCAAGCTGTGAAGCCAGTCACGTAGGATGGCCCGGCTCCCAGCAAGGAGCCGGGCTTCACGCGTACCGCGCCGTCCCACCTGATCCAGGGGTCTACCCTTGGCGAGGCCGGACTTCTTCAGCGCTCATTGACCTCAGGGCCCCCGGACCTCCGTACCTACGGCCGAGACGAGAGGAGAACACGTGGAGACCCCCGCCTCCACCTGTCGGCGGACCGCACGCCGGCGAGGTGGACGACGCACCGCCACGGCTCTCGTGGCCATCGCCGCCGCGCTGCCGCTGATCGGAACCGCCACCCCCTCGGCGAGCGCCGCCCCGGCCGCGTCCGTCCCCATGGACCCGGGCGACAGCGCCAAGTTCGCCAAGCTGAACCGCCAGATCGAGAAGCTCGACAAGGAGTACGGCGGTGACCTCGCAAAGCTGAAGGACGCCCAGTACGCGGCGGAGAAGGCGCTGAGCAAGTCCAACGACCTGCAGAAGGACCTCGTCGAGGCCCGCAACCTCGTGGCACAGCTCGCCGCGACCCAGTACATGACCGGCGGCGAGGACCCGACGGTCGCGTTCCTCGCCGACGCCGACCCCAACGAGATGCTCAGCAACGCCACCCTGGTCAGCCACCTGGCACAGAACAAGGCGGCGAAGGTCACGCAGATCCAGAAGCTCGTCACCGACCAGCTGGAGGCCCGCAAGAAGGCCCAGGCGAAGATGGCGGAGCTGAAGAAGGAGATCAAGGATCTGAAGAACCGCAAGGCCCAGATCCAGCAGCTCGTCAAGAAGTACAAGCCCGAGTCGCCGAGCATCGGCATGGGCGGCGTCACGCCCCGCATGCTCAAGGTCAAGAACACCCTCGACCTGGAGACGGGCCCGTTCCCGACGATCGGCTGCGTCCGGCACACCGGCGACCCGCAGGACCACGGCACCGGCCACGCCTGCGACTTCATGGTCACGACCGGCGGCGTGATGGCGAGCGGCAGCGCCCAGGCCCAGGGCGACCGCACCGCCCAGTACGCCATCTCCCACGCGAGCGCCCTCGGCATCAAGTACGTCATCTGGCGCCAGCGCATCTACGACATGCGCAGCCCCGGCTGGCGCATGATGGAGAACCGCGGCGGCGTGACCGCCAACCACTACGACCACGTCCACGTCTCGGTCTTCTGACCCGGACGTCGCCACCGCTCCTTGCCGGCGGTGGTCCGCGGCTACTTCTTGCGGCCGAAGAGGAAGTAGGAGATCGGGCCGACGAAGTTGACGAAGGCGACGGCCCGCCACAGCCGCTTCGAGCCCTTCACCTGGTCGCTCGGACGGCGCTGCAGGTCGACGAGCGCGGCCGCCAGCAGCGACAGCTGCACCGTCGTGGCGCCCGCGATGAGCGAGCGTTCCGTCCGGCTGAGCTCGGACCAGCGCTTGGAACCCACCGTGCCTCCCCCGTGGATCGGTTCGTCCCTCCCAGGCTAGACCGGCCCTGACGACGCGGAAGGGGCGCCCCAGGTGCGGGGCGCCCCTTCCGTCCGCTGATCGGGGATCAGTCGGCGTAGCTGGGCAGCATGCGCTCGTGCGCCTCGCGCAGCTCCGACAGGCCGATGCTGAACAGCTCCTGCTGGTCGCCGTCGGGGCCGCGCCCGGTCACGCGGAGGGCGTCGCCGCCCGCCACGCCGAGCTGGGCCACCGGCACCCCGGCGGACTCGCAGAGGGCCGCCAGGCGCGCCTCAGAGCCCGGCGTGACCGCGACCATGGCGCGGGCCACCGACTCGCTGAACAGCGCCGTGAACGGGTCGCCGTGCAGCGTGATGCGGGCGCCGAGGCCGCCGCGCAGGCACGCCTCCACCAGCGTCTGCGACAGGCCGCCGTCCGACAGGTCGTGGACGGCGGTGAGGAGGCCGTCGCGGATCGCGGCGACCAGCACCGACGCCAGCGCCGCCTCCGCCTTCAGATCGACCAACGGCGGCAGCCCGCCCAGGTGGTTGTAGACGACGTGCGCCCATTCCGAGCCGCCGAACTCCTCGCGGGTCTCGCCGAGCAGCGCGATCGTGGCGCCGTCGGTGGTCAGCGACATGTTCACCCGGCGGCGGACGTCGTCGTGGACGCCCAGGACACCAATCACCGGCGTCGGGTTGATCGGGGTGTCGCCGGTCTGGTTGTAGAAGCTGACGTTGCCGCCGGTGACCGGGATGCCCAGGTACTGGCAGCCGTCCGCCAGACCCTCCACGGCGCGCGCGAACTGCCACATGACGCCCGGGTCCTCGGGGGAGCCGAAGTTGAGGCAGTTGGTGACGGCCAGGGGACGCGCACCGGTGGAGGCTACGTTGCGGTACGCCTCGCTCAGCGCGAGCTGTGCGCCCGAGTACGGGTCAAGGCGGGTGTAGCGGCCGTTGCCGTCCAGGGACAGCGCGATGCCCAGCCCGGACTCGTCGTCCACCCGCACCACGCCCGCGTTCTCGGGCATGGCCATGACCGTGTTGCCCAGGACGTAGCGGTCGTACTGCGACGTCACCCACGTCTTGCTCGCGAGGTTCGGGGACCCGGCCAGCCACAGGACCGTCCGGCGCAGCTCGTCGCCGTTGGACGGACGCGTCAGCCGTCCCGGGGTGTCGGCCTGGAGGGCGCCGAGGTCGTGCGGGGGCTCCAGCGGCCGGTTGTACACCGGGCCCTCGTCGGCGGCCGTGACCGGCGGGATGTCGACGATCGTCTCGCCCCGCCACGTCATGACCAGCCGGCGCGTGTCGGTGACCTGGCCGATGACCGTCGCCGGGATCTCCCAGCGGGCGCAGATCTCCATGAAGCGCTCGACCTTGTCGGGCGACACGACCGCCATCATGCGCTCCTGCGACTCGCTCATGAGGATCTCCTCAGGGCGCAGCGTCGCGTCGCGCAGCGGGACGGTGTCGAGGTCGACGTGCATGCCGCCGGTGCCGGCCGCGGCCAGCTCCGTCGTCGCGCAGGACACACCGGCGGCGCCGAGGTCCTGGATGCCGACCACGAGGTCCTCGTTGAACAGCTCCAGGCAGCACTCGATGAGCAGCTTCTCCATGAACGGGTCGCCCACCTGGACCGACGGCCGCTTCTGGTGCGACTCCTCATCGAACGTCGCCGAGGCCAGGACGGACGCGCCGCCGATGCCGTCCGGGCCGGTCAGGGCACCGAACAGGATCACCTTGTTGCCGGGGCCGGGGGCCACGGCGCGCTTGATGTCCTCGTGCTTCATCACGCCGACGCACAGGGCGTTCACGAGCGGGTTCTGCTCGTAGCAGGCGTCGAAGACGGTCTCACCGCCGATGTTGGGCAGCCCCAGGGAGTTGCCGTAGCCGCCCACACCGGCCACCACGCCCGGCAGGACGCGCTGGGTGTCGGGGGCGTCCGCCGGGCCGAAACGGAGCGAGTCCATGACGGCGATGGGGCGCGCACCCATCGACATGATGTCGCGCACGATCCCGCCGACGCCCGTAGCGGCGCCCTGGTACGGCTCCACATAGGACGGGTGGTTGTGCGACTCCACCTTGAAGGTGACCGCCCAGCCGTGGCCGATGTCCACCACACCGGCGTTCTCGCCCATGCCGACCAGCAGCTTGTCGGTCTTCGGGGCCTTGTCGCCGAACTGGCGCAGGTGCACCTTGGAGCTCTTGTAGGAGCAGTGCTCGCTCCACATGACCGAGTAGATCGCCAGCTCCGCCGACGTCGGACGGCGCCCGAGGATGTGCCGGACGCGCCGGTACTCCTCCTCGTTCATCCCCAGCTCGACGTACGGCTGCGGGCGCTCGGGGGTCGCGGCGGCGATGGCGACCGTGTCCGTGCCCTGGTCGACCGGGCCGGACGCGATCGCCGGCATTGGACCGGTCCCCGGCCGGAGGGGCTGCAGGCCGGTTGCGGTCTCGACCGTCGGCTGCGGGCCGGTGCCCGGGCCGAGCGCGGGCTGCGGCCCCGTCCCCGGACCCACGGCGGGCTGGGGACCGGTTCCCGGGCCCCCGATGGCCGGTTGCGGACCCGTGCCGCGGCCGATGCGAGGCTGCGGACCGGTGCCGCCGCCTTCGGCGCGGACGGGCACCAGCGGACCGGTGTTCAGGCTGACGGCGGGTTGCGGGCCGGTCCCCGGACCCACGGCGGGTTGGGGGCCCGTTACCGAGCCTACGGCGGGCTGCGGGCCCGTCCCGGAGCCGATCGCGGGCTGCGGGCCGGTGCCCGTGCCAATGGCAGGCTGCGGACCCGTCCCGGAGCCCTCAGGACGCGCCAGCGGGCCACTGTTCAGATCAACGATCGGCTGCGGGGCGGTACCGGGGCCGACCGCAGGCTGCGGACCCGTCCCAGAGCCCACCACGGGCTGCGGGCCGGTGCCCGTGCCAATGGCAGGCTGCGGACCCGTCCCGGGCCCCTCAGGACGCGCCAGCGGGCCACTGTTCAGATCAACGACCGGCTGCGGGCCGCTACCCGGACCGACCACCGGCTGCGGCCCTGTGCCAGGGCCCTCCGGACGCGCAAGCGGGCCGCTGTTCAGGTCGACAAGGGGCTGCGGGCCAGTACCCGACCCGACCGCAGGCTGCGGGCCGGTTCCCGACCCCACGGCCGGCTGGGGGCCCGTGCCAGGGCCGCCGGGCTCCGCGGGCGGGCGAGGCGCGGCGAAGCCGCTGAGGTCGGGCATGGTCAGTGACGGGTCCACCACGGTGGACGAGGGGTCGCCGCCGGGGCGCTCCTCCTCCAGGGCGCGGGCGAACTCCTGCTCCGGCCCTTCGAGGGGCGCCGCCGGTGCGGGAGCCTGCTCGCCGTCCAGCACGGGCATGGGCCCCGTGAACGGCCCGGGAGAGGCCTGGACGGCGGGGTCCTGCTGGACGGGACGGGCGGCCTGGCCCGTCTGCCGGTCCTCGTCGATGATGGCCTTGAAGCCCTGGGTCACCGCTGGGTTGACGGGCTGGAGTTCGGGGTCGTCAGCGTCGGACTTGAGCTCCCCGAGCCACTCCATGGACGGCTCGTCGGAGGCGTCCCGGGTAGCGCGTCCGGAAGCGTGGGGCCGTTGCTCACTCATGCGTTGACCAGTCTCTTGACAATGGAGGTGAAGAAACCGAGCCCGTCGGTGGACGGTCCGGTCAGCGACTCCACGGCATGCTCGGGGTGGGGCATGAGCCCGACCACGTTGCCGGCCTCGTTGCAGATGCCGGCGATGTCGTCGAGGGAGCCGTTCGGGTTCAGGTCGACGTAGCGGGCGACGATCCGGCCGGTGTCGGCCAGTTCGATCAGCGTCTCCCGGTCGGCGGTGTAGCGGCCGTCCCGGTTCTTGATCGGGATCACCACCTCCTGGCCCTCGCTGTACTCGCCGGTCCAGGCGGTGTCGGCGTTCTCGATCCGCAGCCGCTGGTCGCGGCAGACGAAGTGCAGGCCCGCGTTCGGCAGCAGCGCGCCCGGCAGCAGGTGCGTCTCGCACAGCACCTGGAAGCCGTTGCAGATGCCGAGGACGGGCAGCCCCGCGCCGGCGGCGGTCACCAGTTCGGTCATCAGCGGCGCGAACCGGGCGATCGCCCCGGCCCGCAGGTAGTCCCCATAGGAGAACCCGCCTGGCAGGACGACCGCGTCGACCCCTTGCAGGTCGTGGTCGCCGTGCCAGAGCGCGACCGGCTCGGCGCCGGACAGCCTGACGGCACGTGCGGCGTCCTTGTCGTCCAGGGAACCAGGGAAGGTGATGATCCCAACCCGGGCAGCGTCCATCTGTTCTGTTCCTCCGAAAGAAGGCGGCGGCCGGGACGGTCGGGATCTCCTCCGCCGATCACCCCGCTGCGCGTCGCATACCCCCCGCGCGCGTCCTAATCTACCCGGCGCCCCGCATGAGTCCGGCGTCGAGTCGCCGGACCAGGGCCCCGTCGCTCCAGGTCAGGCGCTTCCGCAGGTGAACGACGGTGCCCGTGTCGGGGGAGGAGCGGATGTCCAGGTCGTCCACCAGCGCCCGCATGATTTTAATCCCGCGCCCGGACTCGCTCAACGGGCCCCGGTCCACGGGGGCCGGCCGGGGCCCGCGGCCCCAGTCCATGATCTTGAGCATGCACACGCCCTCGTCGACGTGCCCGGTCACCTCGTACTCCCCGGTCGCGCGGGCGTGCTGGACGACGTTCGTGCACGCCTCGGAGGTGGCGACCAGGACGTCGTCGACGCAGTCGGCGGAGACGCCGAGCCCCCGCAGGGCGTCCCCCACCACCCGCCGGATCACCGGGATGCTCAGCGCATCGCGCGGCAGCGCGAGCGAGAACCTCATATCCACCCGGACACCTCGTGTCATGCCCCGGGCTTCCCGACCGTTCCCCCGGCCCCGGAGCGTGCTCGACGACTCGACGCAGCTAACACTTCCCCGGCGGATTACTCCGTAATCGCTGTACTCACGGGTCTTTCCGGGAAACCCCGTTGTCCCGCCGCCCGTTCGGAACGAAACAAACCCCGTCCGGTACCGAACGGTATTCCGCGCAATTCCGGCTAGAGAACGCGGACCTCGTAGTTCTCGATGACCGGATTGGCCAGCAGCGTCTCTGCGATCTTGCCGACCCGCTCCAGGGCCGCCTCGTCGGCGTCCCCCTCCAACTCCACCTCGAACCGCTTGCCCTGCCGGACGGCGACCACCCCGTCGAACCCCATCTGCGGCAGCTTCCTGGCGATCGCCTGGCCCTGCGGGTCGAGGATCTCCGGCTTGAGCATGACGTCCACGACGACACGCGCCACGACCGCCCCCTCACTGATCTGCACTTTTCCTTACGATCTGAAGCGTACGGCACCATGGCTCTTCACGAGCCATCCGCATCCCCCCGGAGCCACCCGATGAACATCGAGGACCTGACCCCCTCGGAACGCCGCCTGTGGAAGGCGTTCCCGAAGGGCGAATCCGTCGACCTGTCGACCGGCGACCGGGCGTTCGACGACGTCGCGCAGGCGGACCGGTGGGGGCACGACCGGGTGGTCAGGGCCGAGGTCCTCGTCGCCCTCCTGGTCGGCGCGGTGGAGCCCGAGCCGGGGCAGGTCGCCGCCGTCCGGCTCACCGGCGCCCGCATCACCGGCTCGCTGAACCTCGGGCACGCGGAGGTCACCGTCCCGCTGGCCCTCACCGGCTGCGCGTTCGACGAGGCGCCGCACCTCTACTGGGCGAGCATGAACAGCGTCCACCTGATGCGCTGCCGGCTGCCGGGCCTGGTCGCGTCCGGTACGCGCGTCGACGGCCACCTGTGGCTGGAGGGGAGCCGGATCGACGGCGGCGTCTGGCTGGACGGTGCGAACATCACCGGGATCCTGAACATGTCCGGCGTCCAGCTGACCAACCCCGGCGGGGACGCGCTGCTCGCCGACCGCCTCGCCGTCGAGGCGAACGTCTACTGCGACCAGGACTTCATCGCCAACGGCGAGGTCCGGCTGCCCGGCGCCCGCATCGGCGGCCAGCTGATCTTCCGCGGCGCGCGGCTCTACAACCCGTCCGGCGTCGCCCTGTACGCCAGCCGCCTGGACGTCGCCGCGAACGTGTTCTGCGACGGCGGCTTCACCGCCGAGGGCGAGGTCCGGCTCCGCGGCGCCAGCGTCGGCGGCTACCTGTCCTTCGTCGGCGCGAACCTGTCCGCGCCCCAGCGCACCGCCCTCAACGCCGACGACCTCACCGTCGAGACCGACATCTACTGCTCGGACGGCTTCACCGCCACCGGCGCCGTCAGCTTCTCGGGCGCCCGCGTCACCGGCCAGCTCAGCCTCCGCGACGCCCGGCTGCGCAACGACAGCGGGACCGCCCTCAGCCTGCAGCGCGTCCAGGCCGAGGAGCTGCTCCTCCGCACCGCCGAGCCGATCAAGGGCGTCGCCGACCTCTCCTACGCCCGCATCAACCTGCTCCGCGACGACGCAGCGTCCTGGCCGGAGCGCCTCCAGCTCGACGGCCTCCAGTACGAGACCCTCGACCCGCCCCTCACCGCCCGCGAGCGCCTGGACTGGCTGCACCGCGACACCGACGGCTACGCCCCGCAGCCCTACGAGCGCCTGGCCCAGACCTACCGCTCCCTCGGCCTGGACGCCGACGGCCGCTCCGTCCTGCTCGCCAAGGCCCGCGACCGCCGCAAGACCCAGGGACTCCCCCGCAAGATCGTCGGCTGGATGCAGGACGGCCTGGTCGGCTACGGCTACCGCCCGTTCCGCGCCGCCAGCTGGCTGATCGGCCTCCTGGCCTTCGGCACGATCGTCTTCTCCCTCCACCGCCCCGACGTCCTGGACGACGGCCACAAGCCGCATTTCAACGCGTTCTTCTACACCCTCGACCTGCTCCTGCCGATCGGCAGCCTCGGCCAGGAGATCGAGTTCGCCCCCAAGGGCGTCTACCAGTGGATAGCAAACTTCATCGTCGCCGCGGGCCTCGTCCTAGGCCTGACCGTCGCCGCCGGCGCCACCAGAGCCCTCTCCCGCGAATAAACCCGGATTACCCCCGACCCGAAACACCGTTTCCGCCCCTGCCGCCTCCCCTTTCATTACCGTCCACAGGGCGAAAGGAGGCGGGTCATGACCCTCAAGATCGACGCCCGCGCCGTGCACGCCGAACTTCAGGCGATTTCAACGGCGATGTCCGAGGTGACCCGCCTCATGGGCCCGCAGACCTGGCAGGGCGGCTCCGCCGCCGCGTTCACCACCGACCTCCAGGGCCACAACCGGTCGCTGAACCGCCTGATGCTCGAGGTCGAACGCACGGTCGTCCGCTTCAACCAGGTCCCCCTCACCCTGGACCCACCAGAGATCCCCCGAGTCACCCCACCCGGCGGAAAGCCCGGCGTCGCCTCCGTCAGCCCGTCCGCCCTGGAACGCTTGGAAACGGCCCTGACGCGCGCCGCGGCCGACCTCCCCCACCGCGCCAAGATGATCCGCGGCCACTTGGCCCTCGCCTACCCGGACATCCCGAGCACCACGCCCTGCGACAACGCCGCCTCCTGGTGCCGCACGCAGGCCGCCCGCATGCGCACCCGCATCATGTACGCCCTCGCCGAAAACGAAGTGACCGCAACCCCCTTGATCCAGGGCCCGGTCATCGAAATCCCGGACACGGAACGCTTCGGCTCCAAGGAAATGACCGACCTGGCCCGCCTCCAGGCCCGCGCCTGGCTGAAGCACACAACCCACCCGGGCAACGCGACGCCGGCCCTGATGTCGGAGATGGCCCGCACCCTGGCCGAGAACAGCAAGAACACCACCTACCTGGCCACCTTCTTCTCCAACATCCCGCCAGGCTCCGCAGGCAAACTCCCCTACCGCCTCCACCAACTGAGCAAAACCAGCGGCCTGGCCCCCGAAGACAAGAAGACAGTAGGAAACCTGGGCACAGCCCTAGCCGCCCTATCCCGAAAAAGGGAAACGGAAGGCATAGCCGCGAAGGCCCTGGGCCCCGCCGGCGCAGACATGCCCGGCCAAGCCCTCCTCGTCAAACTCGGCAGCGGCCCGTGGGGCGCGAAAACCCTCGCCGCGCTAGGGCAGGCAGGGCTCCGGTGGCGGCAGCAAAACGCCACCTATCGGATGACCTGGGAAGAGAAGGGTTTTCAAGAGCCCAGGTGGTTCGACAACAATGCCCACTGGGTCGACGACTGGGGGCTGAATCTCAGCGACCACCGAACCATCCAGCAATACGATCCCGCTTTGGCCATCCTCGGCGAGATCGCCTCGGAGAAGAATACAGAGGCAGCACGACTTCTGGCCCTGGGCACGCTTCCACCGTCACTGGCGACCACCGACCCGCGAAACTCGAAATTCCGTCCCACCCAACTCCCGACCTGGCTGACCCGCCTTCCCGGCCAGACGTACGTGTCCGCGTTGCTCGCGCCCGACTGGCCGGACGGAGGGCGCCGAGCGGGCGCGGTCATCGAACTCGCCACCCGCCCGGCTCCCGGACATGAACGCGAGGCCGCGGACATCGCCCGGCAGGCGGTATGGGCGGTCTCCCGCTGGAACGGCCTTGCACGTGACGATGTGCGCAAGTTCCTCACCGGAAACGACATCGTCACCGCACCGGACGCAATTCACGCTGCCGGGGCCCGGCTCGATCTTCCGGACCAACTCAAGCGGGCACTCCTTTCTGTCGCCACACGCTATATCGGCAGTTTCGTTCCCAGCACCGGTGACGGGGATCCCTCGACGTCACTACTCGACGACGATCCGGTCACCGGGGGAAAGACGTTCCGGATGTCAGGCTGGACGGCACAGCATTTTCTATCAACCTTTACCTCCGACGAGAAGAGTCGAACAACACTCCTCTTGGCTGCACAGACCTACGAACGGCTGCTGCTGGCCGGCGCCGCGCGCGGCGCCTTCAAACGCATCCCCTTAGAGGATGCAATGAGTCGAATCGGCCACCTGGAGGGAAACATCACTCATGGCCTGAAAATCGGCTATCTCGACCAAGGCAAGGCCGAGAGCGAGGCGCTTGCCGCCGCCCAAAAAGACGGCGAAGCCGTCAGGGGCCTAACGGAGTCCTTGTTCTCAATGCTTCCGGGGTCAGGGCTGACCAGTGGATTCTTGCCAGGGACCATCGTCAACGATCCAGAGCAGTTACTGAGCAAAGCCGAGCAAGAAAAGCTTGGAAGCATCGACGAGAACACCCGGACCGTCGGCTACGACTGGGGGACAGCCGTGAGAACGGAACTCGCGGCAAGCCTGCACAATGACGGGACACGACGCAGTTCAAAGATCACGACTGACGGCGTGACCTATGACGTCGGCAGATTCTTCCACTCCGACGGCCGACTCAAGAAGATCAGCAAAACGGACCTGGACGTCCTCTGGCGCTGGGCCGAAGCTCAGATGAGCGACGGGCATACCGGAAAGAGCTTGATAGAACAAGCCAATACCGGGTTCACCAATACCACTTCGCCGGCCACGCCCCGCTCGGACATCGGCCCACCGCCGACCGGTGCGAGTGATCAGTGACTCTACGGCGCGGCGCTCCGGACTTCGTACAGCCTCCAGCATGCCCTGTCGCCGACGACCACCGCATTGTTCGGGCGGATCGCGAGACCGAGGAGGTCCGTCCCCGGCTGAGGGCTTGTAGGGCTCGCCGGCCCGCCGTCGCAGGTGTCGGGCCAATCCGGTTGCAACCGGCTCACCCGCCCGTCCGGGCCCACCCTGATGAGAATGGAGGCGGCGGGCGGGTTGGCCTGCGCCGCCAGTACGAGCGAGCCGTCAGCGGTCTTCCCGCCGCCCGCCCAGGCGATCCCGTACCCCGGGCGTTCCGGGTAGTCGATGCGAATCCCCTTTGCCCGCCCTCGGGCCGGGATCATGACGGCCCCGGCACTGGTGAGGACGGTGAGCCCGCTGTCCTCGGCAATTAGCGCGTCCACGGTACGGGTGAACACATCGGTCTTGTGCCCCCGCCGGACAAGGTCGTCAATGGCCGCCGCGTAACCGGGTGGCCGCCACCGACGGATCCTGCCGGGTGAAGGAACTCTGAAGAGTTCCCCCGTTCGCAGGGCGACCACCGGTGTCCCGTCGGCTCCGACGGCCACGGCGGACGGATGATGGTCGCCCGACAGCCATCTCTGTCGTTCCCGACGCTGTGTCTCGGTGGGCGACGGATCACCTTGTTCGTCAATGAGCGTCGGCCCGTCTTGCGGGCTCCTCACAACGAAAAGGCGGGCTTCCTCGGCCCCGGCCATCGAGTACCTGACGAGCGTGGGCTGCGGTCCCGTCCCCAGTATCCACAGCTTCCCGCCACCCACGGTCAACTTGTCGGCACGATGCCATTGAACGGGCGTCCCGATGATGCTCAACCGACCATCTGTGGCGATTCGAGCGAACCGCACTAAGGCGCCGTCGCCGCCAGGTTGCCGGACCGGAAGGTAAAGCGTGCCGTCCGGCGCGAATGCAAACGGACCTGCGAGGTTGACGGGCGAGCCCAGCGCCCACTGCCCGCTCATAGCCGGGCCCGTCTCCCCGTTGCCGGCGATCGCGACGACTTGGCC